>NZ_JRLB01000002.1 GCF_000764495.1 Nitrincola sp. A-D6
GCTAAAAACCATTCCCGAAACAAGTGCATTTCCCTGCCGAGCAACGCTTCATCATAAAGTGGCAGTCCAGCTGCGGAAATCTGCTGAATTTTTAGCAATTCGGTAAAAGCCAAGGCGTATAACGGGTCAGCGCTATCTTTATTGAGCCCGCTATGCAGCAGTTGATCACCAAAATCTTCCAGCAGCAGAAACCCTTGTTGCAGATCCTGGGCCAGAAGTTTCGGCACTCGTACACCTGCAGCAAGCCACTGCTGTGCAATAGCAACAAAAGGCCCGCAGTCCTCATGCTCAGGTGGAGCATCCATCACAATAACAGACTGATTCTGGGCTCTCACTCTGAAATAACGTCTGAAACTGGCATCACCCGCCACCATTTCCAGTCTAAAATCTGTATTAAGCTCCAAACCAGAGCCTGTTATTTGTTCAGCTACCCAGTTTTTCAGCGCCAGTTGTCGCCTTCCCATTCGTTGTCCTCTAGCACTTGCCCTAGTTAATGCTTTATTATGCAGTGCTTAATAGTACTAGACTCACGGGCAGCAAGAAACTCTGCCTGACTCGCTACCGGACTGCGACCTGATGCCTTTTAAAAAACATAGCGCTTATCAACTAACCCTTGCTGTGGCAGCTATCCTCTGCGCGCCCCCTGGTGGCGGCACAAACGGATGAGCGCCTGTGGGTATGTAACCTGCTGCCTAATGGTGAATGGGACTGTGAAGTTAATGAACTTCTTATGGATGCTCAGTCGGCAGAACCTTTGACACCTGAGCCACGCAGGGTATCAACACCAGAGCCAACTCCAACTTCGGCTCCAACTCCAGCTCCAGTTCCAGACAGATCAGCTGAGCCCATCAGTCCGCGTGACCCCGTAAGTCCACCTGAATCAGAATTAACCACACTAACACCTGAGCCCGATACGGCCCGAACCTTTCCGGCAGAATCAGCCTCACCAGCCCCTGAAGCAAGTCAACCAGGCAGATCGATAACCACTGAGCAAACGGCTCGCGCTCGCTCAGCTGATGCCTGGGACTGTACAATTGGCGCCGATGGCAACTGGTCTTGTGCGCCAGGTAATCGCCAGGCTGTCAGTGTAGCCGAGCTGGGTCGATTCAATGCAGCCCAACCCGGTGCTTCCGGGCTGTTAATAAATAATCCCTATGCCCACCTTGATTGGTACCCTTACTCCAGTAATGAGGCCGCTGTATGTAGCGGGCGCTACGTCGAACCGGATATTGATTACCTGCAAAGTGAACTGACGCCAGGCGAACAAGCTGTTTATGCTGAGGCGGACCTTTCCAGTGCTGACCTGCAAAGCGGTCTGGCTCGCCTGACAGGTGGGGTTAAACTACAGCAGGGAAGTCGCCTGTTCACCAGCCGCTATGGCGAAGTAGATAATGAAGCCAATACCGCATTTCTAGAAGGTGATGTCACCTTTAGAGAGCCTGGACTACTCCTGGTCGGACAGCGCGCAGAGACCAACTTTAACACCGGTGTATCCAGTTTTTATGCATCTGAATATATTGTGCATGCAGAACATCTGCGAGGATCGGCAACAACTATCACACGCTATGATGACAACCGCATACGTCTGGAATCAGGTGCTGTCACCTACTGCGAACCTGGCAATAACGCCTGGTCAATCGGATCAGGCAATATAGTACTCCATCCTGACAAGGGCTATGGTATAGCCACACATGCCACTTTCAGAGTTGCAGACATACCTGTGTTCTATATGCCCTGGTTCCGTTTTCCGATCGACAGTCGGCGCCAATCCGGTTTTCTGTACCCCAGTATCGGGATTTCCAAAAGTGATGGTTTGGACTTCAGCATTCCCTACTACTTTAATATAGCGCCCAATATCGACGACACATTGACACTTCGCTACATCGAGAAGCGCGGCTTACTGCTGGAAAATGAACTCAGATACATGAATGACTGGTCTCACAACATGTTGAGCCTTGGCTACTTGTCTGGTGATGATAAGCTGGATGGTGAAAACCGCTGGTTGGCAGGCTTCAATCATCAAGCACACCCGGTGATCGCTGGGAAAGCCAGATTGATTTCACTAAAGTGAGTGATAATAACTATTTTTCCGATCTGGGAACCTCACTGGAAATTCAGCGTGAAGACCATTTGAATCAACGCGGGCAGCTACGTTACCTGGGAGATGGCTGGCAATTTCTCGCCAACCTGCATCAATACCAGACCATCAATGATAACGTTTCATCGCCCTATCAACGCACACCACAACTCTTGCTAACCGGGAATGAAAGCCTAAGCGAGAAAGCAGCACTGAGCTATTCGGCAGAATATGTACGTTTTGAGCGTGATCGAAAAGATTTTTTTAGCAACTCAGCAGACATTCTCCGCACAGATGCCCAGCGCGTGCACTTCAGGCCTTCGATAACACATCGTAACAGCCGCCCCTGGGGCTTTATGAACTCCGAACTGACCCTGTGGCACAGCAACTACGATTTTGACTTCCCAACAGGGGCCGATACCTCAAACATCCCTGACTCGGTCACGGCGGGTATCGCCAGCATTGACTCAGGTCTTTACTTCGATAGGGACTTCACCCTTGCTGATAGTGACTACTCTCAATCACTTGAACCACGTTTGATGCTGCTGCATGTGGAAAAAAACAACCAACAGCCAACGCTTGATAGTTTCCGCTATTTTGATACATCACAATTAAGCTTCAGCTACAACAATCTGTTTGATCGCTATGGCTGGAGTGGTAATGACCGGGTTTCAGCCACATCACAAGCAACAATAGCGTGTCTTCAGCCTCTATGATCAACGCGGCTTTGAGAAAGCCCGCCTTGCTGTCGCTCAAGCCTATTACGCCACAGACAGGCAAGGCAATGATCTGCGCCCAGGCGATATTAACGGTGATGAGTCCAGCTCCAACCTGGCATTACTGGCGCAGTGGAATATCACCCCGGCACTTCGCTTACGTCACGACTCTGAAATTGATCGTGACAGCTTCAGCCTGGAAGAGCAGAACTATCGGCTAACCTGGCAACCTGATGATGAAAACATGTTCTATTTCAGTTACCGTGACAGAGTTAACTCAGCCATTGCCGGGGGAGAAAGAACACGTCAATCGGACATAGCTTTCAGAAACCAGATCAACCCACAGTGGGGTGTTATAGGGCGCTGGCAACACGACATAGCCAATCGGCAGCGATTGGATAGCCTGTTGGGGCTGGAATACGGAACCTGTTGCTGGAAAATGCGTCTGACAGCCAGAGAATGGCTGAAATCGTCCAATACCCGTGGTTCCACAGCAGAATATGACCGCGGTGTGTTTTTACAGTTTATCCTACGCGGTTTGGGTTCGTTTGGTGACGACGGTGGTCGTAGCCTCATTGAAGAAATAACCGGTTTTAGAGAGAAAGATCATGATAACTTCTGATAAATGGCTGATCAGTCTGTACTGACCTTTGTGCTGGTAGCTTTGTTTTCACTGCACACGCAGGCACAGCAGCTGGACAGAATTGTCGCCGTCGTTAACGACGATATTATTATGAAAAGTGAGCTGGACCAGCGCACCCGACTAATAACCGAACAGATTCAGGGTCAGGGAGTACAAGTACCGCCCGCCGATGTATTGCGCCAGCAAGTGCTGGACCGTCTGATTCTGGACAGCCTGCAGCTGCAGATAGCCGAAATACAAGGGTTACGTATCTCCGACCGTCAACTGAATGAAACACTGGAAGCCATTGCGGCTCAGAATGGGCTGACTCTGCCAGAGTTTCGTGAAGCACTGATTGCCGAAGGGCAGGATTATGCGCAAGCTCGGGAGCAGATTCGTCGCGAACTTTTAGTTAGCCAGGTGCAACAAAGCAATGTCAACCGCCGCATACAGGTATCAGAACAGGAAATTCGCAATTTTCTTAACTCAGATGCGGCCCAACAACGCCAAGCTGAGTTTCTGCTGAGCAACATTCTGATTGCACTCCCCTCTCAAGCCTCACCCGATATAATTCAGGAAGCCGAGCGTAAAGCGGAGGAGATCTATGCCACACTGACAGATGGTGCAGAGTTTGCGGACACGGCGGTGTCTGTATCCAACGCCCCCAATGCACTCAACGGTGGTGATCTGGGCTGGCGTAATCAGAGTGAACTGCCGGAAACATTGGCGGCTGCAATCGCAAACTTGCAACCCGGTGATATCAGTCGTCCGATACGCACACCGGGTGGATTTCACATTCTTCAGGTTAGAGACCGCCGTGGTGGAGACGTAACCCTGGTCGAGCAAACACTGGTCAGCCACATTCTACTCACACCGAATGAAATTCGCTCAGACGAGCAAACGCGTACCCTGGCATACGATCTGGCTAGCCGAATCCGTGATGGCCAGCCCTTTGAAAATCTGGCACGCCGCTACAGTGATGATCCAGGCAGCGGATCACAAGGCGGGGATCTGGGCTGGACTCAGGAAGGCCAGATGGTACCGGAATTTGAGCAGGTCATGAGCAGTACGGCCGTTGACCAGATATCCGAGCCCTTCGAATCACGCTTTGGCTGGCATGTACTCTGGGTCAGAGACCGTCGCACACAAGATATGTCTGCCGAAATGATGGAAAACATGGCTCGAAATACCATCAGTCAACGCAAATATAATGAAGAACTGGATAACTGGCTACGGGAATTACGCTCACAAGCCTATGTTGAAATCCGGAATCCAGGATAACACGCCCAGTGGTTTTGCTACGCTTTGCAGTCACTCCAGGTGAACCCGCTGGTATAGGTCCGGACCTGTGTGTGCAACTCGCGCAAACAGCCTGGCCACACCAGCTGATTGTTTTCGCCGATCCCACTCTACTGCGCACACGCGCTGAAGAGCTGGGCCTGCCCTTGCTGCTAAGCGAGTGGCAAGGGGAACAGGACAACAGGCTGATGCAACCAGGAGAGCTATTGGTTTATCCTGTATCCATGAGTGTTCCAGCCAAGGCAGGCACACCTGATGTTCGTAATGCCCATTATGTCCTGGAAACACTGACACTGGCCACACAGCACTGCCAGCAAGGTAAACTGGATGCACTGATCACCGCACCGGTTCACAAAGGCATCATCAATGATGCAGGCTTCCCTTTCACCGGACACACCGAGTTTCTGGAAGCTCTGACCGGCACCCCCAAGGTGGTCATGATGCTGGCCACAGAGGGGTTAAAAGTGGCCCTGGCGACTACTCACCTGCCACTGAGAGCTGTAGCCGATGCCATTACCCGCCCCCTGCTGGAAGATGTTATCAGTATCTTGTTACAGGATTTACGCCAGAAATTTGGCATTTCCCAGCCACGTTTACTGGTTGCCGGACTTAACCCCCATGCCGGAGAAGGTGGACACCTGGGCGATGAGGAGCTGACCACCATCACCCCGGTATTAGATGCGTTTCGCCAACGTGGTGAGCTGATTCAGGGGCCCTTACCAGCCGACACCCTGTTCAACGAGAAGTATCTCAGCCAGGCCGATGCCGTGCTCGCCATGTATCACGATCAGGGATTACCCGTGCTCAAGTACAAGGGCTTTGGCCAAGCTGTTAACATTACCCTGGGGCTACCGATTATCCGTACATCAGTCGATCATGGTACCGCATTTGACCTGGCCGGTAGTGGCAAGGCCGATACCGGCAGCCTGATTACTGCCATTAATTATGCTGCACAGATGGCCTCAGCTCGCCATTCAGCATCAGACACAGCTTAGGAACTCATGAGTAAAAAACCGGTAGGCCACAAAGCCCGCAAACGTTTTGGTCAGAATTTTCTTCAGGATCAGGGTGTTATTCAGCGTATTATCCGCGCCATATCCCCCCGCCCCACTGACCACCTGGTGGAAATTGGTCCGGGACTGGGCGCACTGACAGAAGAAATTCTCAACGCAGCCGGTGATCTTGATGCCATCGAACTGGATCGTGATCTGGTACCGATTCTGCGCACCAAGTTTTTTAACTATGCTGAGCATTTTCGCGTCCATCAAGCCGATGCGATGAAATTTGACTACACCTCACTATGTGATGATCAACGTCCACTGCGTATCGTCGGCAACCTGCCTTACAATATTTCCACACAGCTGATTTTTCACCTGCTAAGCTATAATCAACACATAGCTGATATGCACTTTATGCTACAGAAAGAGGTGGTGGAACGCCTGGCAGCCAAAGCTGGCGAGAAGCACTATGGTCGACTGAGCATCATGTCACAATATTATTGCCAGGTTGAAAACCTGTTTCTGGTACCACCAGAGGCCTTTAATCCAGTCCCAAAGGTTGACTCCGCTATCGTGCGCCTGACACCCCATAAGCAGCTACCCCTGGTGGCCAAAGATGTGGATCAGTTACAGTCTGTGGTTAGAACGGCTTTTAATCAGCGCCGCAAAACACTGCGTAATAACCTGAAAGAGCTGATCAGTGCTGAAGCACTCGAATCACTTGAGATTAATCCGGGAGAACGTCCCGAGCGCCTGACACTGCAGGAATTTATCCGCATCAGTGACTTTCTATGTGACCAAGAAAAGGAATAACCAGCGTTTATGAATAGTAAATCTATGGGTGAAAACATGCACATTTCTATCGCCACCGCTTACCTGCATGAGCAGTCTGACCCGGATGCACACCGCTATGTTTTTTCTTATCACATTACCATCACCAACCAGAACCCCATTCCGGTTCAGTTGATCAGCCGCCGCTGGGTTATCACTGATGGCAACGAGCAAATACAGGAAGTCACCGGTGAAGGTGTGGTCGGTGAGCAACCCACTATAGAACCTGGCCAAAGCTACAGCTATACCAGTGGCACCGTACTGCCAACCGAGGTCGGCAGTATGCAGGGACATTATTGTATGATGACCGATGAAACTGGTGAATTTATCGCCCCGATTCCCGCCTTCACCCTGGCACTACCGAATGCGTTACATTGAAACTTACTGAACACCAGTCGAGTATTGCTATACTCGGTTGCTGATCATTAAACAACAGAGACCGGCTATGGATTTTGCATCATTACTAGGGATTATTTCAGGCTTCGCCCTGATTATTATTGCCATCTTTCTGGGCGGCAACCCAGATGTTTTTGTCAATATTCCAGGCCTGATGATTGTAGCCGGTGGTACCATTGCGGCTACCTTGCTAACTGTGCAATTCAAAGATGTCCTGAACGCCTTCCGCGCAGCCTGGTTCGTATTCACTCGGGACAAAACCAATGCCCAGGAAATGATCGATACCATGCTGGAGCTGAGCCGTATCAGTCACCGCCATGGCCTGTTGATGCTAGGCGATATAGAAACCAACTCGAGGGTTTTACAACGCGCCTCCAACCTGCTTGCAGAAGCCGCTTCGGAGCAGGTTATTCGCAACACCCTGCAAAATGAAATCGACTCGTTGATAGGCCGACACTTCACGGTACAGGACGTTTTTCGCAAGATGGCCATGTATGCCCCTGCGTTTGGTATGCTGGGCACATTGATCGGCCTGATTCAGATGCTCAGCGCCCTTCAGGATCCGGAAACCATTGGACCGGCCATGGCCATTGCGCTACTGACCACTTTCTATGGTTCACTATTGGCAACCGTGGTATTTCTACCTATTGCCGGAAAGCTGCGCGCCAGAACACTCGCTGAAGTCACCAATCTGGAAATCATCCGCGAAGGCTGCATCAGCATTCTAACCAATGACCACTACGCACATGTGTATGAGCAATTGTCTTCTTATCTACCAGAAGCCTCACGCAAACCGCTACGTGCAGGCAAGCAAAACAAAGCACAGGAGCCAGCCAAAGCAGCGGAGAAAGCCAAGCCGCAGGATAAGAAGGCATGAGCCGCAAGCAGCAGCTACTGGAAGACAACGAAGGTCCTGGCTGGATTACCACCTTTGCTGACCTGATGACCTTGCTTCTGGTGTTTTTTGTGCTGTTATTTTCCATGTCCAGTGTCGAACATGAAGCCTTCGAAGAGGCCGCCAAATCACTGAATATCGCCCTATCTCGCGACTCTGCCCCCTCCAGCCTGATTCCGTTACTGGAACCGGCTGCCGAAACCACACGTATACCCGACCTCAATGATCCGGCCATGATTAACCGCAATGCAGAACTGGCCGATCAGATGCGCTTCCAGCAAGCCCTGGTGGACTCCATCAATGCCGAACTTGAAGAAATCGTTACCGATATCGAAGGATCTCTGGCTGAAAAAGATATGGGCAGTTGGGTTGAGATCGGCTCACCACTGGATGGAAAACTCAACCTGAAAGTCAATGCCGCCGTCATGTTTGAACCAGGCTCCGTCGAAATTCGACGTTCAATGATGCCTCTGCTCGACAGTGTTCTTGAGGTGGTCCTGGATAACCCGGGCTTCAAACTCGAAGTTCAAGGACATACGGATGATCAGCCTGTTGACACTGAACGCTTTCCCTCCAACTGGGAACTATCCGCCTTTCGTGCCACCGCTGTACTACGCTTTCTTATTGAGGGAGGACTGTCTCCACAGCGTGTTGTTGCCAGTGGATACGGCGACTCCATGCCGCTACTGCCCAACACTACTGAAGAAAACAGAGCGGCCAACCGACGCTTAGAGTTTGTCCTTGAACGGACGGAGTTACCAAGATGAAACCACTAATCTCACTTCCGGGAATCACAGACCGCGGCCGCAGAGCCTTTCGTATGACCCCAGTACAGGATGACCCGGTCAGCCTGCGGGTAAATGGCGACCTGGTTGATCTGGAAGACCTGTCAGCCAATGGTGTGGCTTTTCTCAGTGAACATGAACTCAAGTCCGGATGCTATGATGCCCAGCTTAACTTTACCCTGGGTGAGCGCGATTTCACCATCTACTGCAAGGTAGATCTGATTAGAACCCTGACAGGCAGTTATGGTGGCGAGTTACAAGACATGAGTACCATGGATGAACGCCTGTTATCCCGCTTCATCCTGGAATGCCAGAAACATGCAATATTACGCCAAAGAGAAGAATAGTTTTGCAACTGCGCAATAAACGCTTGACAGTAAAAGCCCTTCTCTGTAATATTCGTCCCACGTTGATGCGGGGTGGAGCAGTCTGGTAGCTCGTCGGGCTCATAACCCGAAGGTCATAGGTTCAAATCCTGTCCCCGCTACCAAATTTTAAGAAGGCAGATCAGTTACTTACTGATCTGCCTTTTTCGCTTATACAGATGCACTATTCCCCGCTACGGATCGATCCCCAAGGTCAAGCTGTCACACTACTGTCTGCCAGGCGATTAGCCACTCTACGCACAGCATCGATATCATCCGAGAGTAACATAGCGCGTTCTGAGCGTGCCAGTGCCATACGTGAATGTTTTCTGGCGGCCGCAGTCATCGCAGGATCACCCGCTTCAGCCAAAGTGCAGAAAGCTTTCTGCAGACGGATAGAAACCTCAACCATCGCGGCACCATCGCGGGCAATCGCTGTAAAGGCATCATCAAACAAGTCCTCAATCACGAGCTCGGGAACCACTACGCGATCATAGATAGTCTCGGGTAATTTGTCGTTTTCCAGAGGTGATTGCCAAAGCGTAAACAGTCGTATCAATGTGCCAATGACATTGATAGCGGTTCCAGGGTCATTAATACCCGGTGATAGTGCCTTATCGGCGATTTCGGACAACGCAAGTAGTCCAAGACGGGGATCGTCTTCAAAAGTACGATTTGAGCGAACAGTGAAGGCGTTCGAAAAAGCATCTGGCTTGAACGTATCACAGCCTCAAGGTGCCCTTCAATACTCAACAACGGACGTCCTGCACTTACAAAGGTGCCAGGCACGGCTAATACCATAACATAGCAATTAAGCGTTTCAGCGCAGGATTGTAACGTCTCCAGGTCAATATGCTGTACATACCCAACCCTTGACGAACTTACCAGAACCCCCTTGCTACTGGCCTGGTGCGATGAGGCTGCCAAAGCGCCCAGCGTGGGTGCATGTCGGCGGCGATCCAGGGCGTCAGCAGCAGCACTTTCCGTTTTCTCAATAGTGTTGACTACCCGGCCCAGCCGGGCAATTTTGTCCACCCAGCGCACAAAGGTGACGATGACAATAGTGAATACCAGAAGAGTCAGCACGAAAATCGCAAACAAGCCTGCCGAGTCGAATAAGTCGTTCTTGACGGCTATCAGAGAAACAATACTGAAGATGAAAGCACCGATAAACACAGATAAGGCGTTTTGAGTAACGTCATCAGCAAATACCAAAGGCAAGGAGCGAGGGGTAGCACCCGTACTGGCGGATGCATAAGCCGCAACCATGGAGCCTACGGCGAAGGTCGCAATCACCAGCATGCTGGATGCCATGATAGACAACAACGACTCCACTGACCCCTGAGTGACCTCGGGCAACACTCTGGATAATCCTGCATCATCAGCTAACATAGCGAGGAATGTACCACCAACCGAAAACACACAAACTACCAGTGGCTTGACCCACAAACGCTCTTTGATACGACTGAAAACAAAACGAAACCTGTCCAGGCTCAGCATCCGCAGGCCAGCTTGCTGATATCCCGGTGGTCTGGCAGCTTAATCAAGCTGGAGGGCCCTTATTACAAAATGACTGTATAGAGCATGATGGATGTCCCTCTCAACCAATACGGCAATAACCTTAGACATGGCGCAGGCACCTCCATAACCAGACTGGCTGCAACTTTGCGGCTAGTCGCGCTGATACATTTACTAATGAGAATAGCACCCTTCCACATATGGCGCGAACTCAGATCTTGCACAGTTCGAAGATACCGAGAGCAACCTGACAAAATGATAGCTCTGATCATCTCTAGTGTATGCCACAAGTTTTATGCTGGTCGGTCTTCAGGTGCTACGCTCATGCACCTTGTTGCCCAATAAGCGCGATAACGCACTGACCGGAGCAACGCAGGGTTTTATCCTATAATCTTATAGTGGTTCTACAAACTGGCGTCGCCAGAAGAGCACCACCTGCAGAGGTTAACATGACAACTTCAGAAAATACGATGAATATGCTCTCCGCTCAATGGAAACAGCATATGGGCGCGGCCAAAATTGCCTGGGGCAAACTTACTGATGATCAGTTGATGCAAACGTCAGGACATCACCAGAAGCTGGTTGGTCTGATAGAAGAAAAGTACAACATCACCCGTGAAGAAGCTGAAAAACAAGTGAAACTCTTCACCGAAACACATATTCGCTAACCATCTATTCGTCATTGCACTATTTACACAGTGAACTCTTTACTCAAGTGAGCCCTAACATGGTGAGATTGGAATTTTCTATTGAACTGGCGTACGAGGTACTGGATGAATCTTGTGATTTTATATTCAATATTCACCCGGCCATTACCCAGTGCCAGCAGCTTGTCAGCGAGTCGGTGACTATAAACCAGTCGGCGCAGCACAAGTTTATAGTCATCAGGCAGATGGCACACGCTATATGCGTTTACGAGGCCATGCCGGACCACTCAATGTTCGCTATGAAGGTGTGGTGGACCTGGTGCATATCGAAGCAGAACCTGATGATTTAGAAGAAGTTGAAGTCGGTGATCTGCCACTGGATGTCATCAGCTATATTTACCCAAGCCGGTATTGCCAGTCAGACCGTATGCGGGAACTCGCTAATAAGGAGTTCGGCAACATGGTACCAGGCTATGCGCGTGTACTTGCCATCAAGGATTGGGTCAATCAACGCACCAGGTTCACCTCTGGCAGCTCAGCGGAAAGTACCTCCGCCATCGACACTCTGGCCGATCAAGCAGGCGTGTGTCGTGACTTTACCCACCTGATGATTACCCTGTGCCGCGCGTTGAATATTCCGGCTCGATTTGTCTCCGGTATCGACTATGGCTCTGATCCGGCGCTGGGACCCCCAGATTTCCATGCCTATGTTGAGGTATATCTCAGTGGCCGCTGGTATCTTTTTGATCCGAGTGGCTTATGCCCAACCATGGGACTGATGCGGCTTGGAACCGGTAGAGATGCGGCTGATGTCTCATTTGCCACGGTATTCGGTTCGGTGACCTCCTCAACCGTGCGCATAGCCATTGACGCTATCGTGGATTCAGAAGAGGACTTAAGACTACCGGCACACCAAACCAAGGTACTATCAACCGCCGATATACCTGTCACCCATTACCACCTGATACCCCACTAATAATCTAAATGTGCGCTAGCGTACAGATGACTATCACTGGCACAGACTAAACTAAACCAACGTTTGATTAGATCAATTTGATCCACTCACCTAATGCCTTAACAAGTAAAAACTGGAGATTTCATCATGAAACATCTTAGCAAGTATGCTGCAGCGATCTTTTTCGCCTTCTCTATGCTGTTATTAGCAGGTTGTGCCGCACCGGAAAAGCAGCAAACGGTAGGCGCCTATATCGATGATACGACGATTACCACCCGTGTTAAGGCGACCATACTCGAAGATCCGGAGCTTAGGGTCAACGAAATTAATGTTGAAACCTTCGACGGCGTGGTGCAACTGAGCGGTTTTGTCAGTTCACAAACAGAAATTAACAGGGCGGTTCGGGTTACCCGGAATGTTGAAGGGGTAAAATCGGTCAAAAACGATATGCAAGTCAAGTAAACAACTGTTAAGGTCTCCTGCCGGGGACCTTAATGATCACCGGCATTAAACAGTCGTATTATGTCGATCTTTTCTGGAGTATTCTAGATAACGCGGATCACGCTTGGTTGTATAATCTTATCCGCCTCAATTAGCGGGGAACAGTATGAATGCAACACCTGACACAGTGGATGATCCTAAACAGAATCGCATTCTGGCAACCCTGGATGATGCTGACTACTCCCGTCTACTCCATGACCTTGAGCGGGTACCCCTGAAGGTGGGTCAGGTGCTGTTTAAGGCGGGTGAAAAGCTGGAGTATGTCTATTTTCTAACCTCCGGGATCGTAGCCAGAGTATTCACCACCAAAGATGGCTCATCAGCCGGGCTGGCAATGACAGGCAAAGATGGCTTCGTCGGTATTCCGCTGGTACTGGGTGGGATACACTCCAGCTACGAAGCCGTTGTACAAAGCAAGGGCTTCGCCTACCGCCTGCCAGCCGCCAGTTTTACCTGGGAGCTGGAACAGAGCGAAAACCTGTTGCAACTGTCGCTGGCTTATGTGCAAGCACTCATGACCCAAATTGCGCAGAGCGTCGTCTGCAACCGCCACCATCACGCCGATCAACAGCTGTGTCGTTGGCTGCTGCTGAGTCTGGATCTTCTGGGTGGCAATCAGATCGATATGACCCAGGAAGTTATCGCTGACATGCTCGGTGTACGCCGTGAATGTGTGACCGCTGCCGCTGGCAAACTTCAGGATGCAGGTCTTATCCACTATAGCCGTGGGCGTATTATCATTGTCGACAGAGCCGGAATCCAACAGCGCGCCTGCGAATGCTACAACGTAGTCAAGTCAGAGTATGATCGGCTGTTCGGCCTCAAGCCAGTCTCACCCTCCAAGGGAAAACCTCGCCACAATCCCGCTACGCTGCGCCAGCGTGCCGAAAAACGCTTAGAGCAAATGCCTTCTCCCCCCGAACACTAGTTGGGACAGCTCGCGGATGATACAGGAACTGCAGATACATCAAATTGAGCTGGAGATGAACAACGAAGAACTCAAACAGGCCTACGAAGAAGCCGATGCACTGCGCGCCCACTATGTTGATATATACGATTTTGCTCCAGCACCCTATCTCACCCTGAACTCGATAGGTTCAATTCTGGAGATGAATCTGGCTGCGGCTATTCTGATCAAAATCAAGCGCTCGAATAAGGACCGCCACCGTTTTCAATCCTTGCTCTCTGATTTATCCCTACCAATCTTTCAGCGCTTTTTAGATGATATACTTGAAGGTAAGCTATTAAACACCTGTGAGGTCGCTCTTAAAACCACTCCAGAACAGCCCGAAACGCGGATTAAGCTAGAGGGCGTACCTAATGAAGAGGGGCAAGAGTGTCGCATTAACATGAGCAAAGTATGAATGAATGTGAAACTGATCGGCTCCCTGAAAACGAAATCAACAACCCGCATGTAGCAGCACCCTCTCAGCCCTCCTTTCCCGTGGTCGGCATCGGCGCCTCGGCCGGTGGGCTGGAAGCCCTGGAGCTATTTCTCAGCGCCGTGCCGACGAACAGTGGCATGGCTACGTGATCGTGCAACACCTTGATCCCACACACAAGGGCATGATGCCGGAACTGCTTCAGCGGGCTACCAGCTTACCCGTTATTCAGGTCACAGATCACCTCAAGGTGCTTCCAGATCACGTCTATGTACTGCCGCCCAACCACGATATATCCATTAAGGCGGGTGCCCTCTATCTATCCACACCGGCAGCACCTCGCGGACAGCGCCTGCCCATTAACTTTTTTCTGAGCTCTCTGGCACTGGATTACCAGCAACAGGCGGTCGCTGTGCTGCTGTCGGGCATGGGCTCAGATGGTACCGCAGGTCTGGCTGCCATTAAGAAGCATGCAGGCTGGTATTGGTACAAGACCCAACCACCGCCGCCTTCCCGTCGATGCCACAAAGTGCAATCGATGCGGGTCTGGTAGATATCATCGCACCGGCTGCCGGGCTTCCAAAGCGCATCATCGCACGTTTACAGCATGGGTTAAGTACCGATAAATCCAAGGATAGCCAGGATGATTTGGCCAAAAGTGGACTGGACAGGGTGTTGTCCCTGATACAGGCACACAACGGTCAGGATTTTTCGCCCTATAAGAAAAGCACACTTTACCGGCGCATCGAACGACGTATGGGCGTCCACCAACTTGGACACATTAGCGACTATGTACTGCTGTTACAGGAAAATGCTCAGGAGCTGGACCTGCTGTTCAAGGAGCTGTTGATCGGCGTCACCAGCTTTTTCCGCGATCCTGCGGCTTGGGACAGCCTGCGCGATATAGCTTTTCCAGCACTTTTCCAACGCCATTCAACCGGCCGTGCTTTGCGCGCCTGGGTGCCAGCCTGTTCGACCGGCGAAGAAGCCTATTCCATTGCGATTTGCTTTAAAGAGGCGCTGGAGATACATCAGCCCAGCGGTCGTTACTCCTTGCATATTTTTGCCACAGATCTGTCTCAGGACGCCATAGATCTGGCGCGTGTAGGCCACTACCCCAAAGATATCGATGGCAAGGTATCGGCTGAGCGGCTGGAACGTTATTTTATAGCCACGGATGATGGCTATCAGATCTCCAAAGACGTGCGTGAAATGGTGATCTTTGCACCGCAAAACATGGCTCAGGACCCGCCCTTTACCAAGCTGGATCTGTTGTCCTGCCGTAATGTTTTGATTTATTTTGGGCCCGAACTGCAGCTAAAATTACTGACGTTATTTCATTACAGCCTGACACCCGGAGGGGTGCTGTTCCTGGGCAACTCCGAAACCGTCGGTTCCACCACCCAGGGGTTCGAAGCACTGGATTCAAAAACACGGATCTATCGTCGTCTGGATACGTCAGCACAGATGCTTTCGGTTGACTTCCCGACACGCCTGAGTAGCTTGTCGGATGACAGTGACACCGCGACTCTGCCAGCCGCCAAAAATCTACAGCTTCTCGCAGACCAGCTGTTACTGCGCGAGTTTGCCCCTGCCGCCGTTCTGGTGACGGCAAGCGGAGATATTATCTATATCTGCGGGCGCACCGGGCGCTATTTAGAGCCTGCCGCGGGTAAGGCTAACTGGAATATCTACGCCATGGCGCGTAATGGCCTGCGCCATGCCCTCGCAAGCGCCCTGCAGCAAGTTGTTCGTGATAGAGGACGTGTCGAGTGCCACGACCTTTCCCTGGAGGATGACGGCAAAACCTATCAACTGGACCTCACGCTGAAATATGTTGAAGATCCGGAGCCACTGCATGGCACTGTGATGATTGTGTTCAAAGAGCTCCGGTCAAAACCGCCAGCCAAACGTCAAACCAGGAAAAAAGCACAATCGCCGCTGGAAGCCCAGCTTGAACAGTCGCTAGAGCAGGCACAGGAAGAAGTTAAGTGCCTGCGTGAGCAGATGCAAACCTCTGGAGAGGAGCTCAAGTCGGCCAATGAAGAGCTGCAATCTACCAATGAAGAGCTGCAATCAACCAACGAAGAGCTGACCACCTCGAAAGAAGAGATGCAGTCACTCAACGAAGAGTTGCAAACCGTTAATGCCGAACTGCAATCCAGAGTGGACGACTTGTCACGCGTCAGTGACGATATGCAGAACCTGCTCAACAGCACCGAGGTTGCCACCATTTTTCTGGATAATCGTTTACATATCCGGCGTTTTACGGAACAAGCGGCACGTGTCATTAAACTTATTTCGGCCGATGTCGGGCGGCCACTGTCAGATCTGGCAAGCGATCTGGCCTACCCGGATCTGGCCCAGGATGCAGAGGAAGTGCTGCGCACCCTGATCTTCTCCGAAAAACAGGTCACGGCGAGTGACGAGCGCTGGTTCACTGTGCGCATCATGCCCTACCGGACCATGCAAAACCTGATCAACGGCGTCGTGATTACCTTTATCGATATCACCCTGGCGAAAAAGCTGGAAGCCGAATTGCGTGAGACGGTGGAACGGATAGAAAACCAGCCGTGAGTCGCTATGCAACAACGGCTGGAGAGTCAGGTTTTCGCGTTAAAAAAACTGATCTGGTTGCGCCCGGCACGCTTGTGTTCAGTGATGTCCTGCAGGGTTCAGCAGCAATATCTCCAACTCGTCAATCGGCAAGGGTCGACTGATCAGATAGCCCTGATAGGCATAACAGCCATGTTTTTCGAGAAAATGGCGTTGCGCTTCGGTTTCAACGCCTTCAGCAATCACGTCCATGGACAGCCCGCGTCCCATACCAATGATGGTGTGGGCAATAGTTTCGTCATTCTGGTTTCCTGGCAGGTTGCACACAAAAGAGCGGTCGATCTTGAATTGATCGAGCGGTAGCTGCGCCAGATAGGCGAGCGACGAGTAGCCGGTGCCAAAATCGTCCATGGCAAAGCTCACCCCAAGTCGTTTGATCGCGGTCATTGTCTCAATGGTGTTGGCAACATCTTTCAGCATCATGCTTTCCGTTAACTCCAACTTCAAACGTGCTGGATTGGCACCGCTGACTGCCAACACCTGCTGTACCTGAGCGACAAAGTCTGCCTGGCGGAATTGCCGGGCACTGACATTCACAGCGATTTGCAATTCGCAGGTTCGAACATCGTCACCCCAGACCGCAAGCTGGGCACAGGCCGTTTCCAACACCCACAAGCCAATAGGAAAGATCAGGCCGGTTTCTTCTGCCAACGGAATGAAATCATCCGGTGGCACCAGTCCGTGCTGCGCATGCTGCCAACGCAGCAAAGCCTCAACGCCGATAGGGCAGCCATTGCTATTGACTTGTAACTGGTAGTAAAGCCGCAATTGCTGGCGCTGTAGCGCCTTTCTCAACTCGATTTCAAGGGCACTGCGCTGCTCCAGCTCAGCCTGCATGGCCGGATCGAAAAAGCGCACCAGGTTGCGCCCGGCATTTTTTGCCTGATACAGCGCCAGATCAGCGTGCTTGAAAAGGTCTTCGACTGTATCGCCGCTATTGAACAGACTGACGCCGATACTAATCTTGCACTGGTATTCGTTGCCCTTGAGCGTGAACGGCTGTTCGAAGGCATTGCGCAATTTTTCGCCCAGGCGACCCGCCAGGGCAATGGCCTCATGTGTGCTTGCACCCAGATTCTCCATTAGCACGACAAATTCGTCACCGCCTTGTCGTGAAACTGTATCACCATCGCGTACCATCGCGCTTAAGCGCTGCGCGACTTCAATCAGCAACTGATCACCCGTATCGTGACCACGCGTATCGTTGAGCGTCTTGAAGTGATCAATGTCGATGAAAAACAAAGCACCGAAGAGACCGCTACGTACCGTGGCGGTTACGGCCTGACCGATACGATCTTGTAGCAGCCGACGGTTGGGTAAACTGGTAAGCACATCGTAGTAGGCCAGTCGATGGATTTCAGCTTCAACCTCTTTGTTCTCGGTAATGTCGGAAAAATTACCAACGTAATGAGTGACACCTCGCTCAGGTGACACGACTGCGGTGATGCTTAGCATTTCGGCATAAATCTGGCCGCACTTGCGTCGGTTCCAGATTTCGCCTTGCCAGTGTCCATCGTCATTGAGTTTCTGCCACATACGCTGGTAAAACAGCAGGGAGTGGCGCCCCGAGTGCAACAGGGACATTGTCTTACCAATTGCTTCAGCAGGCATGTAGCCAGTTAAACGGGTGAAGGCCAGGTTCACCCGCATAATGATGCCCTTAGTGTCAGTGATTACCATGCCGTTCTGGGTCGAAAATGCGACGGCGGCAATACGCAGTTCATCCTCGGTACGCATGCGCTCGGTGATGTCGCTGAACACCATTCGGAAAACCGGAACGCCGTCATCTGCCTGAGTGAAGATTTCCGTCATATGTACCCAGAAGAACGAACCATCCGGCTTGACCAGCCGCAGGTTACATTCCTGTGCTTCGCACGTTGCTAGGAGCTGATTATGCTTCAGGTAATAGATATCCTGATCTTCTCTAAAGATGAAGCGGGTGAGCGGCTGCTTGACCAGCATGTTGCGGGCCGTGCCCAGTAGCGTAGCGGCGGTGAGGTTGGCCTCCACAACCAGCCCCAGCTCAGACAGAATGCAATAGCCACCGGTGCTTGGTCATAGAGGTCGAAATAGCGCGCCCGAACAGCTTCAATCACCTCATGGGCCGTGCGAAGCTCCTCGTTCTGCATCTCCAGTTCAATCTGGTGTACCCGAAGCTCATGCAGCATCTGCTGAATTTTTTCAGGGGTTTGTGCGAACAGCTCGGACGACTCCATGAACGAAGCTTGCTTTTCAGCCCGTTTACGCAGGGCCACGGCCTCGATGTGAGGCTGAGTGAAATTTTGCAGTTTGTTACTCAAGGATTTATCCACCCGTCGTTATGCTTTGCTGAAGGGGGATTCCGAACCATGTAGCCTGGTGACGATATCCAAGGGGATGGGGTGTATTGCAGTAGGCACGCCTGGTTAAGCACAAAGTCGAGCCGGTGCCAGCCAGCAGAGTATTTTTATCCTTGTTGGCACATGACAGCTCGGAGAATTTGGTCAAACAGCCCGGCCGATCGCTAGCTGCACGACAAAGATATCTCCAGAGCACTCTGGCAGCTTAGCTGTTTTTATTTTTCCTGAACAGATTCTAGCCTGTTTGCGCAGGTCTTTTCTTTTCATTATGAGATGACCCTTGTACAGTAAAATGCAATGTCAATATACCACACATGGCTATACTAGTCACAAATGACAAAATAAGTTCGCAATTACTGGATAACATCTGCACCCAGGAAACCAGCGATCAAGTCGTCCCTTGTGCTCTGCTGACGGCACTCGGCTTCATTCGGCGAGATGGTGATCTTTGCAGCGCAAAACATGGCTCAGGACCGGCCCTTCACCAAGTTAGATCTTTTGTCCTGCCGTAAGGAACTGGGAACTAAATAGTTACGTTTTTGCGTTAAAAAAACTGATCTGGTTGCGCCCGGCGCGCTTGGCCTGATAGAGCGCCTGATCAGCCTGCTTGAGCAAGTCGTCAACGTGCGAAGTCGGTCCAAACATACGTATGCCAATGCTAACAGAGCACTGTAACTCTACACCTTCCGGATCAAAGCTGAGTGCAATGGCACGCTTGAGTTTTTCTCCAACCTCTTGAGCAAACTGCGCCGCTCCGGCCTCGGACATAGCCAACCTTTCCAGAATCATCACAAATTCGTCTCCACCAATACGTGCCACTGTATCGCCTTCCCGCAGACTCGTACGCAAGCGGTGTGCTACCTCAATCAGCATGTGATCGCCAGCGTCATGGCCATGGGTATCGTTGAGTAGCTTGAAACCATCCAGATCAAGATACAGCAGGGCACCGTAGCGGTTACTGCGCTTACTTGCCGTCACGGCTTGTTCCAATCGGTCGTGAAATAGTCGACGATTCGGCAGCTGTGTAAGTGAATCAAAATAAGCCAGCTGTTCCATTCTTGCAGCAATGGCAAGCCGCTCAGTGATGTCGAACAAGGCAATACGCATACTGGAAAAAGCGCCAGGGCGCGCCGTGACCATACAGTGTAGCTCAGCCGAAAACAGCGCCCGACCATTACCTCTGAGCAAGAGCTCAAACTCTGGTAAGTGCATACCCGGTAGCTGCCAACCGGCATTCACATGCCGTACCCAACGTGCAAGATCATCCGGAACAAGGAATTCTGCGAAGCCGTGTCCAACCAGATCTTTTTGATCTCCTGCCAATAACGCCGTAGCGGCCAGATTAGCCTCACTAATTTTTCCATCAGCAGATAGCGTGATATAAGGTATAGGAGCAAAATCGAACAGATCCGCATAGCGATCACGGGTCACTTCAAGTTCCGTCTGCGCCTTACGCAGCATTTCATTTTGCATTTCCAATTCTACCTGGTGAACTTGAAGCTCGTGTAATAAGGATCTGTCAGGCTGATGCACGAGCGCATGATTTAATACCGACATACAATGCGCCCGAGGTTCAACCGCAACCCGGCCTTGTGATTTACGGTTAGATCTTTTCACCATTGACACAGCACCCGTTAATACATTTGTTTCAAAGGTTTTGATTTTAGGTGCAGAGACCGGGCATGTCCGTTACCTAACAAACATACACAGCGCCCGTATAACCAACCAAAATCACGCATTTTAAGACCGGCTGATCTACGTGCGTTAGCGAACCGACGCCCCCTACCCACCGCGTACTTTAGATGTTCATCCTGAATTACAGCTGTATTGGTGATTCAGACTTCTTCCCAGCAATGATGCCGATAAGAAGCGCTGTGATGAAGCGGTTAAACAGACAGTTTTGTCTGACTAAACACCCGAAATGAAGGTATTCATATGAAAAAGCTAAATTCATTTTTATTCTATGCATTAGTCACTCCTGCTATTACATTTGGTGCAGGTTCTGTGCTGGCCCAACAAACCACTACACAGGATGGTGCTAACCAGAAGAGCTCAGAGCTTAACCAGGATGGTCAGAAATCCTCACTCAGTGACCAAAACTCACAGGGTCAGGACTCTGGCAGAGTCGCTCTTTGACAACAACCGGACGCAATACGACTGACATGCCGAATCGCGGCTATCTGGAATCAGCTCCGGTTAATGGAACCCAGGCCAGTGACCTGATTGGTGCCAATGTTCGCACCGATGCAGATGATGATATCGGTTCGGTAAGCGAACTGATTATTGACGAAAGTGGCCAGGTCGTGGCTATATTGGTCGGCGTTGGTGGTTTCCTGGGCATGGGTGAAAAAGACGTAGCCATTGGCTGGGATCACATCACCCTATCAGGCACAGCTGACGACAAGGATCTTGTTGTTGACGTGACCAGTGATCAGTTGCGTTCTGCGCCTAGTTTCGCTAAACGCTAGTCGATACCAGTAACAAACTCTTACTGTTAGTGAAATGAGAAACGGCAGGGGCGAAAGCCCCTGCCGTTTTTCTATGCCACCGGCAGATACCCTTTATCAGGTATGCCAGCAATCGCGAGCTACAGGATCAGCGCGATCAGAATGATGATAGGAATCGGAATCCCGAGAAACCACAGTAGTATTGATCGCATAATTTTCTCCTTTCAATTAATCCTTTAAATTAACAAAATGTGATTCAGGCATCGCGCTGACGACCACCAAATACCGCCATCAGACTGGCTGCAAATGCACCCACCAGCAGCGTTACAAACATCCAAAGCGCCCCGTAAGCTGATGCTTTACGCGCATCATCTGTAGCCGAACCCTCAATGACTCCATCCGCCATTCCAAGGACGGATCCCAGCACTGACGTCAGCACCATGACCGTCAACAGTGAGGCGACAGCCCAGGTTAGAAAGCCGTGGGCCGTATCGCGAAAATACACTTCATCGGTGTGTACCGCTGCCCACCGGGTTCGCAAACGTCCAGCCAAATAGCCACCCATTCCGGATGCGGCAAGTTGCGTAAAGCTCAGCCACATAATCGCCGCAAACCCTATCCTGGTGGTACTGGAGCTATCCATGGCCCAAGGGGATACAGTGGAAAACCCCAACCCGGCACCGAGAATCAGCAATAATAGCGACAGGGCCGCTGCACCTGTCGCTCCAGCAAAAATCGCCGCCCAGGAGACAGCTTTGTCCCCTACCTGCGCGTCATTGACGCTGGCGGCAGCGCTGTGCATTCCCAAGGCTTTCGATCCTGTGTTAATGTCTGACATAACACTCTCCTTCTCCATAATGATGCCTCCACAAGGAGGCCATCAATGCTATGATTGCAGCATGTCATCGCGCTGGTTTTCCGCCCGTGCGGCACCAATGGCACTTTCAACCGTCTTGACCTCCTCAGGCGGTGGCAGAACGGCTGGTAAACCCAGCGACTCGATCCACAATTCACGCGTAAATCCTTTGGTGTGGTAGAGGTGATGATCCTCTTGCTGACCAACCGCTTCGAACGCAGTTTTAAGAGCCGCCGTTTCTTCACCCTCGCCATGCTCTGCCAGATGCCCGATCAACTCCCAGTTCATATGGTCCTTGGTTTCTGCAAGGACTACGCACTCACCCGCTACCAGTTGAGCGTCTGCTGGGCTACCTTTCGCCTTGGCCATATTCATCGCAGCAACCAGAGATTCTCCGATATGTGCCACGACTTCGCGCCCCGGAGTGATGGTGTTTGGATCGAGATCCAGTGTTTCAAATACCTTCATCAGCAGTTGCTCGTGATTGAGTGTGTGCTCAAGGTATTCCTGCCATTCACCTTTCAGGTCCTCATTCTGGGCGCAGGACAGTGCGGCCTCGTATATTTTTATACCCCCGCGTTCCGTTTCGAGAGCCTGATATAGCAACTCGTGCAGTTGCTTCTTGATATAGGGTTTCTTTTTCATGGGTTACTCTTTAATGCTTCTGGACACGCCGCCAAGAGACGGGATGTCACATTGGGTTAGGTTACCCAATCGGCCACATACTGACCGACTGGTTTTCAAATAGTAGGAAGCCAGGCACTGCTGAGTCGGTGTGTTAGCGCACGGTAACCGCTGAATAGTCACCGTATGCTGGTTCCACTGACGCATGCGGCGTCATATCATCTGGAGGAAAAAATTATGGGCATTGTTATATGGCTCGTTATGGGCGGCCTGGTCGGCTGGATCGCAAGCATGATCATGGGCACTAACGCCCAGCAGGGCATCATCCTCAACGTTGTAGTCGGTATCGTCGGTGCACTGATTGGCGGATGGCTGATCGGACCCATGCTTGGCGCAGGCTCCATCAACGAGGGCATCACCATCATGAGCTTCATCGTATCGCTGATTGGCGCGATCATACTGCTCGCCCTGGTCAATCTGTTTCAGCGCAGAACTAAACACTGAACCCTGTTGCCCGCTGCCTGGCAGCGGGCAAGCTGACTCAGGAGGTTAGTGTTTCACTCTCGCGATCTGGATGACGATGAGCAGCGATTGCATCCATGAATGCAGGTATTATTTCAGCTACATGGGTACTCTCTGCCAGCAAGATACCTGCATCTTTAGTCCGGCTGGGTTTAATGCCAGCCATTTCCAGCAGTTCCTGCCCGGCACCCAAAGCAAGCAGGGTTTTGCCGTGTTTACATACATTTTTAATAAACTCCTGCGCATCCGCGTTGCCTGCAAGTAACTGAACAGCGTCACGACCATCAGGCAGCACCAGTGCATCGAACAGGACACCCGGAGCATTCTCCAGCGACTTACCCGCTTCAATTTTCTCGCCACTGGCAGCTACAAACATCCCCACATGTGGCCCACGAAATGCACCACAGCACCGGCATCGGTCAAAGCACTCTCAAGACTGACGAGTGCCGCATACTGGACGCCCTTCTCGACTAACACAGCAATCTGGCGCGTACGGATACCACCGTCGCCCGGCAGTGCCATCAATGACAAGGCTGGTGAGATAGTGATCTCAGGTGGCTGTGAATCGGTGATAGCCTTCGGCATAGCTTCCGGCACGTCCATTCCCAAACCGGCAGCGACCTTTGCAGCCAATTGTGCAGAAACATTCACCAACGAGGACAGCATCCGCTCACGTATGGCGCGCACTTCGACCTTGCTCAGTTCGAAACGGAAGGCCGCTACAATATGTTCTTGCTCGATAGCCGTCTGACTGTCGAAGAACAACCTGGCTTGCGCATAGTGCTCAAGAAATTTTTCCGGTTTTCCACGGACTTTGTCTACAGTAATCACCTCAGGAAATGACTCAAATCCGGTGGCTCCAATTAAAAGAGGACAACCACCGGCCAATGAATTGGGTTCATAGGCAACCCGTCCTGGGTCTACTGCTTGACGGTGCATGCCATCGCGCTGGTTATTCTGTAGCGGTGCAAGCGGTGCATTGACTGGAATTTCATGAAAATTGGGTCCGCCTAGCCGGGTGATCTGCGTATCCACATAGGAATGGATTCGACCAGCAAGCAATGGATCGTTAGAAAAATCGATACCCGGAATGATGTGCGCTGTACAGAAGGCGACTTGCTCTGTTTCGGCAAAAAAGTTATCCGGGTTGCGGTTAAGTACCATGCGTCCAACGGGTAGCAGTGGCACCAACTCTTCCGGTATCAGCTTGGTCGCATCAAGCACATCGAAACTAAACGCGTCGGCTTGTTCCTCCGTGAATATCTGCAGCCCCAGCTCCCATTCCGGGAATTCACCCGACTCGATGGCTTCCCACAAGTCACGCCGATGAAAATCCGGATCAGCACCTGCCACTTTCACCGCTTCATCCCAGACCAGTGAATGGGTTCCCAGCAGCGGCTTCCAGTGGAACTTGCAGAATACCGATTCGCCCTGCGCGTTAACCAGGCGAAAGGTATGCACGCCAAAGCCCTGCATCATCCGATAGCTGCGGGGAATACCGCGATCAGACATTACCCACATCAGCATATGGGTGGATTCTGGCATCAGCGAAACAAAATCCCAGAAGGTATCATGCGCGGACCCAGCTTGAGGCATGCGTGATGCGGTTCCGGCTTGAGGGCATGGACCAGATCGGGAAATTTCATCGCATCCTGAATGAAAAATACCGGTATGTTATTGCCGACCAGGTCCCAGTTACCTTCGTCGCTATAGAACTTTACAGCGAAGCCACGGGCGTCGCGTGCTGTGTCTTTCGAACCACGTTCACCAGCCACAGTGGAAAAGCGTGCAAATACAGGGGTGATTTTCCCCTTCTCAGCAAACGGTGCCGCCCGGGTGTACTGAGTAAACCCATCATAGGCCTCAAAGTATCCGTGTGCAGCGGAACCGCGCGCATGAACGATTCGTTCGGGAATACGTTCATGATCGAAATGGGTGATTTTTTCCCGCAGAATGAAATCTTCGAGTAACGAAGGGCCACGCAATCCGGCTTTCAGACTATTCTGATTATCTTCAATGCGGACACCTTGATTGGTGGTCAAGGTCGTAGCGTTAGCATCAGCACTGATGCCTGCTCGTGGCGACTGAGCTGGTTTTTTGTTCCTGGCCATGATGTTCTCCGTGAGGTGTATAAGGGGATAACCTGTATCGATTTTCATGTGGCTGCCGGGATCTGTCTGTTTGCTGGCGAACACTTGCACCTGACGGCTGGTTTCTCAGTCACTCCATGCTATTTTGCGTTACGTGTGCTACCGCACTGACGCGACGCCCCCTATTGGTAGACTCTGGCTGACACACAGGCTAGCAATGATTTGTCAGGAGTTACCGATGGTCTTCAATTCACCCGAGAAGGTGGTGGAGCGTAAGGTAGAGCATCGCTTCGCTGTCTCCGATCCGCAGTTTAAGCGCGAAATGTCCGTCCTGCTGGGACCGGCGATAGTCGGTGGCAATCACGTAATCGCATTGCAAAACGGCACGGAGATTTTTCCGGCGATGCTACTGGCCATTCGTTCGGCACAGACATCGATCACGTTAGAAACTCACATTTACTGGTCAGGTGAAACCGGTGAGGCCTTCTCGCAAGCGCTTTCAGAACGTGCCAGCACAGGCATACCGGTTAATGTGATTATCGATTGGGTAGGTAGCACCCGAATGGATCAGTCACTACTGGATTCCATGCAAAACCACGGTGTACAGATACATCGATATAGGCCATTGCACTGGTACAACCTGGGCCGTATGAACAATCGTACGCATCGAAAACTGCTGGTGGTCGATGGCCACATCGGCTTCACTGGAGGCGTCGGTATTGCTGATCAGTGGACTGGTGATGGTGGTGATCCTGAGCATTGGCGAGACACACACTACCGCATTGAAGGGCCTGTAGTTGCACAGTTACAAGCGGCTTTCAACGACAATTGGATCAAGACCACTGACCAGATACTCAATGGTCCGAGCTACTTTCCAGCCCTGCAGGGGATCGGCGAGATGGATGCGAATGTATTTATTGCCTCGCCATCCGGGGGGAGCGAAAGCATGCACTTGATGTTTTTGCTTGCCATCACCGCTGCTGAACAAACTATCGATCTGGCGGCAGCTATTTCGTCCCTGACAGGCTATTGATAGCTGCCTTGATCGCCGCCCGTAATCGCAATGTTCGGGTACGCATATTATTACCTGGACCGCATATTGATGCGATTACAGTCAAGACAGCCTCCAAAACAAGCTGGGGAGCGCTACTGCAAACAGGAGTCGAGATCCATATCTATCAGCCAACCATGCTGCATACCAAACTTTTGATCATAGATACGATGTTTGTTTCGGTGGGATCAACCAATTTCGACATGCGATCGCTTCGGATCAATGACGAAGCAAATCTGAATATCTACAGCAATGACTTTGCCACGCAGATGACGGCAGTGTTCGAAAACGACCTGCTGGCATCTGAGCCCTATTCATTTGCCCATTGGACTAGTCGGCCATGGCACGAAAAGCTGTCCGAAAGGGTTTTGCTACCCATCAGATCCCAGCTTTGATTCAGGATAGTTAAGTTAGACAACGCACAGACCCTGTCTCGTGCATCCATTAATTTGGATGAATCACCGTAAACTCATGGTGAGAGACAGAACCCGAACGCAACAATTACCTGGAAACCAACTCATGAACAAGAATCAGGTCAAGGTTAGTGAGAGCGACAAAAGCACCGAAAAAAAGCATCAAACTGAGAAGCCTGGTGGCAAGCATGAAACCGTGTTAGCCGATGTCAATAACGATAGCAAGAAGGATAGCAAATGAACAATTCAACGATGCAATTGAACAGTGGATTCGACGCCGCAGGTAACTTGCAGGCCGGATTAGTCTTACTCAGCGCTACCACCATTACTGGTGATGAGGTCTTCAACTTGCAGGATGAAAATCTTGGCAAAATTCAGGACATTATGCTCGATATCACTGAGGGCAAGATACGTTACGCGGTATTGTCTTCGGGCGGATTTTTAGGCATGGGTGATCACCTGTTTGCCGTTCCATGGAGAGCCTTGACTCTGGACAAGGAGAACCATCGATTCCTGCTTGACGTAGATCTTGACCGCCTGAAGAACGCACCAGGTTTCGAAAAGGACCAATGGCCAAATATGGCTGATCCTACCTGGAACTCGACTGTCGATTCCTACTACACCCGGTGATCTGATCAACCGGAAGATGATCAGGGAAGATCCAGGTAATACCCCTACCTCGGATCAACCCTGCAAACAAAGCCATATGACTTGGCGAAAAGGAGATTGCAATGACCAATAATATTGTTCTGGCTCTGGTGTTACTTGTTGTAGGTATAATTCTGCTTTTCTTTGCCTACCAGTCATCCCAAAGCATGGGTGATCAGGTAACAGAGGCCGTTACCGGTCGCTTCACTAACTCCACTACCTGGTTCCTTATCCTTGGAGCAGCGGCTTCAGTGGCCGGTATTGGACTGCTGCTGTTCGGTAGATCCACAGGCGGCTAAAGGCTGAAACTTACAATGCCCCATGATAGACATGAACCCCAGAATGGCGGAGCAAGGGTTGCCATAACAACCCCGGATAAGCGACTGTTTACTCCAGCTGAGCTGCGCTTATTTCGCTACACAGCCGTTCTGTTCTCCCTGATTGCACTAACCGCGCTGATCGGAATCACCCTGTGGGCATTTAGCTGGTTACTCAGTGTATTTTACAACCTGCTGCTGTCGCTCTCCCTCGCCGGTATTCTGGCTCTGGTGCTTTATCCGCTGGTGGAGTTTCTTGAAAGACGACTTCACTTGCCACACCTGCTGGCTATCATTATTGTACTGGTGGTATTTTTTACAAGTATCGCTGGCCTGATTTTCCTGATCGTCCCGATTATGGTTAACCAGGCCATCCAGTTGATGACTGTGTTGCCCGAACTACTGGCAAGCTGGCAGTCACATTTCTCCTTCAATTTCCCACAACTCAGCTCGATGATTTCAACCAATCTGGAGAATAATGGTGGAGAGGAATCCAAGACCATTTTGCCCGATATGGAAAACACCGGTAAAACCATCCTATCTTATTTAGGGCTGCTGGCAGGAATCAGCTTCGTGCCCTTGTTCCTGTTCTTCGCTCTGTGTTCCGGAAGCTTACTCCGCGGACAGGTATCAGAACTTTTATCAGTCTTTCACAAGCCTGCCCAGCAGAAATCACTGTATTTCATGGATATCTTTGTGGAGTACATCAGCACCTTCTTTCAGGGCCAACTGATCATTGCCGTGTGCATGGGTGCCCTGTATGCGATCAGTTTTACCCTGATCGGTCTAGAGTTTGGCGTACTCATCGGGCTGGGGCTGGGGCTGCTGAATATCGTCCCCTTCCTCGGCTCCTTGATTGGTCTATTGGTGGTTCTGCCGATGGCCTATTTTCAGCCGAGTGGCGGGCTTGAGTTGCTGCTGATGGCCGCGCTGGTATTCGCGGCAGTGCAACTGGTTGAGAGCTGGATGCTGACACCAAAAATCATGGCCAACCGTACAGGACTACACCCAGCCCTGGTGATTATCTCACTGTTTTTCTGGGGCACGGTCTTGGGTGGCATTATCGGCATGGTACTCGCGGTCCCTCTGACAGCTTTCTTCGTAGCCATCTGGAGAGAGATCAAAGCTAATCTGGAAAACACGCATAACAACCGCCGAGGTGCGAAACTATGAAGGAATCAGAACCCACTCAGGATACAACCGCTAACAAACTCGCTTTTTCAGACATAGTGCTCATTATCAAAAACCTATTGGCTGATATGGCACACCTGGTAGTAATAGAAACAAAGCTTTTCGGTCACACGCTGCTGGCAATGATCTGGATAAGCTTGATAATAGCACTGCTGTTGCTGGGTGGATGGCTGTTTACCGGAGCGGCGCTAGCTATGGCGCTGGCCAGCCTGCAGGTTTTCAACCTGACCAGCGCTTTGCTGATGGTGGCGTTTATAAACCTGGTTCTGGCTACCCTGGCCATCTGGCGACTAAGATACATTACCCGAGACCTCACCTTTCGCGAAAGCCGTGCGAGCCTAAACAACCTGGTGAGCCAAGCTCAGTGCCTCGCTGTCCCTGCAGAGCCGCAGCGGCCACAGGAAGAGTGAGGTGGTTAACGAATTGTATATGAACTGATGAGGCTGGAGACGATCTGCAGGTTTTTTACCTGACCTGCCAGGAGCCCGTAGATGCGTTTGATGCCCGGCAGATGCAGGCGTGCTGCCAGAATGCCACAGACAAACGCAACTGGCAGTGCAGCCGGGTTGCGAGCCAAGGTCCGTAGCTGATACATCAGGCTGTCGATACGCTGATGAATCACACCGGCCCGACAGTCAATCTGGCCGCGCAGCTGCGCGGCCTCCTGCCTCAACTGGTTGCTACGAGACACTAAGAGCGACGTTTAAAGGTCGACAGCAAGGTGCCTGCGGCAAAGGCTAAGCCCAGTGCGATCAAAGGATTATCTTGCACGAAGACGCTAACAGTATTCATAGCTTCATCGGTGCGCTCCTTGGTTTTCTGTCCGGCATCCCTGGCATAGGCTTTAGCATCTGCGGCCTCATGACGAATACGTTCTTCGGCTTTTCCTGCTGAATTGGCGATCTGATCCACCGAATCATGGGCACTATCAGAAAGACGGTCTGTGGTGGCGTGGTCACTAAATTTACTCATGGTTTTCTCCATTGATCTGTTGAGACATGCTGGCTGCCGGTTGGCGTCCACTGGCATGTACCAAGAATTCTCACCTAAATACCACCACCCGTCTGCGCGGCACCGAACAAAGGCCGACCTTGAATCCCGACTAACCGCAGGCTACATTGATCAGCAGTTGCTAACCTTCAGTTGAATATAGATACACGTAACTCTTTCTATTTACGATTTTCTATTTTCGATTTTATTTTTAAACCCTCTGGTATAGACACATGAGCTTGATACCTGATTTTGATTGGAACATTGTCATACTGCATGTTCGCGATTTATTTTTAGCTTATATCCTCGCCCTACCCATAGGCTGGGACCGCGAAAAACATGAACGCTCGGCAGGCCTGCGTACCTTTCCCCTGGTTGCGGTCGCTGCATGCGGCTATATGCTGGTTGGTCTTCAGGTGCTCAGCTCAACCGATGCCGAAGCACGTGTTATGGAAGGTATTATTACCGGTATAGGATTTATTGGCGGTGGTGCCATCCTCAAAAATGTAGTTCAAGGTGAAAGCTTCGTATCCGGCACAGCTACCGCCGCAAGCCTGTGGTTAACCGGAGCAATAGGAATATCAGTAGCCACCGGACGACTCGAAATTGCGCTGATTTTGAGTGTCCTGACGTTCTTTACCCTGCGAATTGTAACTCCGGCCAAAGCACTGTTGAGCCCGCAGGTAAACAAAAAGACTGACTGAGTTACTCCGAACACTTGTCAGGGCTTCAACACCGGCTCTATGAGTGACTTAGTCAAAGCGCGCAATGTTTTTTTAAAGAACTTGTCAAACATTCGACTACAAAGGCCAGGATTAGATGATGAATACAAAATTAGATGCCATTGTTATCGGAGCGGGGTCTGCAGGCCTGGCTGCTGTCAAACAGATTAGCAAGCAAACAGACAACTTTTTGCTGATTAATGAGGGTCCCTATGGCACCACCTGCGCACGTGTGGGTTGTATGCCCTCAAAGGTGTTAATCGAAGCGGCGAATGCCTTCCATGCCCGTCACAAAGCCGAAGCCTTTGGCATTCGCGGCCATCAAAATCTGACTATCGACCTGCCAGCCGTGATGCAGCGGGTCAGAAATCTGCGTGATCGTTTTGTGAAAGGTGTGCTTAAATCTACTGAAGGCCTCGGTGAGCGCAGTATTTCGGGACGAGCGATCCTGCTTGATCACCAAACTGTCAAGGTAGGCAGTAATACCTTCAAAGCCAAACGAATTATTCTCGCAACCGGTTCTACACCAATCATGCCAAAACCCTGGATGCAACTTGGCGATAAAATACTCACCACAGATAATTTTTTTGAGCAAAAAGACTTACCCAAGCGCATGGCTATCATTGGATTGGGTCCAATTGGTGTCGAGATAGCTCAGGCACTTTCGCGTCTGGGTATAGACGTTCATGCGTTTGGTAAAACAGATCAAATTGCAGGCGTTTCTGATCCAGAAATAGCCAAGACACTGCGCACTTCGCTCGAATCAGAATTTTCTATTTATACGAGTCATGAAGTTGAATTAACAGGGACTGCTGAGGGTGTTCGTGTTGAAGCGGGACCTGTATCGATTGAGGTTGATAAAGTTTTGGCTGCTGTCGGACGTAAACCCAATGTAGATAATTTAGGCCTGGATAGATTGGGTGTTTCGCTTGATTCACGAGGCATGCCTTCATTTGACCGTCATACAATGCAGATCGAGAATCTTCCTATTTTTATTGCCGGTGACGCGAATGCGGATGTCAGCTTGCTTCACGAAGCCGCCGATGAGGGATATATCGCAGGCTTAAATGCCACAGCTGATGACGTCACCTGTTTCCAACGTCGCACACCCCTGGCCGTTGTATTTTCTGATCCCGGCATTGCCGCTGTGGGTGTGCGTTACAGCGAACTTGATCAGCCTGCCAGCCTGATCGGTAGTATTAACTTTGCAACGCAAGGACGGGCACTCAGCGCTCAACGCAATAACGGTCTGATGCGTATTTATGCAAGGCAATCTGATGGCCTGCTGCTCGGTGCTGAGATGTGCTGTCCCGCTGCCGAGCATATGTCACATCTACTCGCCTTAGCGATAGGCCGTCACTTAACTGTTCAGGATTTGCTTGGAATGCCCTTCTATCATCCTGTTCTTGAAGAAGGGTTACGTTCGGCGCTTAGAGACATCGCGGGGCAATTAAATGGCAGCCAACGAGATCTAGTAACCTGCAGTAATTATGAAGCAGAGGCGCTAAATTAAGCGAACTGATTACCCGTGACAGCATTATAGTCAGTGAAGAGCATGAAATAATGGATGTAGCACGCGCCTATGGCATGATTCATCCAGGCGTGGATAAGCGCGTTAATTCCGGTGAATACGAGTGTGTTGATTTTTACTTCTAAACTAAGCAGCTGTAAAAACTACACTAAGCTATTGTAGTCTGAAATGTTACCCTCTTTTCTTTAACAGAAGTGAGGGTAATTTTTAAGCAGCAGCCAGCACTCACTATCAGCACCCAGGAGATACAGCATGAGTGACTTAGCCAATCATCACATCGATTCGCCAATGACACCAAAGGTTAAAGCCTTTTTTGACGAGCCGACCAATACCTTTAGTTACGTGGTACAGGATCCTACATCCAAGGCTTGTGCCATTATCGATTCAGTGCTGGATTTTGATTACGCCAGTGGTCGCACTGACGTGCATTCGGCCGATGCAATCATTGCCTACGTTAAAGCCGAAAAGCTTCAGGTTGAGTGGATTCTGGAAACCCATGTACACGCTGACCACTTATCAGCAGCTCCTTATTTGCATGAGGCACTCGGTGGCAAAACCGGCATAGGTGCCATGATTACCCTGGTTCAGGAAACCTTTGGAAAAGCCTTTAATGCCGGAACCGAGTTTGCCCGTGATGGCAGCCAGTTTGACCGGTTATTCAACGAAGGTGACCGCTTCGCGATCGGCAATATGGAAGGTTACATACTCCACACACCGGGACACACACCAGCCTGTCTGAGCTATGTAATCGGTGATGCCGTATTTGTCGGAGACACCCTGTTTATGCCTGATTACGGCACCGCACGCTGCGATTTCCCGGGTGGCGATGCGAAAACTTTATATCGCTCCATTCAGAAAGTGCTGAGCCTGCCAGCCGAAACGCGTATTTTTCTGTGCCATGATTATAAGGCGCCAGGACGCAAAGAATATGTGCATGAGACCAGCGTAGCTGAACAACGCAAAAACAATATTCATGTACATGAAGGCATCAGTGAAGCCGAGTTTGTACGCATGCGTACCGAACGTGACGCTACACTGGCTATGCCTACTCTGATTTTACCTTCTGTGCAGGTGAACATGCGTGCGGGTGAAATGCCTCCTGCCGAAGACAATGGCCAGGTGTATTTAAAAATTCCGATTAACTTGTTTTGAGCCGTTGGGATACAACAGGATGCGGGCTGAGATAGTGACTACCGGGGTCTCCTCCTTCTTCACACTGAGCGATCATTTGGCTCTGTTTAAACAAACAATAATGGGGCTATATGGCCCCATTATTGTTTAGTAGAAAAATACTATTTAACACGCATTTATTCAGAAGCTAAATACGCGCGTATCTGTCGCCATCATTTGCTCGGCGATAGCCGGTGGAGCCGCAACCTCTACCCCTTCACGTAAAGCATCCATGTCATTACCGCTATTGGGAAGATACAGGGCACACACGCTGATAGTGGCACCACCCTGCTGCAATTTCATCATCAGTTGTTCAGGCGTTACATCGTTTGGCTTTAATTCTGCACTGGTTGTTTCCTGCAACGCCAGATCCGCCGCCTGGTCACACAGGAGTACATCAACCTGCACACCCTGGCCCTGCATCGAATTGCCCAGCACCATGGCCATACCCTGTGTCATCAGAGAATCACTGTTGACCATAATCAGTGCTTTTTCTCCAGCCTGCTCGTGGCCTGCGGCCTGAACAGCGAGTGGCGCCAGCAGGAATACACCTAAAATCAATGCGGCATAGTTGCGTTTCTTCATGAGCTGTCTCCATCGTATTAATTAGGAATATACTAAGAACATATTAGCATAAACTAATTTTTATAGCATTATTACGCTGGGAATAAGCTCAAATACTGAAAAGCATCACAAGCAGAAATACCTAAGTGGCAGCAAAACAGCGATTTAAAAGCAAAAATCAGCTATCAATACGATCAAGTGATTTGGCCAGTTCGTCTATACGCGCACGTGTTGCTTCAACCAGTTTAGTGATCTGACCAGCCGAGTCTGAAGAACGGCTGGCAAGATCGCGAACTTCTGAAGCCACGACAGCAAAGCCTCGACCTGCCTCACCGGCACGCGCCGCCTCGATGGCGGCATTAAGCGCTAACAGATTGGTTTGTCCGGCGATCCCGGCAATACTTCCGACAATATTGCCAATCTCATTACCCACACTCAACAACTCACCCATTGCCTGATTGGTTTCTTTTAACGCAATCTGCCGATCAGTAATATCGACACCGAAGACAACATAACGGGTAACCTTTCCTTCAAGGTCATTTAGCTCACAAATGCGCGCATCAAAGGATCTCAGCAGTCCTTTATGATCAGTAAAACTGACGATGAGTTTTATTTGTTTAGCATTATGGCTTGAGCCAATGTTCTTTTTTTCTGCCTGGATCTGCTGCCAGATAGTGGCGGCCGCATTTCTGGCGCTATCAGCATTCCCTGCACGTTCCAGGAATAACGCATTCATGTGCGCCACCTGGCCGGAAGGTTGCCATTCAACAACCATCAGCGCTTCGTCCATCAGGCTGAGACGATCCATTGAGTCTTTGGCACTTTGCTTGGTATGAGTGATATCAGCCTGAACCGAGATATAATGGCTCACCTGGCCGCGATCATCGAACACCGGGTCTATGGACATAGCAATCCAGTAGGGTTTGCCATCACGCGTGTAATTTAGAATTTCTTCATAAAAAGGCTCGCCATACTGAAGCTTGGTACGGATATGCTCAACCGTTTCAGGATTGGTATCAGGCCCTTGAAGAAAGCTGCCTGGTACACGCCCTTTTACCTGATCGAGGGTATACCCCGTCATCATCTCAAAGCCCTTGTTGCTATAAACAATTGCACCTTTTTTGTCGGTGATAATAACGGCATTGCTGGTTTTGTTAGCCACCAGCGAGAGCATGGCTATTTCATCTCGCTTCAGTACTTCGTCGGTCACATCTTTGACAAATGCGGTAAAAAGCACCTGATCAGCAACAACGATGCGCGCCAGGGTAAAAAGCCCCCAACGCAGCTCACCGCTACGGGTGTGTATAGGTAACTCAATCGGCTTACCTATAATTCGGTTGATACCTGTTTCACGGTTACGATTGACATACTTATCGTGATTACCCTGATGCTCTGGTGCCACCAACATTTTTACATTTTTGCCCATGAGTTCGTCACGGCTGTATCCCCACAGGGCTTCAGCCGCCGGATTGGCAAAAATAATTTCATTTTTAGCGTCAATGGTAATCACACCATCATTAGCTTGTTCAAGCACCTGCTCTACAACAGAGCGCTCAGCTCGCTCCTTACTGCAATCGCGGGCAAAACCAGTGTAGTACTGCTGTTTACCCACCTTGATTTTTGACAGGGTAATATTGATCCAGGATGTGCTGCCGTCTTTACGCTCAATAGGAACTTCTACCGCAGAGCCAACAATTCGGTCGCCACCCTGATCACGATGGCGATTCACGTAACTGTCATGGCTGGCCCGGTGCATTTGTGGAACAAGCATTTTAACATTCTGGCCCAGCACTTCATTACGCGAATATCCCAGAGCAGCTCAGCCGCATCATTGTAATAGATCACGCAGTTTTTATTATCAATAGTCACGACTGCAATAGTCGTTTGATCTAATGAACGTGAAGATAAGTTACTGAAGTTAAAAAGCATCATGACACCTTGGATATATTTGGAAGTTTCGTACACCAGGAAAACTGAACTAATCGGTGCATGGCTGTAACCATATCCAAGAATCCCTATCAATACCGATATGCTCAGCTTCTTGTATATAAAGATCACAATCAGTTTTCGATTGATCTTTTGTTCGTGCTAATAACCAAGCATAGTCTGTTGTAGGCCCCACCACCAGCGCCAGCGTGTAGTCGTCATCCAACTTCGCAATGTTGTAGCCGCCATAAAAAGGACCAAAAAAAGAAACCTTAAGCCTACCGACATCTGTGCCTTCCACGAAATAAGCTTTGCCTTCAGCCACATTCCAACGCTGCTCAGCTGCATTAAAGCCACGGTTAATAACGCTCACCCCGCCATCATCACGAAGTGAATACTGTGCAGTCACCTGTGTTAGCCCTTTTTCAAATCGATGATCGAGGCGTGCTATTTCATGCCATTCACCCAAGTATTTATTTAGATCGAAAGGGCTCACAGGTGTTACCTTGTCAGGTACACCGCTACAAGCTGTTAAAAACACTAAACACACTATTAGAACTGATAATTTGAACATTTAAGTTACCCATTGAAACATGATTACTGATACGCATGCTTTACGATTTTGGAGCCTGGGAGGCTGTCGGAATTAGCACTGATCTACTGAGCGAGACACACCATAGATATAAACTATCAAAGCAGTAATTAATTAAAATTGAGTAAATAAAGAGGAATACCCAGTTTTCATCTATCCTGTTAGTGAAGTGTAAATGCCCTTATAAATATTGGCAGTTACACAATGTGCAAGTCAAAACAGGAGAGTGATATGGACAACAATAATGCCGGTTCCTTTGGTAAATGCCCCGTGATGCATGGCGCCAACACCAGCAGCGGCAAAACAAATATGGCTTGGTGGCCGAATGCGCTAAACCTGAATATTCTTCACCAACACGACAGCAAGACCAACCCGTTGGGTCAGAACTTTAATTACCGTGAAGCGGTGAAAAGCCTGGATGTAGCGGCTCTAAAAAAAGACCTGACCGACTTTATGACTGATAGCCAGGACTGGTGGCCTGCTGACTGGGGGCACTACGGCGGCCTGATGATCCGCATGGCCTGGCATGCGGCAGGTTCCTACCGTGTTGCCGATGGCCGTGGCGGTGCCGGTACAGGTAACCAGCGTTTTGCACCACTGAACTCCTGGCCGGACAATGCCAATCTGGACAAGGCACGGCGCCTGCTCTGGCCAATCAAGCAAAAGTACGGCAACAAGATCAGCTGGGCTGACCTGATCATTCTTGCGGGTAATGTGGCGTATGAATCCATGGGCTTAAAAACCTATGGCTTTGCCTTTGGTCGTGAGGATATCTGGCACCCAGAAGAAGATATCTACTGGGGTGCAGAAGAGGAATGGCTGGCACCCAGTGACGATGCAAAAAGCCGCTATTCCGGTGAGCGTGATCTGGAAAACCCGCTGGCTGCGGTCATGATGGGTCTGATCTATGTTAACCCGGAAGGTGTTGATGGTAATCCAGACCCGCTGAAAACTGCCAAAGATGTGCGTGAGACCTTCGAGCGCATGGCAATGAATGATGAAGAAACTGTCGCGCTGACTGCCGGTGGACACACAGTAGGCAAGTGCCATGGTAATGGTGATGCCAGTTTGCTGGGTGGCGAACCGGAAGCGGCTGACATAGATGAGCAAGGATTGGGCTGGAACAACAAAACCAAGCGGGGTGTTGGCCGTGATACGGTAACCAGTGGACTGGAAGGAGCCTGGACAACCAATCCGACCCAATGGGATAACGGCTATTTCTATCTGCTACTGAACTACGAGTGGGAACTGAAAAAAAGTCCGGCTGGAGCCTGGCAGTGGGAACCGGTCAATATCAAGAAGGAAGACAAACCGGTCGATGTGGAAGATCCTTCTATCCGTCATAATCCAATCATGACCGATGCCGATATAGCAATGAAAATGGACCCGGAATATCGCCAGATTTCGGAGCGTTTCTATAAGGATCCGGAGTACTTCAGTGAGGTATTTGCCCGCGCCTGGTTCAAACTGACACACCGTGATATGGGCCCCAAAGCCCGTTATATAGGTCCGGAAGTACCTCAGGAAGATCTGATCTGGCAGGACCCTGTTCCGGCTGGTAACAGTGACTATGATGTCGCGGCCGTGAAAGCAAACATTGCCGCCTGCGGTCTAAGCATCAGTGAAATGGTCGCAACTGCCTGGGACAGTGCACGAACTTTTCGTGGTTCGGATATGCGCGGCGGTGCCAACGGTGCACGTATCCGTTTAGCTCCCCAGAAAGACTGGGAAGGAAATGAGCCGGCTCGCCTGGCTAAAGTACTGGGCGTACTGGAAGGCATTGCCGCCGAAACAGGTGCCAGTGTTGCGGATGTTATCGTGCTGGCGGGTAATGTTGGCATAGAGCAGGCCGCCAAAGCAGCAGGCATAGAGGTCTCTGTACCTTTCTCACCAGGTCGTGGTGATGCCACGGCCGAGATGACCGATGCTGAGTCCTTCAGCTATCTGGAACCAGTGCATGACGGCTTCCGCAACTGGGTGAAGAAAGATTACGCCGTTAGTCCGGAAGAACTGCTGCTGGACCGTGCACAACTCATGGGCCTGACGGCACCAGAGATGACCGTGCTGATGGGTGGCATGCGGGTACTGGGCACCAATCATGGTGGTAGTCAACATGGCGTGTTCACCGATAACGCAGGACAGTTGACCAATGACTTTTTCGTCAACCTGACCGATATGCATAACAGTTGGAAGCCTACTGGCAAGAACTCCTACGAGATAGTAGAACGCAAGTCGGGTAAGGTTAAGTGGACAGCAACACGTGCGGATCTGGTGTTTGGTTCCAACTCGATCCTACGCGCTTATGCGGAGGTCTATGCGCAGGATGACGCTAAAGAGAAGTTCGTGCAGGATTTCGTCAAAGCCTGGACCAAGGTGATGAATGCGGATCGTTTTGATCTGCACTGATCATCAACCTTTGTGACCAATGAGCGCCCTACGGGGCGTTCATTGATTATGCTGTGTGTTTACTACCCAGCCCCTCTCAACGCCACACCAGCAGCGACTTGCCAGATTCCCCCACGGGTTATACACAGGCTTGTCCCCGGTTTTTGTGCACAAGTACAGTAAGCTATGCGTGCCTGTTCTTACTACCCTTGAACTTGATTCGGATCAAAGGGTTCACCGTCTAACTTGATAAACTAAAGTCTAATCAGTTATCAACAAGGAGATAGACCATGACGGTCAGCGAATTTCATATTCCCTCATTGAATCTAATGGGTGAAGGCGCACTTGCGCAAGCCATCGACACCGTTCAAAAAAAGGGCTTCAAGCATGCGCTGATTGTCACGGATGCAGGTTTGGTCGCGGCAGGACTGGTAGATCAGGTCACAGCCTCACTACAACAGACAGGCATCCAGTGCAGTGTCTTTGCCGAGGTACACCCCAACCCAACCACTGCCAACGTTGAGGCTGGACTGGCATTACTTAAAGTAGGCAACTGTGATCTGGTGATTTCGTTAGGAGGTGGATCACCTCACGACTGCGCCAAGGGCATAGCTCTGGTCGCCACCAATGGCGGCAATATACGAGATTTTGAAGGTGTGGATAAATCTGCCCTACCCCAATTGCCGCTGGTGGCCATCAATACAACCGCAGGTACAGCCAGTGAAATGACACGTTTTTGTATCATCACCGATGAAACCCGTCATATTAAAATGGCCATAGTGGATAAACACACCACGCCTATTCTGTCGGTCAATGATCCATTGACCATGCGGGGTATGCCTCGCCAATTGACAGCGGCAACAGGGATGGATGCCTTAACCCATGCGATTGAAGCCTATGTTTCCATCGCCGCTACCCCTATCACCGATGCCTGCGCCTTGAAAGCTGTCGAACTGATTGCTCAGTATCTGCCTCGTGCGGTTGCTCAGGGAGATGACATGGAGGCTCGTGAGCAGATGGCCTATGCCCAGTTCCTGGCCGGTATGGCGTTCAACAATGCATCGTTGGGTTATGTGCATGCCATGGCCCACCAACTGGGTGGTTTTTATGATCTGCCACACGGGGTATGTAATGCCGTACTACTGCCTCATGTACAAACCTTTAACAGCCAGGTAGCGGCTGAACGCCTGGCGCAAGTAGGTCAGGCAATGGGACTGGCCGCCAGCGAATCAGCACAAGCTGGCGCAGACGCCTGCATCGAGGCGATCAAGGCACTTAAAGATCAGGTGGGTATTCCACGTGGACTGGCTGACTTGGGTGCCAAGCAGGAAGACATCCCCATTCTGGCTGAAAATGCCTTAAGGATGCCTGTGGAATAACTAACCCGATCCAAGCAACACAGGCTCAAATTGAGGAAATTTTCAAAAGCGCCTGGTAAACGTAATTTAGATTAACGCTAACATGGCGTCTGAAAATAAGACGCCATGTTCATAACTTAGCTAAGCACGATCAGCAGACAGCAACACTCTGACCATTGACAGCGCCATCGCCGCGCCCTGATCGGTATACTCAGTGGTGCAGGCAATCATCAGATTCTCCTGCAGACCGAAATCTTCAATCATACCCACCGCATCCATCCATACCCCCTGCTCCTGCCGCACACTGCCATCAGCAGCCTTAACCCGAGTCAGGTATTCAGGACGTGGTGCATCTGTGTAACTGATTACCGGAATGCCTCGCTGCACGGCCATGCCGATTTCAAACGCCGTACCCACATCCATTGCGGTACCACGGAAACAGCTGATATCAGCAATGATTGCATCGGCTTTCTGAATCATATGGATATTGGCCTGAGCAATGGCTTGAGCCATTTCGACAGGTGTCAGGTGTCCTTGCTGTATTTCATTATCCAGCGGATAAAGGGGTTCCATGCCCAGTTTGCAGCAAGCGGCTTTGAGCTGTGCCGACAAACTGGCAACATTCGGGTAAAACACCGAGGGACCGGCCAGGTATATCTGGAACGGGGTAGGCGACAAGGGTTGCTGTTCAGATTCAACCAACAACTTCAGAGCCTCGTTTTTCAATAAGTCAGACTGCATAGGGTTGCTCATACCGTTTCCGCTTTATTGGAAAAATAAAAAATCATGCAGATGAACGTGGCAAGGTCAGCTCAAACTCGCTGCCCTGCCCTGGCTGACTGATCAAGCGAATTTTACCACCCAATATGCCAGTGACCATGTTGTGAACCAGACTTAACCCCAGACCGCTGCCTCCTTGGCCAAGACGCGTGGTAAAGAAGGGCTCAAAAATGCGCTGCTGGATGGCCTCTGTCATACCCTTACCGTCATCGCGCACTCGCAAATACACCCACTCATCAGAGGCCGTGGCTGTAATACGGATGCTTCCCGGCTGTATTTCGAAGGCATGTATCAAGGCATTCTGGATCAGGTTAATCAACACCTGTTCCAGAGGGCCGGGGTAGGTGTCC
>NZ_JRLB01000020.1 GCF_000764495.1 Nitrincola sp. A-D6
GCGCAGCAAGCCGCCTTAGTGCAAAAAAGTCTTGGAAAACAGTTGCAGGAACAAGCAAAGCCTATATAATACGCGCCACAATATAGGACTATAGCTCAGTTGGTTAGAGCACCACCTTGACATGGTGGGGGTCGGCGGTTCGAGTCCGCCTAGTCCTACCAGAATTCAAAAAACAGCCGCTTACGGGTTATTCCGAGCGGCTGTTTTTGTTTAGTTCTTCCTACCATCCAGCCTGCTCGAACTGTTTAACTTCTATTATATTGTTATGCCACTACAGCCTTAATAGTGTTGCAGCATCTTATATTCACTTCAGATTGCACGAATCAAGAGCAGCTGAAAACCTCATGACTATTGGTTATGGAAACAATCCATGCCTCCCCCTTTCGCATCATACAATTGCAGCCCAGTATCCCAGTGGCATATAGACAGAGATAATGTACAAATCTTACTTGATGAGTATTAGATCGTTACTGACTGATATAAAAAATGCTACCATAACAGTGGTTTGTTGCGTTTAGAACATCTTAACTTAATAGCCAGGGAAGATAGATACTTTGACAGTTTCCAAGCCAAAAGCATTGGTCGTTGATCTAGAAACAAAACCTTCGAATGATCTAAAATCTCAAGATATTTTTATGGTAGCTGGATTTCGTCCTGATACCGAAGAAACTCTTGAAGAGAGAGTTACTAAGCAGCAACCACTTTTGACGCTAGTGCGGCAGCTGGATCACATGAGCTTAGGAGCCAGTTTTATACTAGGTCATAATATACTGGCCCATGACCTTCCCATACTCAAAACCTATGACGATTCACTGGCACTTTTGCAATTACCTGCAATAGATACGCTTAAACTATCGCCATTAGCCTTTCCACAAAACCCCTATCACCGGTTAGTTAAAGATTATAAACTCATAAGAGATAGTCTTAATTCTCCGCTGGCTGATTGCTACTCAACACTTGAGCTTTTTAATGACCAACGCAATGCTTTTAAGAGGCTAAATAACGATCGGAAATATGAGCTCCTTTGTTATCAAAGCCTACTTGCTCCAACAATCAGTGCTGGCTTAGGTGCTTTTTTTGCTAGCCTAACAGGCCATAAGCCCTGCCTCTTGACGAGATAGCTCAAATAATTCCAGAGTTGCTTAAAGAGACTGATACGACCTTCGACCGAGATCTCAAAGTATGTCGAACCAGGCTCAACCAGCTTTTAAAAGAGGACTTGTTTAACGCTGAACTGCTATGGCCTATTGCTTATGCCATCGCTTGGTTAAGAGTATCAGGTGGTAATTCAGTGCTCCCTCCATGGGTATATTATCAGTATCCACAAACGGGAAATTTGCTTCGGGAATTACGTGACGTCCCCTGCAATGATCAAAATTGTCAGTATTGCCAAACAACTCACGATCCACATCACGAACTTAAAAAATATTTTGGTTTTGATGACTTTCGAAGGGAACTTGATGGCAGCAGTCTGCAATATCATATTGTATATTCAGGTATGCGCGGTAATCACATCTTAGCTATCCTGGCCACTGGTGGTGGAAAATCACTGTGCTATCAATTACCTGCCCTAAACCGTTACTACTGTAATGGAAGCCTCACCATTATCATCTCTCCCTTGCAATCCCTAATGAAGGATCAAGTTGAACTGGTCTAATGGATCCGGACACTTTAATTAGCGACAATATGAGTCAGCTATTGAGGTGTCATTATGAGTCAGAAACGAACCTACAAACAATACTCGGCAGAGTTCAAAGAAGAAGCCGTGGCGTTGGTCACAGATCAAGGCTACACGATTCCAGAGG
>NZ_JRLB01000021.1 GCF_000764495.1 Nitrincola sp. A-D6
TGACCAACGCCACGGCTTCTTCTTTGAACTCTGCCGAGTATTGTTTGTAGGTTCGTTTCTGACTCATAATGACACCTCAATAGCTGACTCATATTGTCGCTAATTAAAGTGTCCGGATCCATTAGACCAGTTCAGATTGGGAGTCAGATTCGGAATATATAGAGGCAGAGCCGAAGATAATCGGGGAAAGGAAACGCCCTTGGACTGTCCGAGCCAAGAAAGAAACAACGAAAAGCTTTGGTTCACTAGATAAAGCGGTAGTTCCATTCCTAGAATGGGCAGAAAAATATGCTCCCTCTAGAAGCTGAGCAAAAATATAACAAGGCCAAGCAGCATCGCGCCTTTCAGGCGCTGGACCTCGCTTCGCTCGGCCACTGTTGGCAACAGTTATATTTTTACGACAATCAGGTCCATCTTGATCTAGGAAATATCCAGATATGATTAAAGAATCACAATTACCTGGCTATGGTTTACCTACACTTGCCGTTTTTCCAGAGCCTTGGTTTGAGAAAGGGTTTGGTTATCTGATGTACGAGTGTAAGCTAAAAAAAGATGGAAGCTTGGGATGGTATAAACGCTATCTCAAAGAAGATGAGCACTTTAAAGCTGATTTTTACAACACTCTTGATGAAGCGGTGAAAGCGGCAGAAGAGTCGAACGAATCATTGAGCAGGGAGGTGGATACTCTTAGTATCTCTAGTGCTTCGAAATCTTCTATATGCCTGAAAGTTGAAAAAGCTGTAACAGTAAGAAAAAGGCGCCTTCTGGAAGAGCATCTAATGCTATCAGAGGCAATAAAACGAAATATTGAAAACAATTTAGTTGAACCAGAAAGCGTAGTCGTTCCGGACGATGACGAAAATCTGAGATCGGCACTTATTGGAGTTTTAAAGAAAACTCCATATGTACAGTTGGTTAGGCTCACGAGATATGGCATAACTCTGCTAAAAGATGATCGAAAGTGGGTGCGTGCAGAACATACCAAAAAGACAGCAACATACTGTTATAGAGAACGTATAGCTAGGGGGTTTGGCTATTCAGGGTGCACACACTGGGGTAAAACTAAGGCTGCTATTAGATCAATGCTTTTGCCTAGGGCAAACAAGCTTCTGCAGCTAGCAAGTGTAAAGAGAATATTGGATGAGGCTAAATCACGTGGTTTAAAAGTTGTGGTTTTGGGTGGCTTTGTTTTTTGGTTCGAAAGCAAGAGCAATGTGGGTTGGAGTGTTAAAGAACTCAGCGAATCTTCATCTAGCGATACAAATCGAACTCTTTGGTTAGAAGGTACGATACTTTCAAAAAATCATGGAAGAATCGTAGTGCTTCCCTATATTAAAGAAGATGGTAGCCACGTGCTTGGTCATACTAAAAATTCACCGCACGATGGTAGGGCTTTGCCAAGGCATAAAGACGAATACGTTGAGCTTCCATTCGAAATGTTAAAAGATGATCTAATGTTCAGTTTATTCGGCGAGCTTAAATATGAATAATTTATAGCGTTGAGAAATATAACAAGTTGATGCTGTTCGTTCCGGCAACTGCGTTGCCTACACCGGACCTCCGCTTCGCTTCGGTCGCAGATCAAAGCGTTATGTGTACTCATTGATGCTCGGCGTATTTCGAGCTACTTGGATTTTTTCTAAAAAAGAATAAGAGTCTTCAAGTAAGTTTGTTGGCATATTCATACTTTTATTGAAGGAAATCCTGGCTTCAAGTAAATCAAACATATTGAATTTGGCATTCATTTTGGCGTCACCTTCAGGTGTTCCTCTCATGTCGCTTACACTTCCATCGCTATTAACTCTTAAAAGTGGTGGAGGTAAAAATGCTGAGCTTAAATCACCTTCTCCAGCTTTCATTAAAGCATTGGCAAGATCCATGGATTCTTTGTAGCTCATATTCTTAGGGTCAACTGATTCAGCAAGCTCACGAATAAACCGCTTTTCCGGCTGCATATTGCCGGTAACGGGCGTATTGAGAGGCAAATTATTGCCGCTTTTCTGTGTTGGCGTTATAGATGATGCGCTTGTTGAGTTTCCAATTTGCATAGTTAACTCCTAATATTGATGGCTATAAATTAGGTAGCAAGCCGTATGCCAATAAACTGGTGCGTACAAACACATAACAAGTGCATCAAATTCGTTCCGGCCCTGAAGGGCCTCCACCGGACGGCCTTGTCAGGCCGCCGTTTATGCAGGCGTTGAGACTGTCGGATAAGTCCCCCAGCCCTTGGCTGGTGGCACATTGATCCGCTAAAATCGTTGAAACGAATTTGAGATCAGAGGTGGCAAGGGATGGCGCGGTATAAGCACTACGATTACAACCAGACCAAGATGATTCCGCTACGTTTCGCGGATCAAATCCAACCTGGCACCTTTGAGTATACGCTGAACCATGTAGTGGATAATGATCTCGATCTCAGCGTGTTTGAATCCCGCTAACGCAATGACGTCAACGGTGCTCCGGCCTATGATCCGGCGATTCTGCTGAAGGTGGTGTTATTTGCTTACTCCCGAGGCATTACCAGTAGCCGCAAGATTGCGCAGGCATGTCGTGAGAATGTGATTTTCATGGCACTGTCGGCTGACAGCCAGCCCCATCACAGCACGATAGCCGATTTTATCTCCCGCATGGATGAAGTGATCGCACCGCTGTTTACGCATGTTCTGATGGTCTGTGATGGGCTCAACCTGATTGGTCGGGAGATGTTTGCCATCGATGGCTGCAAGCTACCCTCTAATGCCGCCAAAGAGTGGAGCGGTACACGCGCTGAATTAAACCGCAAACAAGCCAAGATAGACCGTGCTGTTTCACGCATGATGACCGCGCATCAGCAAGATGACCATAAGGATCAACCGGCTGAAATCCTCGCCCGAGAACAGGCCCAAATTGAAAAACTGGAAAAGGTCTCTGCCAATATAAAAAAGCACTTAGCGACCGCGCCTGAACGGCTCGGTCAGCGTGGTACTCCGGTAAAAGGAAATATCACTGATCCAGACAGTGCCAAGATGAAGACTTCACGGGGCGTGATACAGGGCTACAACGGCGTTGCTGCTGTTGATAACAAACACCAGATCATCGTCCACGCTCACGCCTATGGCGCCGGTCAGGAACGGCACACTTTGGAGCCGATGTTAATGGGTATTCATCGCCAGTTCCGGCAGATCGAACCGGACTCCTCGATTCTGCGAAAAGCCAAGATTACCGCAGACAGTGGCTTCCACAATGATGCCAATATGAAGCTGATCTATCGCTTGGGTATCGATGGTTACATTGCCGATAACCAGTTCCGTAAACGCGATCCACGCTTTGCTGAATCCGTAACCTTCAATAAAGCCCAGGCACAGCGACGTAAAGAACGTGGTGGCCAGGTAGCACAACGCTTTACCCCTGCTGACTTTGATTATGATCCGTTGACGGAAACCTGCCGATGCCCCGCAGGCCAGCCCATGTGGAAACGCTTCAAGGGCGTAATTGGCGAACAAGAAACGATTAGCTTCCAGGGCTATCGCCAACACTGTAGAGGCTGCCCGCTAAAGCATCAGTGCCTACGCCGAGCCAATCAACAAGATGGACGGCAAGTGAGCTTTGCCCTGGGTGAGCGCAAACCCCTGTCCAGCTTTATCGAGAAAATGAAGCAGAAGATCGACAGCCCAATGGGACGTCATATCTACAGCCAGCGCTTGGGTACAGTCGAGCCGGTGTTCGGCAACCTGGAAAGCAACAAAGGGTTGAATCGGTTTACACTGAGGGGCAAGTCCAAGGTGAACGCGCAGTGGTTGATGTACTGTATGGTACATAACCTTGAGAAGATTGCGACACAGGGACAACAAAGGCATTAATAGAGTAAAAAGCGTCTGAATGGTGGCTATGACTGCCTTAGATAATGAATATAGGCTGTTTGAATGAGTGGCAAAGTTCACTGATATGAGCAGGCACCAATTAACAGAATGAAGCAGGAGCTGTCGATGCTGGGGATTTTGATGTCAAAATGTCTAATCCGACAGGCTCGTTAGGCATCAAGGCTGGAGCAGTGTTTATTTCAAGAAACTGGTTTTAAGTAAATAAGGAAAGTTATGAAGAGCATCAGTTTTTCGGAGATGAAGGGGCCACGCTCCTACTTTACAAACTTTGATCATCGAATAGTTGGTCGCTCTAAGGACAGGGCTTTACTCAGACGAGATGTGGAGCGAAATTTAAAGATATTGCTTCTATTCAAATCTAGGATTGTCTGTGCAGCTTCTCATTTGATAACTCCTTTCACATACGAAATTCTTAAAGATAACCCAGAATTAATACAAGGATCTCATATAATTCCTGCTCTAAGGAGTGATAAGGAAAGCTTTCAAGCAATCGTCAAAAACAATAAAGATAAAGCCCCCGCAGCATTTCTAGACGAGAATGTCAACTCAGCGGTGAGATGGGATGTAGTAGATAACTCCAGTTGGTTTAAAGATAGATTTTTAAACGAGTTTAAGAATCCAGGATCTGTTATAAGACAAAATCTAAACCCTATTACAGACTCAGTATTAGATTGATAATCAGTAATCTCGATGAAGGTGAGGGATTAAGTAGAAATCAAATTAATCACGTGGCCAAACTGTTAAAGCCTGAAGACAAAGAGGTTTTGATTAATTATCGAGAGCTAATATATCATATCTCTGGTGCTAGGGTTGTAAACTGTGAAAGTGCTTTGCCACAGGAAAATTATATTGATTACAGCTTTGAGGCCAACCGTACTATTTGTTCCTTGTCAGAACCGCAAATTGCATGGAAAATATTTATTGAGCTTGCACTTCAATCGCTCAGCTCACGGGTAATCCCTATTGATTTATTGGATTCATTGTCATTCAAGGATATTATAGAAATAAGGCAGCCTATATTAGATAGTCGATTTCAGAATAAGTATGACGCGCTTCTAAAATCTGTTTACGATCAGCATGAACTTATTGGCAGTGACTCACTAATTGGGAGTCATTTTCTTCGATTAATTGAAGGGGACATAAGAGACTCGTTCAATGCAGTTTTTGATCGTGAAATACCAAGGTTTATAAAGAAAAAGGCAATAAATAGTTCTAAAGAGTTGGCAGTTTCTAGTTCGTCAATAGCTCTGGGTTTGGCGGGGTTAGTTCCAGGCCTATCATTAGCTGGTGTTATAGGGCTTATCAAAGATACACCATCGTTTATAGTTAATTTAAAAGGGACACTTCATAGTGCTAAGTCGCTTGGATCGGTAACAAAATATGTGAATAATCGAGAAAAAATAGTTGCAGATATAATAACTAAGCACCAATTTAAAGATGAAGCTATGCTGTTAGAATTTGTTGAATTTATAACTAATTCAATTTCTCAAAAAATGAAAATGTAATGCCTAACAAGGCATTGCAGCGGACAAGCCGCTGAATGCGGCGTTAAGCGTCCCAGTAGCGGGCATCGAGGTTGAATGAACAATTTTAGGGAAAGACTTCTCGCAGAGTGGCTTGAACCATTCTGCGAGCGACATGGCTACGCCACCACTGGGTTTATTTGGGAATCCGTTGATAAGCTCGATCCGGCTGATGCCAAAGATTTTCTGGCGGCAGTCGATGAAGGGCTTGTAGTCCACGACAGTGGCGTCTTTCGGGCTCCCTGCAGCAAAGCTACCGAGCAAATATTCTGGCAAGGACTCAAAACAACCTCGCCGAGGAAAATTACTTTGTGGATTGAGCCAGTCATAACTATGGCAGGTCTTTTTAGGCTTCACTCAAAGTATGGTTGGCCCAGGAGCCAACTTGGAATGCAGTCAAAGACGTGGGCTTTCGATGTAGTGGCATACGCGCAGGATCAAGATCAAGAGTTGCTCGCGTGCGAAGTGAAAAAGTCCTGGCGGGAAATTGAAAAGCTAATTTCGCTAATGAGCATTCATAAAGCATCACCACCGGAGAGGATTGCTGGGGTAAGCGGTGCCGAACGCAACGCATTGAAGAAGGTTATTGGCTGCGCCAGGCAAAGCCGCCCGTGTTTTGGGCGCTCGGTCCGGGTAATAGAAGCGCAGTATTTACAGCACAGTATGGAGCCGGCCAGGAGGTAATGCTTGTTCCAGCAAGCCAATCAAGCCTTGTGTACAGTCACGCTTAACAAGGCGCCCAAGAGTGACAAAGTAGAGCTGTCATGCCTTTTGCAAAATGCGCAAAAGCCACGCCATCTCCACTTTGCGCCTTGGCAGCAGCGTTATGCATACAGGAGAACGTCATGAAGGAAACGGGGAAAATCAACTATGTCGAGATTCCTTCAAGGGATCTTGAAAAAACGAAGGCGTTCTTTACTTCGGCTTTCGGATGGTCATTCGTCGACTATGGCTCCGAGTATGTGGCCATAGAAAATGCCGGAATAGATGGGGGCTTTTACAAGTCCGATAAAGTATCTTCAACGGAGAGCGGTAGCGTACTGGTCGTTCTGTATAGTTCAGAGCTTGAGGCAACGGTTAAAAAGGTCACATCGTCAGGTGGCAAGGTGGTTCAGGAAATATTCGATTTCCCAGGCGGCCGAAGGTTTCACTTCACTGATCCAAATGGAAATGAGTATGCGGTTTGGTCAGAGCCCAATGCATAACCAGGCCAAGCACAGCGACGGCTTTTCCGTTGCGGCTTCGCCTACACTACAAAGCCGCGCGTGTTGGCGGCGTTATGGTCGCATGGCTTCCTGAAGTTTGCTTCGGAAAGTATGTGCAATATTCACTACTTTTTGAGCGTAGCGCCAAGCATCAATATTCGGCAGTTCCGTTCCGGTGCTGCTAGCAAGTAAGTCACAAAACGCATTTTGCATTGTGGGTTGCCAGTAAGATGGGTTACTGCCAATATCGGCAGCAGTATTTTTATCAGGGTGCCAAGGGCTGGCCATGCAAATTACTGTTTCATCGTGCCACTCCAGCATCCATAACCAGTCGCAGCACTTCGCCGCCGTTGGCGGCGGGGGGACGCCCACTACGTGGCCGCCCGTGTGCTTAAGCGTTATGTGAAGAGTCTCAACGAATGACTGAACAAGAAACACACCATAAGATGGTCGTTGGCAGCTTCATAAAAAACAAGCTGGAAGAATATGAGTACTTCCTAAGAAAAATTATAAGCATTTGCAATCTAGTCAATAGCAACTTCTTAGCCGGAATCAACCCTGTCAACACAAGCGATGAAGACATAAATTTCACCTTTAATGCTTTCGTTAACACCTTCCAGTCACTGAAAGACTCTTTAGAAACAGCTACAAGCCAGAAAATTGCTTGGTCATACTTTTCAGAAGTAAGGCACTCTACATTTTTCAAAGAATGCAGAAATGCCATAACGCATGACGGCATGCAAATCATCAACGCCTACACTGATGGCAAGTATTACATTGCGAGCAATATAGAACGGATTGATAACAAAGGGAAATTTGTTAGCCTTGAAGCTCCGAAGCAAGACATTCTCACTCTGTGTCTAGAGTTCTCTACTGACCTAATGATTAAAGTCGACATAATCGCTGATAACTATGGCCAAAGCATTCCGACTCAAAGCAATGTAGACAAAATGAAATACATTGCACGATACATGAACAGCCCTATTGTTCCTGAGTTTGCGCGTACGTTATTCCAACAAAATCGTGAAATTATCGAACAGCAATTAGCAGCACACGTCTTCAATCCGGTAGCAGACATTAAAAAGCAAACAGCGAGCATTAGCAGCCTTTGTGCTCACACATAACAATAGGTTCAAACCGTTCGCTCCGCTCACTGAGACGGGCTAAAGCCCGCCCCTTAACCAAACGTTACATGCCTTAGGAAACATCGTGCAAAGTCAGAAAGAAACGTGCAAAAAGTTCGATGCGATTCCGTTTCCATCCAACGCGAACGAGAAGTTGGGCGTCGCTATCGAAACAATCGGAAAGCTGCCGATTAATGGCCTTCGGCATAATCCGGAAAATGGAACTTGTGGCTGGTATATATGGTGTGGTAAAGAAATATCGGAAGATCCTGATTTCTTCAAGCCGTTGCACGTTAGTCACCTTTCGGAGTATCTGCCAGAGGTGGAGCAGTATTTATCTTTACCACCCGGCTATAGGTTTTTGGTAGCTGAGGGGTATGAAGATGTGTGGCATGATTCACAGCTCACCAGCATGTAACAAGGCCAGGCACGGCGACGGCTTTTCCGTTGCGGCTTCGCCTCCACTACAAAGCCGCGCGTGCTGGCGGCGTTACAAAACACGGGAGAGTGAGAAGAAATGATCGCCAGAGAATGGAAATGTTTGGTGCCGGAAGACCACAACGAGGGATTCACGGCCTATTTGTATGAAACTGGCGTCAAGGATTCGTCGGCAACACCCGGCTTTCTCGGCGCTCAAATATTCCGCCGCTCTCTGACAGACAAAGTCGAACTCACACTCATCACTTATTGGGACAACCTGGATTCAATCAAAGCGTTTGCTGGCAACGATATTTCGCAGGCACGGTTGTACCCAGAAGACGCGGTTTACGAGCTTGAGCCTGATCTTTCAGTACAGCATTACGAGGTCATCGAACATCAGTTTTTGCCAGGAGCAGTGTAGGTAGATGGATGCGCTTGCTTTGTAACCAGGCCAGGCACGGCGACGGCTTTTCCGTTGCGGCTTCGCCTTCACTACAAAGTCGCGAGTGCTGGCGGCGTTAAATGTCTATAGCTACGGAGAGTTTATGCCAAACTGGCTGAATGAATTCTTATATGTTTTAGCTTTATCCAAAAAGACTCAATGGGCAATTATACTCGGCTGTTTTTTCTTCGTAGGCATTCATATTCTTGGTTGGTATATGCTGGAAAACTTCGAGCTGCAAGGTCCAGCAAAAGGAATTCAAGATGTCATAGCTCAAAAAATAGCAAGGAAGTACGATAAGGCAGCTTTAATAGCGCTTTTGTCATTTTGGTTTCTTGCATATAAGTGCTACCGAAAAGATAAGAAACGGTTATGGTGAAAACATTTAACAAGCCGCAGCAGGCGCTCCCGTTGGTCGCTGGGACCGCCAAAACGCTGCGCTTTTTTGTCGGCCCCTGTGCGGGGCGTTATGGCTGCAAGGCATCGTAAACGTTTGCTTCGGAAAGTACGTGCAACCTTCACTACCTTTGAGCATTGTGCCAAGTATCAATACTCGGCAGTTCCGTTCCGGTGCTGCTAGCAAGTAAGTCACAAAGCGCACTTTGTATTGTGGGTTGCCAGTAAGAGGGGTTACTGCCAATATCGGCAGTCGTATTTTTATCAGGGTGGCAGTGGCTGGTCATGCAAATTACCGTTTCATCGTGCCATTCCAGCATCCATAACCAGTCGCAGCACCTCGCCGCCGTTGGCGGCTGGGACGTCCACTACGTGGCCGCCCGTGTGCTTAGGCGTTAAGGGCACTTAGATTATGAATTTACTATTGCTTGGAGCAGGAGCGTCAAAGGCATACTCGGAGAGCCCATCAAGCTTAAGAATGCCTATTGCTCGAGATTTTTTTCGACTTTTGAGCAGCTTGAAATATCTGCAAACCCTTGGGTTCTCATAGATGGGCTCCTAGATTTCATTATGGAAGTTAAAGGCGAAAATCCCATAGAGTTTTTGAGCAAGAATATTGATATTGAAGAGCTATACACGGAGATAGAAGAGTACCTAAATCTTCACATTGGTAAAGAAGCTACAATTGATCGAACTAGAGCGTTTAAGTCATATACTCAACTCATATTTATCTTTTCTGCTGTCATAAATGAAATTCAAAATGGTCCTATTTCTAATCCCCATCGGTTACTAGCAAAACAGCTTAGTCCCTGCGATATGGTTGTAACTTTCAATTGGGATACATTGATGGATCGTGCCTTAAGCGATGAGACGGAATGGACCTCAGACAATGGATATGGCTTTAATCCTAAAAGCATTTATCGAGATCAATGGATGGCTCCCTTTGAAGCTCAGGGGAATGCTCCTCAGCTAGTTAAGCTGCATGGCTCTGTCAACTGGCTAAGTAGCTATCCAATGAGTCCAGAGCAGGATATTGAATTAACTCAAGAGTCCGCGCCAGATACTGTTTGGGTATATGAGAGTACTACTAAACCTTATTCTTGCTTCGCTGGGAGATATATGGAGGGCTACGAAGATTTTTCCTTCGGGTACTACCCGCCTAATATACTTGATGATGCAGGAAAAAAGGTTAAAGATGATTATGTTCTAATCAGGTCTAGAATGAAATTCCCTTGGGTTCCAGAAGGAACATCGAGCAGTGATGGGTTGGTTTCTATCCCTCTAATAATTCCTCCGGTAAAAGAAAAAAATTATCATGGGTATGGAATGCTATTCGAAGATCTTTGGGCAAAAGCCCAATCGGGAATTGAGCAAGCAGATCATATAATAGTAATTGGTTATTCATTTCCTCGTACTGACCTAAAGAGCAACAAACTATTTATGGATGCATTCCTAAATAGGTCGGACATTCCGTATGTTACAATCTTGGATCCAGAGCCAACAAAGATTGCAGATAAATTTAAAATGGAGCTGGGTATTCCGGAATCGCATTTAAGAGTGATAAAAGACTATTTCTCTGAAGAAACTGATATTGAAGAGTTGTTCAGCCCTAACAAGTCAAAGCACGCGGACGCAGCAAGCTGTGCCGGTGTTTGAGGCGTTATGTGTTGCACACGGAGTAATGAATAGTGCAGGAAATTAAAGCAAATCTATACCCTTGCAGGCATTGCAATGAGAGCGGGACCTGTACTTCTGGTAAGGATGGGAGTAGCTGTCAGGCATGCGTAAAACAACACGAGTTGAAGGGTAAGCAACCTCATTTTGGTTTAGCTTGTGGAACATGCAATGGTATCGGTCAAGCGGAACCTACTACCGAAAGAATGAATAAACGCATCAAGCCTATGCTGGCTCTAGGTATAGTGTTTTTGGTCTTAATATTTACTTTTTCATTAGCCGTCACGAAAAATCAATATTTTACCGAGTTCCTTGCATTTGCAGGAACATTAATGGGTAGCGTTACAGCGTTTTACTTCAGCCATGCAAAAAACACATAACCAAGCCAAGCAGCGCGCCCATTTTACGTTCCGCCTTTGGCTACACTGCAAATGGTCGCCTGTTGGCGGCGTTAAGCATCATAAATAGGAATCAAAATGAAACCTGAAAAAGACATTCTTCCTGTCATATCGGATAAACAAATTTCGGTAGGCAGCGACCAAAGAAATTTATTTTGTCCTGAGTGCGGCTGTATCAATACCCACGTTGAAGCACCATACTTAAAAGTTGGTGAAAGCTGGCATGGTAATGGTGAAGTAGCCATCACCCCCTTGTGGAGTGAGTGCGGATCAAAGTGGGAGGTTTGTATTGGCTTTCATAAAGGCGACGCTCCTATCTTTGTTCGTATTAATGAATCCTGCAAGTCCAAATAGTCCGCAGTGCTTAACAAGGCCAGGCACAGCGACGGCTTTTCCGTTGCGGCTTCGCCTACACTATAAAGCCGCGCGTGCTGGCTGCGTTAAAAGTAAAAATATGGCTCGCCGTAAAGAACTGAAGAATATAGCTCAAGGCATTGTTAGCTCGTTTGTTAGCCGAAATAATGATTATGATGGTTATTGGGAATTAGCTAAACTTTATGATCTGTCTAAAAACAATAGTGGTGCAGAAATATCGATCGATTTGCTTGGATCTACGATATATCCATACTTAGAATCATTTGAGCCCTTGGTTTATATTTGGCAAAGTAAATTTTTAAAAATGCTCGAGTCACGCTCGATTCCTGCTAAATGGGTTAACTCTGCTATCATCCACGCAAAATTTGATGTCGAGTACCGAGAACAATTACACAAGTGGGGTATGTCCGGAGAGCCTTGTACTTGCGAATGTGCAATTATTACCGATAATGGTTCTAAATATTCTGTAAGTGCTGGTACAAAATGCATGCCTTTCAGTCGTGCTTGGTTTCAGCGTAGTACTCGCAGGAAAAACTTTTAACAAGCGGCTGCACCGGACAAATTTCCGCTGTCACCTTTTGTGCAAAAAAGCACAAAAGCCGCCATCACAAACTTGCGCGGTGAGCCGTGCGTTATGATAGATCCAAGTTCCATGATCGAAGAGGGGAATAAATGAATTCATTTAATGTTAATTTTCCAGATCCATTTATTACCACAGAAACAATAAATCCCTATTCAGAAGGGATATTAAATGATTTATCATTTGCTATAAAAGACAACATCGATATTAAAAATCAAACAACCGGTTATGGTAGTCCAGGTTGGGTTGAGACTCATGACAAACCTGTTGTAAACGCTATTTGCTTAGAACAACTTTTGTGCGAAGGTGGAATATTTAAAGGAAAAACAAAATCAGATGAGTTAGCTTACAGCCTAGTTGGTGTAAATTCATTTTATGGTACACCTATTAACCCAAAAGCACCGGATAGAATCCCTGGCGGATCATCCAGTGGTTCAGCATCGGCTGTTGCCAGTGGTTTGGTTGATTTCGCTATTGGTACAGATACCGGAGGTTCTGTAAGAGTTCCTGCAAGCAATTGTGGTGTCTGGGGTTGTAGACCATCACACGGTGCTATTTCGGTTGCTGGCGTATTACCTTTAGCACCGTCTTTTGACACAGTTGGAATTCTCTCACAAAACGGGCAAATCTTAGAAAAAGTAATGCACGTTTTGCTGGCAGAAGGCTATTCAAAAAGCAGTGCTGTTCCGTCAGTTTGTTTCGTCGATGATGTGTTCCAAATATCTGATGAAGCAATTGTGCAAGCCACAAGAACAATTAAAAAGAAAATAACCTGTAATTTTAAAAATCAAACATTGAAATTATCTGAAATTACAGCGTTGAGTGTAAATTTTAACGAACTCTTTTTACAATTAGGCTTCTTACTTTCAACAGAAATATGGAACACATTTGGATCTTGGGTTAAAACTAAGAAGCCCAAATTAAGTTCCGGGGTTGAATTTAGTCTTTCTAATTATGCTGAATCTGCAAGCAGAAATGACATTCAAAAGATCCTTTCCACTAAAAAATTATTTCAAAATAATCTTAATAAATTCCTTTATGCTGGCAACGTATTATGTTTCCCCACGACTGTAGATTTAGCACCTCGTTTAGAAGAAATTACGCCTGATTTCCTTGCGGGTGAGTATGTTCCAAGAGCTATGTGCGTTAATGCTATTTCATGTTTATCTTGTGCTCCACAAATTACAGTCCCAATAGCAGAAGCTAACGGTGTACCTGTAGGGCTTTCATTTATTGCTGGTTACGGGCAAGACATGATGTTGATAGATTTTTGTAATAAAATATTCAATCAATGTGTTGGTGATCTTTAATATCATAACAAGGCAAATTAACTCGGATGCAAATTCCGCTGCGCTCCATTTGTACCGGTTATTTGCAACGTTATGTAAACGGAAACAGCGATGTCATCAGTCCCACAATCAAAAGATGAGCTGCTTTCAGCTATAAACTCGATATTTCCTAAGCTGATGGCTGACTATCAAGTTGTTCCTGAATCATGGTCACGTGTATGTGAAGTTGAAGGTAACGTAAAAGGAACACAAATTAGTGTCTGTGATACCGTTGCTTACCTTGTGGGTTGGGGAAAATTAGTATTAAAGTGGCATAGTTTGAAATCCCGAGGCTTGCCAGTGGATTTTCCGGAAACGGGTTATAAATGGAATCAACTTGGTCTGCTGGCTGTGAGTTTTCAAGAACAGTACAGCAACTGGAAATACAAAGACTTACTCAATGAACTGGACTCAACGATAAGTGAGCTAATCGGTTTAGTTTTAAGTTTAAGCAACGATGAATTGTATGAACGAACGTGGTACGAGAAATGGACGTTGGGACGTATGATCCAGTTCAATACATCTTCACCTATGAAAAACATACGTGCTAAAGTTAGACGCTTTAATAAAAACAATGGGTTGCAGTGAAAATTTTACATAACAAAGCATTGTAGCGTACAAGCCGCTGAATGCGGCGTTATGTGATCAATCCAAAGGAATATTGCTTTGCGGAAAGAGCTTAGAGAAAAAATTATTGAAGTATGCGAGCTCAAAATCGATCAGAAAGGATCGGGGGTCGGGTTATCGTTTTACGCATTCTTCAAAAACAAAAACGATCAGCCAGAAGTTCTCATGGAGGCGGCTCGGTGGTGGATTGAAACTCACCAATTGGATCATTTCGAAAAAGCGGTAAGAATCAGAGATATGATTAAATCCGGTGCTTAGCCTTTCCATCAAATCACATAACAAACGGCTGTTGTCGCCCCTTCGGGGCTGGGACGGCCTTTCCGCCGCTGCGCGGCTACAAGTCCGCCCCAAAGCCGGGCGTTAGCGACACGAGGAGACCAAGTGCACGATTACTCGATTGATAATCATCCCAAAGAGAAGATTCTATTTGGCTTGGCGTTCATCGCGATCACGGTAGCTCCAATTCTGAACGTTGCCGTTGAGACCGGCTTGGGGGCCGTAGAGGGACTTTCAGGCATTCCGGCTCCGCCAGTGACCGCCATCCCTGTCTTTGCCCTGTTTATCGGACTCTACCATCTCTTTAACCACAAACTTTGGAAAAGCGCTTGGGTTCGGAAAATCCTACTTGTTCCTGATCTAAACGGCACATGGTTGAACTGGTCTAATGGATCCGGACACTTTAATTAGCGACAATATGAGTCAGCTATTGAGGTGTCATTATGAGTCAGAAACGAACCTACAAACAATACTCGGCAGAGTTCAAAGAAGAAGCCGTGGCGTTGGTCACAGATCAAGGCT
>NZ_JRLB01000022.1 GCF_000764495.1 Nitrincola sp. A-D6
GAGTCATATTACGTTTGAGACGCGTTTTCCACACCCGGACGGTCGTATCACCCCACTGGCGGTGGACTACACACCGGTACAAGGTACTCAGGGAGAAACTAAGGCTTTTATGCCATGGTACGCGATATCAGCGACCGCAAGCAGGCTGAACGTGACCATTTAACTGGCACCCTAAACCGGCGAGGCCTCGACGAACGCCTGGAAATGACCTGCGCCACCGCCCGGCGTTATCAAAGACCCGTATCACTGATTTTCCTGGATCTCGACAATTTCAAGACAATCAATGACTGCCATGGCCATAGCACGGGCGACGAAATACTGATTTCAGTCGCGCATATCCTACTTAAAACGGTTCGCGAGAGCGATATCGTTAGTCGCTGGGGTGGTGAAGAATTCATTATTCTGACGCCGGAAACACCTTTGGCCGAGGCCGAACAACTGGCTCAGCGCCTTCGCCAGAAACTCGCCGAGCACCAACATCCGCTCGTGGGACAGGTAACGGCAAGTTTTGGCGTTGCTGAGCTGGCGTCCGAAGAAAGCGAAAGTGACTTTATTCGGCGCACCGACCAAGCCCTCTATGCCGCCAAAGCTGCTGGCCGCAACCGGGTTGAGCGGTCCTAAAGAAAGCCGTCTTCACCTAGCCAATGAAACGGATCGAAAAGTCTGTATGGCATTGAGTGAACCCAAATATCCAATCCTTACTCCATAATCCTATTCATCGTTTTGTCATCTTTCGCTAATAAGCTGAATCCTTTACCTAACAACATTAGGGGGTTCACAAGATGAAGAAATTCCGTAGTCTGGCTTTGCCTGTTGCCATCACCGTCAGCCTTCTGGCTGGATCCGTATCCGCACAATCAGTGATCGAGACCTGCCCAGCACCTCTGCGCATGGCTGATACCGGAATCGAAGGCATAGGCGATCTTACTGAAGCGTTTGGTCCCTTCGCAGAAACCTTCGAGGAGCTGACCGGCGTCGAACTGGCGCTCTATTCGTTGTCAAACCGCACGGCCGCAGGCACCGCGTTACAGTTCGATGAGGTAGAGTTCGTCTTTGCTGGACCGTCTGAATTTGTTCTGTTTCAACAGCTTGCTGAAATGGACATCCTATTTTCTGTCGTTCGCCCTAACTACGGTTCAAGTTTTGTTGTAAAGGCTGACAGTGACATCCAGACCCTTGCCGACCTTGCCGGTCGCCGTGTGGCGCTGAAGGATGTAGGCTCGACTTCGGGCCACATCTTCCCGATGATGCTGTTGGCCGAAGCTGGGCTCGATCCCGACAGAGATGTCGATATCATCATGGCAGGTGATGCCCGTATTCAGGTGCTGATCAATGGCGACGTAGACGCCATGGGCGGTGGCAACAAGGATTGGGACGCCGTTCGTAAGCAGGACCCCGATACCGAATACCGCCTGTTGGCACAGACTGACACGCTGCCGGGCGACCCTGTAGTAATGCGTGCCACCCTGCCGCAAGATTGCCGCGATGCGCTGCGGGCGACGCTGTCTGAACATGCCGACGTTCTGTGGGAAAGTCTGACCGCAACCGAACGCAACGCCGACAAATTCATCGAGCGGGATGCTTACATGTCCTTCGAGACTGACCCTGCAATCTACGACGTAGTCCGCTTGGCTTACGAGGCTGCTGGCATCCCGTTAGACGATTAAGACAACATAACATCAGTATCAGGAGGCCGCCTTTTGGGATAGGCCTCCTTTTTCATTTCCGCCTAAGTTCGCAAGCAGGGACATCCTGATGACCTCAGCCATCAAATGTGAAAATGTGCTCGTCGCCTATGGAGATCTTCAGGTCCTGCGTGGCGTTTCCTTCGATATTACCGCCGGCCAGGGAGTGGTTTTATTGGGAGCGAATGGGTGCGGTAAGTCTACCCTCATGCGCAGCTTGAACGGACTTGAAAAGCTACAATCAGGTAGCATCTGCATCCATGGGGATGACCTGACAAAGGCCTCGGGACGCCAGTTGCGTCAGATCAGGCGTGGCATGGGCTATGTCTTTCAGCAATTTAATCTGGTACCTCAACTCAGTGCCTTCCAAAACGTATTACTGGGCGCCATGGGACGACATCGACTAGGGCTTTTGTCCTGCCTAAGCCTGACGGCCTCTGCCGAGGAACGTGGCAAGGCGCTGTACTGTCTCGAACGCGTTGGAATGGCAGATCGCGCGATGCATCGTCCCTCGGAATTGTCTGGCGGACAGCAGCAACGCGTCGCTATTGCAAGGATGCTGATGCAGGCGCCAAAACTAGTGGTGGCCGATGAACCCATCGCCAGTCTTGACCCAAAGGCAGGCCGGGAGGTTCTTGATATCTTGTGGCGCATCGTGCGAGAGGAAGGATTAAGCATGCTTTGCACTCTGCATCAGCTTGACTTCGCCCAGGAATATGCCGATCGCATCATCGGCCTGAAGGCAGGCCGAGTCGAAATCGATGCAGCCATCACTAACACTAATATTGATCAATTAAATGCACTCTATTCTGGCATGACACGCGTGGATGCCATGCCGACAGAAGGAGTCATTGCATGAGTGAGAAGACGGGCATGCCCCCGCGTTACCGAGCACCATCGGTGCTAACCTGGATCATTGTGGTGGGGTTTGCAGCCTTTTTCATTCAGGGTTTGCTCGCCTCAGATATCTCTCTTGACCGTTTGGTGCGCGGAGCAAACAACCTTGTGCGGTTCATCGGTCAGGCCCTGCCTCCCAATTTTGCACGCGCGCCCAATATAGCCGACTCCATGCTGGAAACGCTCAATATCGCGATAGTCGGTGTCACATTTGGCTGCCTGCTTTCCATTCCTCTTGCTCTTTTAGCCGCGCGCAACACTGCGCCGAACTTACTAGTCAGGACACTTGCGCGCTTCTTCATATCGGTCTCACGTACGATCCCCGATTTGATTTGGGCATTGATTTTTGTAGTCGCGGTCGGGCTGGGTCCACTTGCCGGTATCCTGGCCATCATAATGGATACCATCGGCTTCGCGGCACGGTTCTATTCTGAACGATTCGAAGAGGTACAAAAGGGGCCATCCGAGGCGCTGACCTCGACTGGAGCTGGGCGGATATCGGTAATTTTCGGTGCCATTTTGCCCGAGAGCTTTGCCTCCATGACGGCGACATCACTGTTTAGCGTAGAAAAGGCGATTCGCTCCGCTGTCACGCTTGGCCTCGTGGGTGCTGGCGGGATCGGAGTGGAGCTGTCTACTGCCATGCGACTCTTTCGTTATGATCAGGCCGCTGCAATCATCCTTGTCATTCTCGTAGTCGTGATTGCCTTCGAGCAACTGTCTTCCAGCATTCGCAAGCGGATCATATGACCGATGAGAGTTAATGGGACCTGGGTTCAAACAGGTCAAGATGAGCAGCAGGTAGTGCTGCCACATGGATAACAGCAAAATAAAATGCTCTACCAAGCGAATCATCAACTCTTTTTGATCCGGTAGGCTTTCAGCCACCAATAAAGCCAAAGCTTTGCTCGATAGTCGCCAAGGCTGAAGTCAATCCATCTCCGCGTAACTGGTCAAACAACGTTGTGGCCTCGCCCTTAGTGATCAGGGTTTGTTTGAGTTCGGCTAAGCAGGTTTACCGCCTGTTCGAACTCGATGCTGCGCTCGGTCAGTCGGCGTTGGTTAAGGCTGTAGCCTTGCACTAAATGATCTTTGAGAGTGCAGGTGGTCCATTTACGGAACTGCACACCAGGCTGAGATTTAACGCGGTAGCCAACGGAAATGATCATATCAAGATTGTCATGCTCAATCTCAGAAAACACATTGCCGACATGCTCGTTAAAAGAAGGGCTTCACTGAGCACACCTGATGCTCTATCTTGTAGACTGAATAGATTAGACACACTAGACACCACGCTCAGCATGCAGGCTAATCATGGATCAGATAATCAAACAGTCATTTCGCTATCAAGTATATGAGCAACTAGACCCAACAGCTAAAGCGAATGGTCTTTCCAGGGTAAACAAAGTCATTATTGTCATGATATTTGTGGCCGTCATCGTTGCCATTCTGGAAACAGAGTCCACTGTTCGAGACTTAAGCCCCGGCTTGTTTATCTATGCTGAGTGGCTCTTTGCAGCGCTTTTTTCAGTTGAGTATATTTTTCGTGTTTATGCGGCAGGTGAACGAGAGGAATACAGGGGCTTTACTGGTCGAATTCGTTACATTTTCAGCTACTGGTCAATAATTGATCTGCTGGCAATCTTACCTATTATCCTGACGTTCGGCTCTTACAATGGATTTTTACTCAGACTTTTCAGGATTCTTCGACTTCTGAGACTCGCACGTATTGGAAGATTCACCAGGCTGTCGATGCGATTATTGAAGCGATGCGCTCAAGGTCATATGAACTCACGATTAGCCTGTGTGCAGCAATATTTTTATTGTTATTTTCCGGAACCTGTCTATATCTTCTGGAGGGATCATCTCAACCTGACAATTTTGGCAGCATTCCACGAGCGCTGTGGTGGAGCATAGCTACTTTAACTACTGTTGGATATGGAGATGTCACACCCATTACAGCCACTGGTAAATTCTTTGCAGGTCTTACAGCGCTCACAGGTATAGGCATGATAGCTATACCGACAGGTATTTTGGCCTCTGCGTTTAGTGATGCTATTCAAAGATGTAATAGCAGTGCAGACGAATCAAAGTAGAAAGGGATTACTATGTCATTTAGGTTTCAACGACGCATCAAAATAGCTCCCGGACTTAACTTGAATATCAGCAAATCCGGTGTAGGTGTTTCTGCTGGCATTAAGGGTGCGACTGTGAGTGCAGGGAAACGTGGTCTCTATGGCAACCTCGGTCTTCCTGGCACTGGTTTATCGTATCGCTCCAAACTAAATAAGGAAGAAAGTCGACGTCAGCCATCCCCTGCAGCTCATTTAAGAAGCTATTTAGAAGCAGGTAATGAGCTTGCTGTCAGAATATCTGTAGAGTCTGACGGTGACGTAACGATTCTAGGAATGAATGGAGAGGCCTTCAGTGACAATGAGCTAAGCGTCATCAGAAAGTACCTTGGTGACACAATAAGAGATGCCCTTGCATCCCATTGTGAAGTGATGAATAGCAACCTAGAAGAGCTTAAAAACATCCACAAAGGTACTCTACCTGCTTCTAACCATTCAAACTATGAACCTAGGCCATTTAACAGCCCTAGACCTGCTAAATCGAAACCGCTTAGCTATGGGCTCTGGGGATTCATTTGGCCGCCGCAGAAGCGACGTATAACTGAGTTAAACCAGCTTCTTGAGAAAGAGCATACAGAAGCTCTCAAACGTTGGAACTCAGAAAAGAAGAAACACTTTGAGTTAGAGGAAAAGCGTAAAAAGCTTGAAACAGAAGACATTTTTGAAAGCCAAAACGCATTAGCTGCAGTTCTTGAATATTATCTAGCTGATATTGACTGGCCAGTAGAAACGCTCATAGATTTTGACTTTGGCGATGATTCAAGCACCGTTGCCATTGACATAGACCTGCCCACTGAAGACCAGTTTCCTGATATTGAATACAAAGTACCTGGCCGACAACTAAAAATCACACGCTCACGGATCAACACAACCCGGCGACGGGGCATGTACCGTGATTATGCTCATGGTGCTGCACTTCGTATTGCAGGATTGATCTTCAATCATCTGCCACCAGTCAATACATGTGTGATTTCAGCCTATACTCAAAGTGACGAAGGCGACGTTTATCTCTATAGCGTTATAGTTCGTCGAGACGAATGGGAGAAGCTGAACTTTGGTTTATGGAATGAATCTGAGCCTGTCACGTTGTTTGATCACTTTACGTTTACTCGTAACATGACCAAGACAGGTATTTTCAAGCCAGTAACACCACTAAATCTTGATAGCTTGAATTGAAAGTCTAATGAAGATCATCACGAAGGAAAACACATGAAAAAGTTACTAGCTTTAGCGTTAATTCTACTTTTCACCAGCAGCCTTGCATTTGCACATGGCGGTGGTTGCCGCAAAAGCTCCCCACCTGGTCAGTGCTGCCATATGAATAACAGTACTGGTGTCGTTCATTGCCACTAACTGACAGCTGATCATGTCCTGCACTAAGCTTCAGCACAATAATGAAGCTTAGTTTTATCACCTGCTGAAACCCTCCTTCGGCACGAATCCACCATCACCTACGGTGACCAGTGAGCTGGGCCCAACTCCGGATTTGCGTCATTTGGCGCCCTGCAATATGCGCCCGTGGCTCATCTGGATAGGGTAGCAGCTTCCGAAATTAATCAATAAAAAGAAGGGTGTTTAGAAATACTTGACTGGATAGGTGTATGGCGCGCACTGACCCGCTTCAATCTGTTTTCAGCAAAATAAAATGTTCTACCAAGCGAATCATCAACTCTTTTTGATCCGGTAGGCTTTCGGCCACCAATAAAGCCAAAGCCTTGCTCGATAGTCGCCAAGGCTGAAGTCAATCCATCCCCGTGTAACTGGCCAAACAACGTTGTGGCCTCGCCCTTGGCGATCAGGGTTTGTTTGAGCTCGGCAATCGCGCACTGCCTGATCCAGATGCAGTGACCGCATATCTGGCTGTTTGATGCCAATTTCAGCCAGGTGCTGCTCATCATAGCCCTGTAATAGACTCCAGGAGCGTGCATAATCGCTGATCACCGTTGCAACAGCTACACCTTCAGGCAACACCAGTTGTTGGTTAGTTAACGTGCGAGATAGCAGACTCACCGCCTGCTCAAATTCAATACCCCGCTCTTGCAAACGGCGCTGATTCAGGGTGTAGCCCTGCACCAGATGCTCTTTCAGCACAGAGGTAGCCCACTGACGGAACTGGGTAGCTCGCTTGGAGCTGACCCTATACCCCACCGAAATGATGGCATCCAGATTATAGTGCTTGATCCGGCGGCGCACCTGCCTCTGACCTTCCTTGCGAACTACCGAGAAATCCTCGGTAGTTCGCTCTTCCGTAAGCTCATCTTCCGCATAAATATTTTTCAGGTGCAGGCCAATGTTGTCGGTGGACGTATCAAATAGCTCTCCCATCTGCCCCTGACTGAGCCAAACCGTCTCTTTTTCAAAGGCTACCTGCAGCTCGGTCTTGCCATCGACACTAGTGAAAATCTGGATCTGTTGAATGCTCATTGTTCAATTCCCTCCTTGGATTTTTGACTGTGTACAAGATATTCAATTAAAGCAAACATCTCTGTTTTTGGCCATAGGGTACCCTTTCCTTTGACTGTGCGTGGTGTATCAGCCAGCTAGGCACCTGCGCTATAGCCAGTCATTACTGCCACATTCAGACGGCCATAGTGAGCCATTGTTTTCAGCGCTTTGCTAAGCAGTGAGAGATGATGGGCAACCGCGGTTGGCCCGACCAACTGCAACTGCTCATCACGGAAGTCTGCCAAGTGCTGGTTGCTCAAATTAAACAACGAGATGTGTCCAAGCAAAACCATCACAGGGCGCGCTGTAGAGCGCGGGGCTTCTATCCACCATCACCACTGTGACCAGATTGTGACCAACTCCGGATTTGCGTCATTTGGCGCCCTGTCAGGTTCCATGCTTGGCAGTCACATGCGCCCGCGGCTCAGTTGGATAGCGTAGCAGCTTCCGAAATTAATTAATAAAAAAGAAGGGTGCTTAGAAATACTTGATAGGATAAGTGTATGGCGCGCCGGAGGGATTCGAACCCTCTACCCAAAATTTGCTTTTACAGCTACAAAGCGGTATCAAAGATCAACCGCAGCAAGCGGACTGAGTCAGCACTGACCTTCCCGCTACATGTTGCTAATTGCTGCCAACAGATGGAGTGGGATAAATGAGCAACCAGACAACGCCAAATCTGCCAGAAGGCTATGCGGCTTGGCTTGGGCAGTTAAAAGCTGATATTTCAGCCAGTCGGCAGCGTGCGGCAATGGCCGTTAATGCCGAGCTGGTTGGGCTTTATGCACGCATTGGTCGCGAGATTTTAAGCCAACAGCAACAGCAAGGCTGGGGAGCTAAGGTGATTGATCGCCTGGCACAGGATCTGAAAGCCGCCTTCCCAGATATGCGTGGCTGGTCCAGCTCTAATTTAAAATATATGCGATTTTTTGCCGAGCGCTGCCCTGACGGCCTATTTGGTCAGCAGCCTGCTGACCAATTGCCGTGGTTTCATATTGTGGTCTTGTTGACCAAGTTAGAAGATAAAGACGAGCGAGCCTGGTACGCCATGCAGGCAGCAACTCATGGTTGGTCACGCAGCACGCTTGAAGCCAATATTAAAGATCAGCTGCGGCTTCGCCAAGGCGCTGCGGTAACGAATTTTGACGTACGCTTACCTACACCGCAGTCGGCTTTGGCGCAAGAGACGTTAAAAGATCCCTATTTATTTGATTTTCTAGGCTTAGGTAACGAAGCGCAAGAACGCGAAATTGAAGATGGCCTGGTGCAGCATATTACCCGATTTTTATTAGAATTAGGCGCAGGTTTTGCCTTTATGGGACGCCAGTACCGATTAGAAGTGGCGGGGGATGAATTTTTTATTGATCTGTTGTTTTATCACACTCGCTTAAAGTGCTATGTGGTCGTAGAGTTAAAAGCCGGTGCATTTAAACCCGAACACGCCGGCCAGCTCAATTTTTACCTGGCGGCAGTGGATGCACAACTAAAAGCTCCGGACGATAAGCCGACCATAGGCTTGCTGCTTTGTCGTCAGCAAAATCGCTTAGTAGCCGAATACGCGCTTTCGGGTATTGATAAGCCGATTGGTGTTGCTGAATATCAATTGCTTCGCGATTTGCCGCCAACCTTAAAGCAAAGTTTGCCAAGTATTGCAGCTATTGAAGCGGAATTAGCCGATGAAGTGCTGTCGGTTAATCAGCTTACAGATAATGAAGTGGATAAGCCTGAATAATTAGTTGGTTTTCCAGACACGTTGGAGAGTAAGGGGGGGTAGTTTACTGATGGCGCGCCCGGAGGGATTCGAACCCCCGACCAACAGGATCGGAACCTGCTACTCTATCCAGCTGAGCTACGGGCGCATGTTGCAGGGCGCCAATAATACGCATTCAATTGGCTCTTGCCAAGGCATTCTCCTTAAGAACTAGTGCAAGTGCATTTCCGTAGGCAACTTTTGAAGGTATAATCCCCGCCTAATGATAGCGGTATTGTCTGCACACTGCCCTGCTATGACTTGTGGTCTGGGGTGACTTCGACGGACATAGACGCCACCCGTTTCTAAAAATGATGAGGTCTTTAACGTGAATAAACTTGCTGCAAAAGCTGCTTCTGCACTCTGCACCCTGGGTCTGAGCATGGCTCTGGCCACTTCTGTCTATGCGGCTGTTGACCGTGATGCCATCATTGAACGCATTAAGCCTCACGGCAATATCTGTGTTGAAGGTGATGAAACCTGTGGCACTGGCGCACCGGCTGTTGCCGCTTCTGCGGGGGCTGCTGCCCGTTCCGGTGAAGAAGTCTACAACCGCTTCTGTACAGCGTGTCACGCAACCGGCCTTCTGGATTCACCCAAGTTTGGTAGTGGCGCCATGTCTGCACGAGCTGACGAAAAAGGTTTAGACGGTCTGCTGGCAAGTTCAATCAGCGGCATCAACGCCATGCCACCGAAAGGTACTTGTAACGACTGTTCTGATGAAGAACTGGAAGCGACTATTCAGTACATGATCGATAACGATTAAGCCTAAACACTATCGTGAGCAGGCTGCTTCGGCAGCCTGTTTTGTTTCTGACACACTTTGAACTAAAAATCATCCAGCAGGTTTTTCAGGCTGTTAATAGTGGCGCGCCCAGCGGCTGCATTTAGCTGAGGATCGCGCTCTCCAAGCCCCTGAGTAATCAGGTCATCTTCTGGCAACTCATCCAGAAAACGACTGGGCAGACAGTCTATTGTTTCGCCAAACTGACGACGTTTTTTAGCCAGGGTCATCGTCAGTGTTACCTGAGCACGGGTAATGCCAACGTAGGCCAGGCGTCGCTCTTCTTCAATGGTATCGGATTCAATGCTGTTACGATGCGGGAGTATTTCCTCTTCCATCCCCATCAGGTAAACATGTGGAAACTCAAGACCTTTAGAGGCATGCAGCGTCATGAGTTGCACCCGATCTGAATCATCTTCCTCTTCCTGACGGTCCAGCATATCCAGCAATAACAAACGCGCAATGGTTTCCTTGATACCGGCTTCAGAATCCTCTTCCTGTAAACGCTCCAATGTCGCCTTGAGTGAGTCCAGCAAAAACCAGACATTCTGCATACGCTTTTCTGCAATGCTATCACTGGAGCTGTTTTCGCGTATCCAGCCTTCGTAGTCCATATCCATAATCATATCGCGAACCGCCACTATGGGGTCACCGCTTTCACAGCGTTGTAATAGGTTTTGCATCCAACTACAGAAACGCTGCAAGCGGGCGCAGGCATTAGCGGGCAAATGCTGCTCCAGGCCCATCTCAAAGCAAGCATCGAACAGACTGATATGGCGACCAGACGCGTACTCGCCCAGTTTTTCCAGGGTTGTAGGGCCTATCTCACGGCGCGGCAGATTGATGATGCGCAGAAACGCATTGTCATCACTGGTATTAACCAGCAAGCGCAAGTAGGCCATCAGATCTTTGATTTCGGCACGGGCAAAGAAGGATGTACCACCGCTGAGCTTGTAGGGTACCTGGAAACTTTGCAGTTTCATCTCCAGTAATCTGGACTGGTAGTTACCCCGATAGAGTACGGCAAAGTCTTTGAAGGGGATGCGCTCTCTCAGATGACGATCGAGTATCTCGGTAGCAATACGTTCCGACTCGGCCTCTTCATTACGGTTATGCACCACTCTGATGGGATCGCCATAGCCTTATCACTCCAAAGGGTTTTCTCAAACACATGCGGGTTATGGTTAATCAGTATATTGGCGACTTTCAAAATCCGCCCGGTGGAGCGGTAGTTCTGCTCCAGCTTAACCAGGCGCAGTCCCGGAAAGTCTTCCTGAAGTTTGGCCAGGTTCTCAGGGCGGGCACCGCGCCAGGAATAGATGGACTGGTCATCATCGCCCACCACCGTCAAGGCACTGCGCACACCCACCAGTTGTTTAACCAGGCGGTATTGAGACAGGTTGGTATCCTGATACTCATCTACTAATAGATAGTGAATACGGCGCTGCCAACGCTCCAGCACTTCCGGGTGTTGGCTAAACAGGCGTACCGGAATCAAAATCAGATCATCAAAGTCCACCGCATTGTAGGCGCGCAGATGACGCTGATAGGCTTCATAGGCTCGGGCGGCCAGAATCTCATGCGGTACACGCGCCTGAGCCAGCGCGTCCTGCGGCTCCAGCATGTCATTTTTCCAGTTGGAAATCTGGTGTTGAACGGCGGCAACCTGATCAGTATCTTCATCCTGGTGCAACAGCAAGTCTTTCAACAAGCTCTTACTATCCTGATCATCAAAGATGGAAAAGCCCGGTTTGTATCCCAGTTGTTTATATTCGCGCCGAATGATGTTCAAACCCAGATTATGGAAAGTAGAGACGGTCAAACCTCGCCCCTCGCCCTTTTCCAGCAATTGCAGTACGCGCTCCTTCATTTCACGGGCGGCTTTATTGGTAAAGGTGACGGCCGCAATATGCCGTGCCTCAATACCACACTGCTGTACCAGATAAGCAATCTTGCGTGTAATCACACTGGTTTTGCCGGAACCGGCGCCGGCTAATACCAACAGAGGCCCACCAATATAATGAACGGCTTCTGCCTGTCTGGGATTAAGTTTATTCATGATGAGGCAATGGGCTTAAAAAAGAACAATTGTTTGAAAAATATCGGTAACATGCTAATCTCTGTAGCAGCACAACTAGTCATAAGTATGACACGGACTCTATTTAGAGTGCACAGGATATAACTTTCTACCTGCACCGGCTTATAAAGGAATCCGACATGCCGCCAGCTATTGAGAGGGATGCTGCTGCCCCTGAAGTCCAGTTAATACTGGTTGATTCTCGTAATCATACCGGTTCTGGTGAGATTTTGTCTGCCCTAATCACAACACCCATATCCATCAGATGCTGCCAAAGCCTGTCTGAGGCTGAAAAATCACTGCAGAGTAATGTACAAAACATTCTGCTAATCCCGGTAGATAATACTATTTCGGCGACCTTTACTCGTCTGCAAACACGCGATTTGTTAACCGGCGCAGGAAACCGTCAATACTTCTACAGAGGTCTTCAAAAGGAGCTTGCCTCTCTGCAAACTGGCGAGGCATTGGCATTATTAATGCTGGATATCGACAATTTTTCAGCCTTTAACAACCAATACGGCCATGACACCGGAGACCAGTTGGTCCGGCTACTGTGTGAGCGACTGGAGCTCTGTGACAACAAGAGCCACCTTTCACGTATCGGTAATGACGAGTTCACCCTGATCATCAAGGCCTCAACTGAGCAGATACGCACGGCAACTCGCCAGGTTATCGAGAATCTTGTTGAATTACTGCTACCAGCTTACCGGGTGGACGAACATGAAGTGCACCTGCACTGCAGTATCGGCATTTCTATTGCCCCAGAACAAGGCATGGAGTTTGAAGCCCTGATCCGCTGTGCTAATACCGCTCGCCTGCGTGCAAAAAAGCTGCGAGGCCATAGTTATGCCTTTTATGATCCTCTTCGCGATTTGGATGACAATAAAGGTATCAGCCTCGAACCTGAGCTCTGGTACGCACTGCAGCGCCAGCAGTTTCGACTTTTCTATCAACCTCGTATCTGCCTGAAAACCCATCGTATTATCGGTGCTGAGGCACTGATCCGCTGGGATCATCCGGTGCATGGCATGATCCTCCGGATGAGTTTATCCCCATCAGTGAAAAGTCGGGTTTGATTGTGCCCATAGGTTACTGGGTGATTGAGCAGGTTGGCCAGGATATGAAAATACTCAAAGAAGCAGGCTTAACCGAACATATTGGTGTGAACCTGTCATTCCGGCAGTTTCAGGACGGCTACCTCGCCAGCACCATTGAACGCCTGATTCTTCAGCACAGGATTGATACCCGCATGCTGGAGTTTGAGTTGACAGAAACCGCTCTGTTCCGTGATGAATCGCACGTTGTAAGCTGCATGCGCTCACTGGGTAAGCTGGGTGTGGAGTTTTCCCTGGATGACTTCGGTACCGGCTATTCATCTTTCTCCATGCTGCAAAAATTACCCATCTCCACCCTGAAAATTGATAAAAGCTTCGTTAAAGGTATTGGCGAAAGCACCAGTGATGAAGAAATTGTCCGCACCATCATAAGCCTGGCGCGGAACCTGAATAAGAAAGTTATTGCTGAGGGCGTGGAAACCCTCGAACAGCTGGAGTTTTTAAAAGCACACCACTGCCAGATGGCCCAGGGCTACTACTTCAGCCGCCCGGTTCCTCTGGCGCAGTTTCTGCAATTACTTGAGACCCGACTGAACTTGCAACCCTCTGAAAGCAAGGGATTCAAGCAAATGCGCCTGCTTTATTGAAGGGCTGGCTTCAAGATCAGCCAGGGTTCTGGCTATACGCAGTATACGGTGACACCCGCGCGCTGATAGATGAAGTTGCCGCATGGCCAATGTCAGTAACTGGGAGGTATCAGCATCCAGTGCACAATATTGATCCAAGGCCCGACCGCTGAGGTAACGATTGCTACACCCCTGGCGCTGCTGCTGGCGTTCACGAGCCTGCTCAACACGTTGCCTAACCACCGCACTGGACTCAGCAACACAGGTCGCCTGCAAGAGTTCATCTGCCGGTAATGCCGACACCCAAAGCTGTAAGTCTATGCGATCCAATAAAGGCCCGGAGATACGCCCCTGATAGCGGCGTATCTGCTCCGGACTACAGATACAGCGATCGGTGCCATCCTGATAATAACCACAAGGGCAAGGGTTCATAGCGCCAACCAATTGAAATGCCGCCGGGTATTCTATTTTGCTCAATGCACGGGAGATGAGTATACGCCCGGTTTCCAGAGGCTCTCGCAACAGATCCAGCACACGCCGGGGAAACTCCGGCATCTCATCTAAAAATAACACCCCATGCGTTGCCAGTGATATCTCACCCGGTTTGGGGTGATTGGAACCACCACCCACCAAAGCCACTGGAGACGCATTGTGATGCACCGCACGAAAAGGCCTCACACCCTCACTGACAGGCTGCACAGGTAAACCGACCAGAGAGTAGATGGCCGCTACATCCAGGCGCTCAGATAAACTAAGCTCTGGTAAAATGCCGGGAAGGCAAGCGGCCAGCAAGCTTTTACCGCTACCGGGGGGGCCGGCAAATAACAGATTCAATTGACCTGCCGCTGCCACCTCAAGTGCCCGTCTGGCCTGCAACTGACCTTTAACATCTGCAAGATCCGGCCCCGGTGGAGCCACTAACGCAACGGGTTGCGGTTGATAGAAAGCTGGCGGCTCCTGCCCTCTTAAATAGGTGCACACGTCTAGCAGGTGATCCACAGCAATCACCGGCGTATCTCCTAACAGGGTCGCTTCATCTGCATTAGCACGCGGGAGAATTAATACTCGCCCGGCCTGCCCACAAGCAATGGCAACCGGTAATGCACCCCGGATGGAACGAATACTGCCGGACAAAGCCAGCTCGGCAACCACTTCGTGCTGATCCAGCGTTTTACTTTTTAGCTGGCCTGAGGCTTGCAGAATACCCAGCGCGATAGCCAGATCATAGCGACCACCCTCTTTTGGCAGATCAGCCGGAGCAAGGTTGATCGTGATACGGCGTTGCGGGAAATCAAAGCCTGCATTAATCAGGGCACTGCGAACCCGTTCCTTGCTTTCTTTGACTGCAGTTTCCGGCAGTCCAACGATTGCAAGGCCAGGCAAACCACCGGATAAATGCACTTCAACGGTAACAGCGGGGGACTGAATGCCAAGCTGTGCTCGGCTATGTATAACGGCTAATGACATAAAACCTTCCCTGGTTATATGAGGTTAAGCAGATAGAGCGTTCATTAATGCCAAGGCAAAACGCCAGGGTCAGCTGTTTTGAGTTTGCTCTGTTGCTGCTGTTGCTTCCAGCGCAGCGACCTGTCGTTCCAGGGCTTCAAGCTTTTCGCGTGTTCTCAGCAACACAGCCTGCTGTGCATCAAATTCTTCCCGGGTCACCAGATCCAGCCGACTCAGGGTCTGCTGCAACATGGATTGCACCTGCTGCTGCACCACTTGCTGCCCCGGTAACTCACGGGTAGCGTTGATGAACTGAGTAAACTGCTCTGAAAGCCCCTCAGCAATTTTTTGATGGATCATAACGGCTAACCTCTGACTATTTTTGGGTATGTAGCAAGCTTAACGGATCTGGTCTTTTTTAGCATCTTTGAACCACCTGAAATCACCGCACCAAGATAGTGCGCTCACCATTTTGGCGCACCATTTTGGATTACTTGTACTTTGATGCAACGCAAAAATAAGCCAAATATGTTTATAAAAACACGTTAATCATATGTTTTATATAGATATATAATTTTATGGCACGCCTTTCGCAAAGAACCGGTCAAGGCGAGCAGTTGATGCAGCTTTCCGCCGACTCAATTGTTCGATGATTTTGTATCCATGGGAGACAGACCAATGAAACTGGTTTCAGCAATCATAAAACCGTTCAAGCTGGATGATGTACGCGAATCCTTGTCCGAAATCGGCATTCAGGGCATTACCGTCACTGAAGTCAAAGGTTTCGGTCGCCAGAAAGGCCATACCGAACTCTATCGCGGTGCTGAATATGTGGTGGATTTTCTGCCTAAAGTCAGAATCGATGCCGCTGTATCCGACGATGTGGTTGACCAGGTAGTGGAAGCCATCAGTAAAGCCGCTCAAACCGGCAAGATTGGCGACGGTAAGATTTTTGTGGTGCCACTTGAACAGGTCATCCGCATACGTACCGGTGAATCCGGCCACGATGCGCTCTGATCCGAACACTTGATTACACGCCTGATGGAGGGCTGAACAATGGAAGAACTTCTTCTTACAACTGCAAGTGAGGTCAAGCACCTTGCTTATGCTATCGATACCTTTTACTTTCTGATCTGTGGTGCGCTGGTCATGTGGATGGCGGCTGGTTTTGCCATGCTTGAGGCCGGTCTGGTTCGTGCCAAGAACACCACAGAAATACTAACCAAGAACGTCGCACTCTACGCCATCGCCTGTACCATGTACCTGATATGTGGCTACTACATCATGTACAGCTCAGATGCTGGCGGTATCTTCCCCAACATTGGCGGTTTGATTGGCACTGAAAACAGCGTTGCTGACGTGCTCTCTGGTGATGAAGACGCACCTTACTACGCTATGCGTTCTGACTTCTTCTTCCAGGTCGTGTTCGTTGCAACCTGTATGTCAATTGTATCCGGTGCCGTCGCTGAGCGTATGAAACTCTGGGCGTTCCTGGCCTTTGCAGTGGTTATGACTGGCTTTATCTACCCGGTCAGCGGCTTCTGGACCTGGGGCGGCGGTTTCCTTAGCGAAGCAGGCTTCTCTGACTATGCAGGTTCCGGTATCGTTCACATGGCGGGTGCTGCAGCTGCTTTAGCCGGTGTTATCGTACTGGGTGCTCGTAAGGGTAAGTATGGTAAAGATGGCCAGATCAATGCGATTCCTGGTGCTAACATGCCGCTGGCTACACTGGGTACCTTTATCCTGTGGCTGGGCTGGTTCGGCTTTAACGGTGGTTCAGAGCTGAAAATGTCTGATGTCGACTCTGCCAACAACGTAGCGCAGGTGTTCGTGAATACCAATGCCGCCGCTGCTGCTGGTGTTATTGCGGCACTGATCTTTGCTCGCTTGTGGTTCAAAAAGGCCGACCTGACCATGGCACTTAACGGTGCATTGGCAGGCCTGGTAGCCATCACAGCCGGACCTTTGACACCCTCAGCCCCTGCTGCAGCGCTTATCGGTGCTGTCGGTGGTCTGATCGTTGTGGTCTCAATCATCATGCTCGACAAAGTAAAAATAGATGACCCAGTGGGTGCTATCTCTGTTCACGGTGTTGTCGGCATCTGGGGTCTGCTGGCTGTTCCGCTGACTAACAGTGATGCTAACTTCGGCTCTCAGATTCTGGGAATCGTAGCGATCTTCGCCTGGGTATTTATTGCCAGCTTGATAGTCTGGATTGTTCTGAAAGCCATCATGGGTATCCGTGTGACTGAAGAAGAAGAATACGAAGGTGTCGATCTGGTTGAATGCGGTATGGAAGCTTATCCTGAGTTTGCTGCATCCAAAAAGTAAACCCTGACTCCGTTCTGATCAAGGGGCCTTAGCGGCCCCTTTTTAATGTACAGGATGTACGGGCAGAAAACTGCTCCTGCGTTTTCTGCATAGGCGCCGTCCCTGTGGCGCTATATGCCGCACGCAGGGATGCGCTGGAGCGGTGCATGTACGGCCTAAAAGCATCAGATATGCTTAGGTTCGCAAATGCAGGTATACTTGACCTTAACTATTATCACTGGAACCACCTCTGCTGATGCAGCAGATCTTTGAGGAGTGTAACCATGAAGCTGATTACTGCGGTCATCAAGCCGTTTAAACTCGATGATGTACGTGAGGCACTGTCTGAGATAGGAATCCAGGGCGTCACTGTGACCGAGGTCAAAGGCTTTGGACGTCAGAAAGGCCATACCGAGCTTTACCGTGGTGCTGAATATGTAGTCGACTTTCTGCCTAAGGTGAAGATTGAAGTCGCTGTAGATGATGACATGACTGATCAGGTCATTGAAGCAATAAGCAAAACAGCCAATACCGGCAAGATAGGTGACGGTAAAATTTTCGTTACGCCGCTGGAACAGGTTATCCGTATCCGTACTGGTGAAACGGGCCCTGACGCCTTGTAAGTTATTGAGCTCTTAAGGGTCTGCCTGAAAGTATTTCAGGCAGACTCATCCGATAAACATACCGTCAGTTTGAAACCACCCCCGCTGATATTTTCAGCATGCACTTCCCCACCCAGACGCCGAACGGCACCGCGTAAAATACTTAACCCCAGGCCATAGCCCTGCTGGGGTGAACCACCTCGAACAAATGGCTCAAAAATATCTTTCAACAAACTGGCATCAACCCCGGGACCATTATCACTGACACTCAAACATAACTGCTGATTCTGACGATAAGCGTTCAGAGTGATTCGTCCTCCTTCTGGCGTGTATTTCAACGCATTTTGTAGTGCATTACCCAATATACGATTCAGTAGCACACGGCTTTGTGTAAACTTCAATGATTCAGGCTCTACCTGCACACAGATTTCGTGCTCCGGATAGAGGAGCGCATAATCCTGACGGATCTGCTCCAATAAGGGCTTTAGTGGTACGGGTGGTTGCAGCTCCAGTGCCATATCATCCAATCGGGATAACGACATCAACTCGTCAATAAGATGCGCCAGTTGGTCACACTCACGACTGATCTGGCTATGCAACGCATTAATCTGCTCACCGGATTGCTGCTCCAGAATGCCGGCAGCGACCTGCAGCCTTGCCAGCGGAGCCCGAAGTTCATGCGAAACATCTCTAAGCAGATTTTGACGGGCATTCAAGGTTTTTTCCACGTAGCCAGCCATGGAGTCAAACTCCCTGGCCAACTCTCCTATCTCATCTGTTCTGTGGCTGATATAGCCCTCAGTACGGCTACTGAGATTTTGCTCATCATAAAGAGTCCGGGCAAAATCACGCAGCCGGTTGATTGGTCTAACGACCAGGTAGCTGACCAGCAAAGCGACTAGTGCCGACATCACCAGAATCAATACCATTTGTACTGACAGTAAAAAACGTAACATTCGCTCCAGATGAACCGGTTGCTCTGGCAGTGGCATATCTACTCGATACTGTTGACCTGTTTCCGACTCAATCACCAGGTTTACTGTTTCCGTCGCGGGTATTGGGTGCCGGAAGTCAGCAATCACTTCACCATCAGCCAAGTGAGTAATACGCAGCGGAATACGACCTCGCCGCCTGTCGTCTTCCCGGCGTGATGATTCATGCATACCGGTTTCGTGGCGTTCTATAAGCAGTTGTGCATGGCCAGCAGCTTTAGCCTCAAGCAAATCCTGCCAGTGGCGAGTCTCACTCACCCGCAGCAAGCCATACACCAACCCGCCCATCAACACGGCACTGATCAGCCAAGTGGCCAGAAAAATTTTCCAGTACAGGTGCTGATACCATCTCATACGGCTGTCCTGATAAACTGGTAGCCCTGCCCACGAACGGTTTTAATCAATTCAGCAGACGACGCTGACACCTCCGCCAGCTTCTGGCGTACCCGGCTGACGTGCACATCCAGCGCACGATCATAAAGAGTAAGCTTTCGATGCAGCACCTTTTCAGTCAGTGACTCCTTACTCACCACCTCACCGGCATGACTCATCAATGTGTGCAGTACATTAAACTCGGTACTGGTGAGTTCTAAAGGCTGATTAAGCAAGCTCACCTGGCGCGAGGCCGGGTCCAGATAAATACCAGATAACTCCAAAACTCGGGAAGCCACAAGCGGTGCCTGACTGCGCCGCAACACGGCACGGATTCTGGCCAGTAGCTCACGCGGATTACAAGGCTTTGGCAGATAATCATCAGCCCCATTTCCAAACCCAGAATACGGTCTATATCGTCACCACGCCCAGTGAGCATGACTACCGGTACCTGAATAGCCGGACGCAGTGTCTGCAATAATTCCAAACCGCTTTTCCCCGGCATCATAATATCCAGAATAATCAAATCGGGTACTTGATTGGTCGATATCCACTGTTGTGCCGCTTCAGCCGAATGCGCCAAACTGACCTGAAACCCCTCGTGGCTCAAGTAGTTACTCAGTAACTCACACAGGGACACATCATCATCAACGATCAACAAATGTACGGCTTTATTCATAGGGCACTCCTCTAAGCCTCTATCATAAGACGATTTGATACCAGTGCACGTGGCTTTACGCAACTTTACCTTTACGCAACCCTGCTTTGCATTTACCTGGCGCATACTTAAGCCATCGAAAAACGTTTAAACCAAGAGGATTTCAACATGAAAACTACCAAACTGGCTCAACTGGGTATGCTAACGCTGGGTCTTGCCATCGGCACTATGGCTCTGGCTCAGAAAGGACCGGACATGGACAGAGAAGCTCCCATGCAGCGTTTCGCTGAAACACTGAACCTCAGTGACGAGCAACGCAGCCAAATGCAAGCGCTCTGGGAAGAAAATCGCGAAGAACGTGAAGCGCAACGGGAAGCCATGCAGACCAAGCACGCGGAGATGCGCGAACGCCTGGGTGAAATCTTAACACCCGAGCAATTGGAACAGATGGATGAAATGCGAAGCCAAAAAAGCCATGGGTTCCGCCATGCTCGCCGTGATGGTTGTGACTCAGATAAGTCCAGCCGGGAAGAGCGTCGTGAAATGCGACAGGACCAGCGTCAAGAGCAACGCCAGGATCGCAATTCCTGAACCAATAGAGCAGCAGCCGAGCATCGGCTGCTGCTCTAATCAGACTGTGCGGGTAAAGATCAAGTCCCACACACCATGACCGAGATTTTCACCGCGTTTCTGAAACTTGGTGACTGGACGCCATTCTGGCTGTGGCGCATACACCCCAGCACCAGCCGCATTCTCATAGCCATCCGCCGCTGACATCACTTCCAGCATATGTTCGGCGTAGGGTTCCCAGTCCGTTGCCATATGAAACTGCCCACCCACTTTGAGTTTTTCACGCAGGCTCTGGGCAAACGCGGCCTGCACAATACGGCGTTTATGATGACGTTTTTTCGGCCAGGGATCAGGGAAAAACAACTGCAATGTGTCCAGACTGGCATCGGGTATACAGCGAGACAAAACTTCTATTGCATCATCGCAGAACACCCGGATATTGGTGAGTTTTTCTTCCTCAATGCGACCCAGCAAGCGCCCTACACCCGGCGGATGTACTTCAATACCAATAAAGTTTTTTTCCGGCATATGGCGCGCCATTTCAATCAGGGAATCACCCATGCCAAAGCCGATCTCCAGCACTACGGGTGCTTCACGTCCAAAGCACTGTGTGTAGTTCAATAATCCATCGGCCAGTTCCAGACCATAGTGTGGCCAAAGCTCTCGGTAGTTGCGCTCCTGCCCTTCGGTCATACGACCGGCGCGTACAACATAGCTGCGCACACGCCGGTTAGGCCGTTCTTCAATTGAATCCGTATCTGTCATATCTGCTACCTGTGGGGCTTATCCGGGCTTATGTGCATCATTTGAGCGCCCGGTATATAAAGAAACAAATAGAAATAACCAGGCAATAATCAATGCCACACCACCAAACGGGGTGATTATACCCAGCTGCCTTACCCCACTAAGGCCATAGCATAGAGGCTACCGCAAAACAGCAACATACCCAGCATGAAAGCCAGGGCACTGACACCTAACCAACGACAGAAAGAACGCTGCTGTAAACAGCCGACTGCCAGCAGTGCAGCCACATGCCAGAACTGGTATTCCACAGCCGTCTGCCAAGCCGCCAACATGCGTGGCTCCAGCAGATCACGTAGCGCATGCGCGCCAAAGGCACCCAGCATCACAGCCAGCATGCCGCTAAAGGCTGCAATCAGAAGGGTGAGCCTGGCTGAGTGATTCATAATGTAGACCTTTATATGTGCACGCGGCATATAGCGCCATGGACGGCGCGTATGCAGAAAATGCAGGAGCAGTTTTCTGCCCGTACATCCTGTACATAATAAAAGCCGCTAATGCGGCTTTCAGTTGCGAAGCGGTGTTACTCGATCAGGCAACCAGCGTAATCGCTTCGCGGATCTTTTTCATCGCATTCTTTTCCAACTGGCGAATACGCTCAGCAGACACCTGATATTCGGCAGCCAACTCATGCAAGGTGGCTTTTTCGTCTGCCAGCCAGCGACGATTGAGTATCTCGCGACTACGGTCATCTAAATTGTCCATCGCTGAAATAAGTTGTTGCTGTGATGTCACTTCCCAGTTTTCAGCTTCCAGACGCATGGCCGGATCGGCCTCTTCGTCTTCCAGATACTGTGCAGGCGACCAGGCGGCCTCGTCATCATCACTGACCGGTGCATCGAAAGAGGTATCGGCTGACGCCATACGGCCTTCCATCTGCCGAACGACCTGTGCATCTACACCCAAGTCATTGGCCACGGCTTCGACTTCACTGTTATTCATCCAGTTAATGGACTTCTTCTGTGAACGCAAATTAAAGAACAGCTTACGTTGGGCCTTGGTGGTGGCAATTTTAACGATGCGCCAGTTACGTAAAATAAATTCATGCATTTCAGCCTTGATCCAGTGTACGGCGAAAGACACCAGACGCACACCGACAGAGGGATCAAAGCGTTTTACCGCTTTCATCAAGCCGACGTTACCTTCCTGAATCAGGTCACTCAATGGCAGACCATAACCGGAATAAGACTTGGCGATATGTACCACAAAGCGCAGATGCGATATTACCAATTGACGTGCAGCTTCAAGGTCCTGTTGATAAAACAGACGTTCAGCCAACTCCCGCTCTTCTTCGGCATTGAGAATAGGAATAGCACCCACGGTCTGGACATAGGCGTTGACATTACCGCCTGGTGACAGATGTTCAATAACCCGTAAGCTTGTGCCCATGTTAATTATAACCTCTGTTTTTTGCTGAAATTTTCGCTACCACTGTGACCTGATTTTACCTGAAAAGTTCAGTTATGTGCCGACTCAAACGAGTTCGGACGGTGAAAAATAACGGTCTGGCGGGAAAAAAGCAAGTCCGTCAACTCGGTTCGATGGCACGCAAATGCCGCCCGGTCGACAGAAACCCACCTGCCAGACCCAGTATAGTCCCAGTTGCTATCAATATCAGGGTAGCTTTTGCTGTCAGCCCCGTCAGCACAAAACTGCTCATATACAGTTCTGCCAGCTGATTCGCCGGTCCGGTGATCATATACAAGGACACCTGAACCAATACGTAAGCCAATAGCGAGCCGATCAAACCGTACCAGAAACCGGAGTAAAGGAATGGCCGTCGCACCCAGGCATCGGTCGCTCCCACCAGCTTGGCAACCAGAATTTCATCCCGGCGGCTTTCCAGTGTCATACGCAGGGTATTCCCCACCACCAGCAACACGGCTAAAGCCAGCAAGCCGCTTAGCACCCAACTGAATCTCTCGGCCATGAGTAAATACGCATTCAAGCGCTGAATCCATTCTATATCCAACGTAGCTTCGTGTACCTCAGGCAAGCCTGCCAGCTCATGTTGCAACTGCTGCAGGCCTGCCGCTGTATGATCAGCGGGCAGTACCAGGATGACGGCAGGCAAAGGATTCGTGTCCAGTAAGCTGAGCATCGTGGCAAACTCAGAGTAACCGGAAAACTCGCGTAGCCCTTGCTCACGATCGATCAGCTCAATACCTGATAAGCCATCATGCAGCATTAACTCCAGACTGAGTTGCTCAGCACGGGCATCACTCACATCCTGATTCAGATACAGCATGATGCGTGGGCTGGTATCCCAACCACTGCTGAACTGCTGAATATTATTGACTACAGTAAACATAAAACCAGGCAATGCCAGTGCGATAGCCAACACAGCCAGAGTCATCAACGAGGCAATAGGCGTAACCGTGAGACGTAACAACGCCTGCAGCGCCACCGCCAGATGGTGACGCAACCAGCCACGCAGATGATCAGTCCAGCTTACCCTGTGCGCTTCAGCACCCCGGCGGGCAACTTTTTCCTGTGGTTTAGCAGCCATCAGCAACAAGCCTCCCACCGCGTAACACCAGCGTGCGCCGACGCATGCGCTGAATCAGCGACAGATCATGGCTGGCGATAAGTACCGTGGTGCCGATACGGTTAAACTGCTCAAACAAGCGCATCACCCCTTCAGACAGTTCCGGGTCGAGGTTACCGGTTGGCTCATCGGCTAATAACAAGGCCGGCTTGTGCACGATTGCTCGGGCAATACCCACCCGCTGCTGCTCGCCACTGGATAGCGCGATCGGGTTTTGCTTTTCGCGCATCAGTAAACCGACCTTATCCAGTGCCGCCCGCACCCGTCGAGCGGCATCAGTTGGATCATATCCGGCTATCTGTAAGGGTAGCGCCACATTATCAAACACACTGCGGTCAAACAGCAGGTGATGATTCTGAAACACCACACCGATACGTCGACGGTGCTGCGGTATATTGCGACGAGTCAGACTGGCCAGATCGTGATCACCCACCTGAATCTGTCCACGGCTGGGGCGCTCCATCAGCATGATCAGCTTTAGCAAGGTGCTTTTACCTGCACCCGAATGGCCGGTCAAAAACGCCATTTCACCTGATTCCAGCGCAAAATCTACGCCTGTGAGCGCATCAAAACCACCGCTATAGCGTTTGCCTACATTGGTAAAGCGTATAGCTGCCATAATCAGACCTCAGTCAAACAGCGCATCAACAAACTCTTCGGCCCGGAATGGCCGTAAGTCATCAATCTGCTCACCTACGCCGATAAAGCGAATTGGCAGATTAAAATGCTTGGCGACAGCAAAAATGATACCGCCTTTGGCCGTACCATCCAGCTTAGTCAAAGCAATACCGGTCACACCAACCACTTCCTGGAACTGTTTGGCCTGACTGATGGCGTTCTGCCCGGTTCCGGCATCCAGCACCAGCAACACCTCATGCGGTGCGTCCGGGTCAATTTTTTTCATTACCCGCACCACCTTGCTTAACTCATTCATCAAGTTGTCTTTGTTCTGCAAGCGTCCAGCCGTATCGGCAATCAAAATATCGGTCTTACGTGCCGTAGCTGACTGCAGGGCATCAAAAATAACTGAGGCGGAATCAGCACCAGTATGCTGAGCAATAACCGGTACCTGATTACGCTCACCCCATACCTGCAACTGCTCCACAGCGGCAGCACGGAAGGTATCACCCGCTGCCAGCATCACCGACTGCCCTTCAGACTGAAAGCGTTTGGCCATTTTGCCAATGGTTGTGGTCTTACCCACACCGTTGACACCAACCACCAGAATCACCCGAGGCTTACCCTCGGCTGGCAGAGTCAGCGGCTGCTCAGCACCAGACAATAAGGCGATCAATTCGGCCTTTAGCTCGGCTTTCAGGGCGATTGGATCTTTAAGCTGCTTGCGCGCCACCTTATCAGTCAGGCTCTGAATAATAGCCGTGGTTGCCTCAACGCCGACATCTGACATAAGCAACAGCGTTTCCAGCTCTTCCAGCATGTCATCATCAATTTCACTGCTGCCACTGAACAGATCACCCAATTGGGCAGTCAGGGTCGCCTTGGTGCGGCTCAGGCCGGATTTAATCCGCTCAAACAGGCGTTGCTTGCGCTGCTCCGGGGCTTCTGTCTGCACAGCAGGAACAGGAGCAACTTCAGGCTCAGGCTCAGGCTCAGGCTCAGGCTCAGGCTCAGGCTCAGGCTCAGGCTCAAAAGACTCGACTAGAGGCCGTTCAGTGTCAAGCGGCTCTTCTACCGGAGCTTGCTCTGCAGGCTCAACGTCAGCAACTGGCTCTGCTTCCTCTACAGCGGCCTCCGATGGTGGCACATCTTCAGCGACAGGAGGCTCTGGTATGCTGTCTGGCACATCAACCTTAGCGGTTTCTTCGATTTTTTCTGGCTTATTCGCCTCTTGTGGCTTTTTGCGAGCCACGATAACAATGATGATGACCAGCAGTACCAGCGCCGCTGCCATATAGGGCAGCAGTACCGGATCCAGGCCATTATTAAGCATCCAGGTGTTGATAGATTCCATAAAGCTGTTCAGTCCGCTTGCTAAATAGTGGATAAAGGTTGAAAAATTGCGTTATCTTACCACAGAGCGGCTGCTGACAAACCTGATCGGAACGAATATGCCACCATCGACGTACAAACCTTTATTTAATCGACGCTACCTGTTTTGGTTGATCTGGGCTATTGCCATCGCCATTGTATTACTGAGTGCGACAGGAAGAGAAAAGCCCAGACAGCCCTTTGCCATCAGCTGGCAGGCGGAACCACCTCTCTGGCGCATGAGTATCGATACCCAGACTCACTACCAACTGGATGCACTGCTGAAAACGCCTTCAGCTTCCGGACTTACAGGACGACAACTACAAGCCACATATTACCGCGCTATAGAGCAACGTCTATCCACGCCTGAGTCTGTAGCACAACTTAGGCAATTTGGCTGGCAACCCACCTTGACACGCGAAACGGCGCTGGTCCGGCTAACACTACACATGTCTGAGACACCCACCAAGACCCAGTTACACTGGCTGTTTGAGCAACTGCATGCCCCCCACGATCCATTAAGCGAAGCTGATCAACAGCGTATTCTGGCTGAGTGGCGACTGGATATGCAGCAACCGGAAGCCCGCCTAATGGCGGAACTGGAAAACTGGCAGATCCCGGCCATACCCGACCAGACCTTTTGGCAACTTTTACTGACAGGGCCCAATCTTGAAGCAGGTCAGGATGATCCGATCAACACAGCCTCTCCTGCAACCGACTCTACCCCCCCACAGCAAACACCTATGAGCTGGACAGCTTTATTTCCACGCCTCACCAGCTACTGGCCTGGCCTGTACCTTCCATGGTGGATGCCAGCTCACTTGCCCTTAATCGCGCCGCCGTTTCCGCACTGCAAATTGCATTAAATCAGCAAAATGCACTGCGTAATTATCGTCTGATCTGGCAACCCCTGCCACCACAAAGCCACTTGGTACTGATACTGAACGAGACATCTGAGACATCCGCCACAGCCGCGCTCTCTCAGCTGCTTACGCATGAACTTTCTGATAGTCTGCTGCTACAGGCACAAGAGCAACTGCTTGAGCAACTATCAGAGCGTTACAGCCATCCGGATTTTCAACAGCAATGGCTGGAACTCACGGCGCTGTCAGGATTACCGATCGGCAGCGAGGTCGCCTATGAGATAGCTCTGCAGCAACTCAGTGCCGATGCCATTCGCCAACAATTGATGCAGTTATTGAATACTGATCAGCAGCTGAGCGTAACGCTTAAACCTTTCTGAAAATGGAAAAAACTATCCAATGAGCCGACGCAACAGTGCAGCCCGCCGCCAGAATTTACCTAAAGATGATTTGCCCACGCTGCGGATTATCGGTGGCGAATGGCGCAGCCGCAAACTGCCTTTCCCATCCATCGAGGGACTACGCCCAACCCCTGATCGCGTCCGGGAAACCCTGTTTAACTGGTTACAAACCAGCACACCCGGTGCGGCCTGCCTGGATCTTTTCTGTGGCAGTGGCGCGCTGGGATTTGAGGCTCTGTCACGCGGTGCCGCCTCAGTTACGTTTGTCGACAAGGCACCCGAGGTGACATACCAAATCCGCCAAAATCTGAACCTGCTCAAAGCACAAAATGCCGATGTGGTCGGTACCGCTGTACTTGACTGGCTGGAAATGAAAAAAGCTGATCAGGAACCGAGATACGATCTGGTATTTCTCGACCCGCCTTTCCGACAGGATCTGATCAAATCCACTGCGGCCCTTCTGGAAACACGCAACCTGCTCAACAGTAATGCCCTGATCTATATCGAAACTGAAAACGACTGGCAGCCTGATGGTTTACCGGAAAACTGGGCACTGTATCGTGAAAAGACAGCGGGACAGGTCAGCTATCGCCTTTATCAACGTAACGAACCTCAGACTACAATATCTGATCTCAACTTTACTGATGACGAAACCTGATCAGGACCGCACACCCTCAGTGAGTAGTTGCACCAGCAGCCGGGCCTGGCTTATGACATCTTCACCCACCTGTACCATGGCACTGGCTATCAGGCTGTTTAACACGCCTGACAGAGCCTGCGAAGCTGTCGTCAGGGGTAGTTTCTTGCGCAGCATTTTTTTCTTTTTTGCTTGTTTAAGAAAATAGTGAATATGCTCGCACACCAGCGCCTGATCAGCTTCTATTTGCGCCCTGAGATTGAGTAGTTCAGGGAGCTCTGGATTAGTAAAAAAAATACGGTAGGCGCGGCGATAAGACTCCTGCTCAACATAAGCACGCACCACACCAAGCAGGTAGTCATGCAAGGCTTGCACAGGATCCTGCTTGGCTGACTGACGCTGCTCTATATACTGAAGTTCAAAAGGATGCCCTGATATAAGATACAACTGCTGCAACAGGTCATCACGGTTACGAAAGTGCCAGTAAAGAGCACCATGGGTAACACCGCACGCGGCTGAAATCTCTTTTAAGGATACTCGGTTAACGCCTCGCTCAGCATAAAGCGCCATCGCTGAGGATAACAAGGTGCGACGTGTTTGTTCTGCTTCTTCTTTTGTACGCCTTGGCATGGCTCTCCCTCGACTCAGTGCCGTTTATTTAAATTATCATTACCATGTATAAACATAGGCGTTTAATCTACTGTTTTGCAAGTAGGAAACTTATATTTAACCTAAGTGTCACAAGTAATGTCAGGGTAATTCAAAGCAAAATCCACCTGAATATATAACCAGAATTCATAGGTCTATTGCTTTTATTACTGATTCAGCTCAGGACATGCTATTTTTGTATTTGTGCCTTGCGGGCGTTTCCGTTAACATCCGCGCAAATACTCAGCAGAATCCCTGAGGTTACTATGAATACGGCAGTCTACCCCGGCACCTTTGATCCGATCACTAACGGACACACTGATCTGGTTGAACGCGCCAGTAAACTATTTGATATAGTCGTTGTTGCTGTAGCAGAAAGTCCGAAAAAACATCCACTACTGCCGTTAGAACTGAGGGTTTCACTGGCAAAAACTTCGCTCAGCCATCTACCCAACATACGGGTTGTAGGTTTTAATTGCCTGTTGGCTGAACTGATCAAGCGCGAAGAGGCCAATATTATTCTGCGAGGACTGAGGGCTGTGTCTGACTTTGAATTTGAATTTCAGCTGGCCAATATGAACCGCAAGCTGAGTCCGGATGTTGAAAGTCTGTTTTTAACACCGGCTGAACACCTGACCTACATCTCTTCAACACTAATCAGAGAGATTGCGTCGTTAGGTGGGGATGTCAGCCAGTTTGTACACCCCGAAGTATCGGATGCGTTGATAGCATATTTGAGTTCAAAAACCGTATAACGAGTCAATGAGGTAGCCGCATGGCCTTGATCATCACCGATGAATGCATCAACTGCGATGTATGCGAACCGGAATGCCCAAATGAGGCAATTTATCCGGGCGAAGAAATTTACGAAATCGACCCAAACAAGTGTACTGAATGTGTCGGACACTATGATACACCGCAGTGTGTCGAAGTCTGCCCGGTCGATTGTATCCCTAAAGATCCCGACCATGTCGAGACAGAAGAGATGCTGATGGACAAATATAAGCAATTGACTGGCCAGTAATAATGGCCTCGTGGGCAGTTTCTACTGCCCACGGTCTTTGCTTTTCTGTTAAAAATTAATCGGCAACTGATCCAATCCGAACTCTGCATCCATACGCTGACCGACCAGATTTTCTGCTACCAGATGGTGTGCATACTGCATATGCAAACAACGCACCTTATCCCATTGCGCAATACCACCTATTCCCAGCTTATTGAACAATGCCTGAAAACCCTGCGCTTCAATCCGTACGCGATCATCGGCTGCCATTAACTGCCAGCGCTGCTTCACGTAAGCCAGCTGCTGCTGTTGATAGACTTCCCGAAGCGCATCATCCTGCTGCAACTCGTCTTCCAGCGCTTTAATCCAGCCAGTACTTTCAATCCGCGCTATAGCTTTATCCAGATCCTGACTACACAGCCAGTAGAGGGTCGGAAAGGGCTTATCCGCTACCAGTGAGCGCATTTGCAGCACCACGGGCACACCTGCCGGGGTGGCATGTGCAATAGCTGCTATCCCTCTGGGCTTGCGCCCTAGTTGACGGGTAATCATCTGCAGTTGTTCAGGGGTGGGTTGCATGCTGAATCCGAACCTTGTTGCTTGTCAAAGGGAGCCATTATACCTGAGCGTAGGTTTCACTGCTGCCCATCCAGCGCAAGATCAGCGCATCCACCACGTTGGGTTGTCCCTTCAGTTTCTCAGCAAGCGATTTAATCTGTGGCAACAGGTCGGCATCACGTTCCAGATCCGCAATACGAAACTGCATCATCCCTGTCTGTCGCGTGCCCAGCACTTCGCCTGGTCCACGTAGCTCCAGATCTTTTTCAGCGATACGAAATCCATCGGTGGTTTCCCGCATCACCTGCAGGCGCTCACGCCCCTGTCGGGATAAGGGCGCATGGTACATAAGCAGGCAAAAGCTCTCAATGGAACCTCGACCTACCCGACCCCGCAACTGGTGCAGTTGCGCAAGCCCTAATCGCTCCGGGTTTTCAATAATCATCAAGCTGGCATTGGGGACATCCACCCCCACTTCAATCACAGTCGTAGCAACCAGAAGATCCAGTTCAGCTGCCTTGAACGCGGCCATGACAGCGGCTTTCTCCCCCGCCTTCATGCGACCATGTACCAAACCGATGCGCAGTTCTGGTAATTGCAGTGCCAACTGCTCAGCAGTAACTTCAGCGGCCTGACACTCCAGCACTTCCGATTCTTCAATCAGGGTACAGACCCAGTAGGCTTGGCGCCCCTGAGCACAGGCTTCGCGCACACGTGCCACCACCTCATCGCGTCGCGTATCAGAAATGACACGGGTATTCACCGGAGTGCGGCCTGGCGGTAACTCATCGATTACCGAGCAATCCAGATCGGCATAGGCGCTCATGGTGAGTGTCCGCGGGATCGGTGTAGCGGTCATAATGAGCTGATGGGGTACCCGGACGCCGTCCCGACCCTTTTCACGCAGACTCAGACGCTGATGCACACCAAAACGATGCTGCTCATCGATCACCACCAGTGCCAGCCGTGCAAATTTCACTTCATCCTGAAACAGCGCATGGGTGCCTACCACCAGCGCCGCCGTTCCAAGCGCAATTGACTCTAACTGCTGGTTGCGTTGCTTTCCTTTAACCTTGCCAGCCAACCAGGCCACCTGAATACCCAGAGGCTCAAACCACTGCTGGAAAGCAATATAATGCTGCTCAGCAAGGACCTCAGTAGGGGCCATCAAAGCCGCCTGATAACCCGCAGCTATCGCCTGCACCACTGCCAGCGCGGCTACCAGCGTCTTACCTGATCCAACATCACCTTGTACCAGACGCAGCATGGGTATATCAGTGGACAAGTCCTGGGCTATTTCAGCAATAACACGCTGCTGAGCGGCGGTTAATGCAAAGGGCAGGCGCTGTAAAAAAGCTTGTTCCAACTCCATTGCAGGAGGTAAAGGCCAACCACCCTGATGCTGAATACGTTGACGTACACGAATCAGTGACAAATGCTGCGCCAGCAGCTCCTCCAGCGCCAGACGCCGCTGCGCCGGATGCCGCCCTGCCAACAATGCCTGCTGGTCAGCCTCTGGCGGTGGGTGATGCAAATAACGTAACGCCTGATTCAACTCAGGCAAAGCACGCGACTGACGCAGCTCAATCGGTAAAAAATCGGGCAAATCGGTTTGACTGAGCTGCTGCAATGCCTGGTGCACCAAACTACGTAAACGGTTTTGAGTCAGCCCTTCGGTCAAGGGATACACCGGTGTCAATGCTTGCTCAGGGGGGGGTGGCGGTTGTCCAGAAGCAAGTAACTGGTATTCCGGATGAATCATTTCCAGACCGGCACTACCCGGTCGCACCTCCCCAAAAGCACGAATACGCACCCCAGGCTTCAGCGCATTTTTCTGCCCGGCACTGAAGTGAAAAAAGCGTAAAGTGATCTGTCCCGTTGCGTCCTGCAGGCGGCATAGCAGACTACGCCGGCGACCAGTAACCACATCAACTAAACGCAGCTCACCTTCAACAACACCTTCAGCCCCTGGCTGCAGAGCACCCATGGGGCGGATATGCGTACGGTCCTGATAACGTAACGGCAGATGGAAGAGTAAATCCTGAAGTGTGAGAATACCCAGCTTGGCAAGCTTGAGTTCCAGGGCAGTCCCAACCCCTTTGAGCTCCCTTATCGAAATCCCTGACATCAGACCTCCGGTAGAGGCGTCCGGATCTGACAACGGTTGACAGCTTGCACCAGCACTTCAATGGCCTGAGGTCGTGGAAAGCTGGCACGCCAGGCAATCGCCACTGTCCGCATGGGTTTAGGGTCGGTAAAGGGGCGTACTTCAACCAGTTTACTGGAGGGATGTCCCTCGATCGCTGATTGTGGCAATACACTGCAGCCCAGTCCCGAAGCCACCATCATGCGAATGGTTTCCAATGAACTGCCCTCAGTGACAGTGTGCTGATTATGAAAAGACTGGTTCAATGTGGGGCAGGCTTCCAGTACCTGATCCCGGAAACAATGCCCTTCACCCAGCAGCAACATACGCAGCTCACCTATTGCCGATGGACTGATAGTTTTTTGCTTGCTTAGGGCATGCCCTTTCGGGAGCACCATCTGAAAAGGCTCGTCATATACCGGACGGGTGAGCACATCCGGCTCATTGAAGGGTAGCGCAATAATGATCGCATCCAGCTCACCATTACGAATTTTTCCACGCAGGGTTTCGGTCATATTTTCTTCAATATAGAGCGGCATCTGCGGTGCCAGCTGCTGAACCTGCGGGATTAAAGATGGAAACAGATAAGGGCCTATGGTGAAGATAGCACCCACACGAAGTGGACTGGCCAACTGATCCTTACCAGCCTTGGCCATCTCGCGGATGGCTTCAGCCTGCTCCAATACAGTCTGCGCCTGACGCACCACTTTTTCACCCACCGGAGTAACACGTACTGCACTTTTACTGCGCTCGAACAGCGCCACACCCAATTCATCTTCCAGCTTCTTTACGGCGATCGACAAGGTAGGCTGAGATACGAAACAACGTTCCGCTGCATGACCAAAATGTTGTTCTTGAGCCAGGGTAACGATGTAACGTAACTCTGTGAGTGTCATGCAGTTTCCTTAGATGTTGAGGTAGACGGCTTCTGCCTGATTCACCCGCTGCAGCCGAAACCGAGTAATACGGAATATCAGACCTTGGCAAACTCTTCCAGCAACACCTGTTGAGCACTAAAGCGCTCTTCACCCTCCTGAGGTTGCAGTAAGGTATAGCTGCCATCTGAGTGCAACTCCCAACTCTGGCAGTTATCACGCATATAATATTCCAGTTCACGCACAATACGCTCAGCATTCTTGCCCGTCAACTGGAAGCCGGTTTCCACCCGGTTGAGCATATTACGCTCCATCCAGTCCGCACTGCTGCAGTACACCAGAGGATCCCCACCATTGGCAAAGTAGTACACCCGGGTATGTTCCAGGAAACGTCCGATAATAGAGCGCACCCGTATGTTTTCCGAAATTTCCGGTAAACCAGGACGTAGTCGACACATGCCCCGGATGATCAGATCGATTTTCACACCAGCCTGAGAAGCTTCATACAATCCCCGAATCAGCTTAGGTTCCGTCAGACCATTCACCTTGATAATGATATGACCTTCTTTACCAGCCTGCACGCTACGTATCTCATTCTGCATCAATTCCAGCATCCGCGCATGCAGCGTGAAGGGCGCATTAAAGAGCTTTTTCAGCTTCTGAATCTTACCCATACCGGTTAACTGCTGGAACACCTTGTGGACATCTTCACCCACATCCTTATCGCTGGTCATATAACTGTAATCGGTATACAGGCGTGCTGTACCTGAGTGGTAATTACCCGTTCCCAGGTGGCAGTAGCGCACCAGATTATTGCCTTCCCGGCGGATGATGAGCATCATTTTGGCGTGGGTTTTATAGCCCACTACACCATAGACCACCAGACAGCCGGCTTCCTGCAAGCGGCTCGCTAACTGCAGGTTACTCTCTTCATCAAAGCGGGCACGCAGCTCTATCACTACCGTGACTTCCTTGCCGTTACGAGCCGCCTCTACCAGTGAATTAACTATGTCAGACTTCACGCCGGTACGGTAAAGGGTTTGTTTGATCGCAATCACATCCGGATCTTTAGCCGCTTGGCGTAACAGGTCGATCACTGGGGTAAAGGACTGAAAAGGGTGCATCAGCAACTGATCATTGCGGCGTAAAATGGCAAAGACATCCTTTTCAGTTTTCAGCTTACCCGGCACACCCGGTGTAAAGGGTTTCCAGCGCAGGTTTGGATGATCCACCAGATCACGCACCGCCATCAGACGACTCAGGTTCACCGGCCCGTTAACCCGATAAACCTGGTTTTCCTCCAGTTTGAACTCAGCCATCAGCACGCTGATAAGCTCTTCGGGTGAACGCTGATCCACTTCTAGTCTGACCGCATCACCATATTTTCTCGAATGCAGCTCACCACGCAAGGTACGAGCCAGATCCTCAATCTCTTCAACATCAAAGCTCAGGTCGGCATTACGGGTAATACGGAATTGATAACAACCACGCACCTTCATTCCTGGAAACAGGTCGTCAGCAAATTCATGAATTACGGAGGAGAGAAAAATCAGATTATCGCCAGGCTCACACAGCTCATCAGGCATGCGTATCAAGCGTGGCAGAGAACGTGGTGCCGGAATAATGGCCAGTCCTGTTTCGCGTCCAAAAGCATCCTTTCCTTCCAGCTGTACTATAAAGTTCAGGCTTTTGTTAACCAGGCGAGGAAAAGGGTGCGAGGGATCCAACCCAATCGGGCTGATAACCGGCAGGATTTTTTCTTCAAAATATTCTTTAACCCAGCGACGCTGCTCGGTACTCCAGTTGCTCCGACGCAAAAAATGTATCCCATGTGTTTCCATAGCCGGAAACATAATCTCATTGAGTATTTTATACTGACGATCGACATTGATTTCACAGATTTCACGGATTTTTTCCAGTACTTTCTGCGGATACATGGCGTCAGGGCCGACATCTTCACGCCCGTATTTAAGCTGCCGCAGCTGCTCCGCGACACGTATTTCAAAAAACTCATCCAGATTACTGGAAAAAATGAGCAGAAACATCAGACGTTCAAGTAACGGGTAGCCTTCATCCAGCGCCTGCTCCAGCACCCGGACATTAAACTGCAGGTGGCTTAGCTCGCGGTTGATGTACAGCTCCGATGCCTTCAGATCAACAGGCACCTCTTCGATCGGCTCAATTGTCGGTAAAATTTCCCGACTCTCCAATAAAGCGGCCGCCGCAGTGGCTTCCACTTCAGCCTGATCGATGCTCATTTCATTCATTCTTTTCTCCTCAGTTCAGCGCACGCGCGGCTTTAACCGCAAAATAAGTCAATATGCCGTCCGCACCAGCGCGCTTAAACGCTAATAACGATTCCAGCATCACACTCTGTTCATCCAGCCAGCCATTCTGGAAGGCGGCCATGTGCATGGCATACTCACCACTCACCTGATAGGCGAATACCGGCACTTTCAGTTCATCTTTCACCCGCCGCACTATATCCAGATAAGGCATGCCGGGCTTCACCATCACCATATCGGCTCCTTCTGCCAGATCCAATGCCACTTCATGCAGGGCTTCATCACTGTTGCCAGGGTCCATCTGGTAGTTAAACTTATTGCCTTTACCCAGATTACCGGCAGAACCCACGGCATCGCGAAAAGGACCATAGTAGGCACTGGCATATTTGGCGGCATAGGACATAATGCGCGTATTTACATGGCCTTGCTCTTCCAGTGTAGCGCGAATATAGCCTATGCGCCCATCCATCATATCACTCGGCGCAACGATATCAGCACCAGCCTCTGCATGAGACAGCGCCTGCGCTACCAGGGTTTCTACGGTAGGGTCATTCAACACATACCCGGACTCATCAATGATGCCATCCTGACCATGCGTCGTGAACGGATCTAAAGCCACATCCGTAATCACCCCCAAGGACGGACAGGCATCCTTGATTGCACGTACGGCACGCTGCGCCAGGCCATCCGGATTAAAGGCTTCTTCACCCAGCTCAGATTTGGCCGACAGCGGTGTAACCGGGAAGAGTGCGATTGCTGGAATACCTAGCTCCACCAACTCCCGTGCCTGCTTTACCATCAGATCAATACTCAGCCGCTCTACACCCGGCATAGATGCAACTGCTTCACGCTCACCTTGACCCTCTATAACAAAAGCTGGATAGATCAAATCATCCGGAGTCAGCCTGTTTTCTCGCATCAGACGCCTGGAAAAATCATCCACACGCATACGACGCATACGAGTTTCCGGATAGTAGCGCTGGCTGTTATTGAATCCCACGTTTGGCTCCTTTAAAGCTAGATATTGAACGAATAAAACATGACAGGAGTATGACAAAAACCTCAAGTGACAAAATAGAGATTTTTTCAAAAAAAGCGATTTTTAGGAAAAACTCCTATATCAACTTTCTGTGTGGCTGGCATAATAAACCCCATGGATCTCCTGTTCACGGAATGAATAAAAGGATGGCAAGCACAGCGACCAGGGATGCCGGGATAGCAAGAACATGATGTTCGGGATCGCACGGATAGGACCGCCAATAAAGGGGGCGCATTACGGATAATGCGCCCCCTTTCCATTTTTACTTTGTAAATCAGTAGATTACTCAGCCTATACTGAGTGCAGCTTCACTTCCTGCCAAACCTCTGCAACCAGTTTCGTTCCTTGCAAGTCAGCATCAGCTTTTAACCATCTGGCCAGGTGCTGAGCAACATCAGGATAAACCACAGGTCTCACATTAGGTTGTTCCAGCCAATGCAGTGCCAATTGTTTATCAAAGACCCGCATCACCGTGGCACGTTGCATTTGCTCCAGTATACAGGCATTTGAGTATTGCTCAATCTGACCCGACAAGGGTTTGGTAAGGATTTTTTTCCCCAGCATCAGTGCTTCACTACACAAACCAAAGCCGGTGTTGCAAATAACACCTCCGCTTTGATGCAGGTCTCCAGGAAAAGTTTCCCGACTGAGAGGCCGGAGCATTACATTTTCCAGGTCAGCCGCTTCAGGTACATCGGCATAGAGTTTAAAGCTGTAATCAGGCATTGACTGCAACCAGATCACGACCTGCTCAGTCAGCTCAAAAGGCAAGTAGACCAACACATATGGCTTTGGCTGATCAAGGGATGGGGTTGTCCTTGTTGCGTCAAGCGCCAATAAGGGCGGCAGAATAGGTTGATCAAACGCCTGCCAGTGCACGCCAAGGTAGCGATCCAGTGGAGTGAAAGTATCTATTGCCGACTTAAGCCAGAAAGCCTTGCGCGTGCCTGGCAAGTGATAGCGCAAGGCATATTGATGTGCCAGCCCGAGACTGGGCAGTTTCTGTCGTTTGGCCGCCCAGGCCGTCACTGGCTCAAAGTCATTCAGCAGAAGGTCATAGCCGCTCAGATCAATAGAGCGAACGTCAGCGATAAATTGTGAAGCACGGGCCGCCTTAAGCGTCTGCCAGCGTTTCACGCTGCCCGATTCTGTCTTGAAGGTAAAACCCTGATAGTGCTGAAAATCACCAAAGCATTGCATATCAAACAGTTGCTCGCGGGGGCGGCCACTGAACAAAAAATCAACAGAGATACCCGCTTGCTGCATAGCGGGCAGCATAGCTCTGGCACGGGTAATATGTCCGTTACCAGTTGCTTGTACCGCGTAAAGTATGCGCATTAATTAATGACCCAGAAACACCAGCACCAACTCTGCAGACACATAGCCAAGCAACGCACCAGCGAGAATATCAGCTGGATAATGCACACCGAGAAGAACACGGGACAATCCAACAATACCCGCCAACAGATAAACGATCACGGCAGCTTGAGGATAAAAAGCCGAGACTATTGTCGCAAAGAGAAAGGCCGCCGCCGCATGACCAGACGGAAAACTGAACCTGTCCGAGGGATTGATCAAGGCTTCGATTTGTGAAAGAGCATGACAGGGACGGTCACGCTGAATGGTGTTTTTCAATAGCAGATACAGCGGCAGTTCAAGCGCAAAGGCCCACGCCCCTGCTGCAAAAAACTGCCGCCCCTGCAGAGGCTCCAACAACAATAGCAGTATGCCAGCCAGGCCATAAAGGTAACCATCACCACAGCGTGATACCCAACGACTGGCGTGTTCAACCGGCCGGAACATCCTATAGCCACTGAACCAGAAAAAAATCCGGGTATCAGCGGCACTGAGTTTTTCCAGTGCATTGTGCATGCTGCCATCCTGCTTTGAGTTGCATGATGGCATTATGCCGCTGTAAAAGTGACAGACGAATGAACAGCAGATGACGGTTTTATGTCAGCGAGCGTGCAAACCAGTTACTCACTTCACTCACCAGCCTGGTAGGGTTATCCCAGGGAATCATGTGTCCTTCCCCCTTGAGCTCAATCAGTTCAAACGGATGCGTCATAGCCGCCACCACCTGCTTGGAGTATTGCAGCGGCAAGACCTCATCCCTTTCGCCATGAATAATCGCGGCGTTAAAGTCATAGCGTTTAGTCATGGTGCCACTACTATGGGTGAACAAACTGGCCAGCGTACCCAGCGGATAGTCATATACGATACGTGGATCCTGACTGATTTCAGTGGCGGCAGGATGGCCTTCCAGCAACTGCTCATAGTCAATAAAGCTTTTCATTGGCACTTTCAGCTGCGGGAAGAACAAGGCACTGCCCCAGGTCATGCTCCAACCAAACTGATGAATCAGATCGGGTGCGATCTCGGTTACCAGCAAGGTGCCGCACAATACAGATTTAACCCGCACATCTCGCTCAGCAAAAGCTACCGCAAGTAAGCCGCCAATAGAGTAGCCATACACACCCACAGGGCCGGTGAAACGCTGTGTCAGGTTATCGACAACCAGTTTCATATCCTCCATAACCTGCTCAACGCGATAATCACCACGACTTCCACCTGAATAACCATGGCCTCTAAAATCAATACCCACAACATTGAAGCCCTGAGCACTGATTCCAGCCAGTAACTCTGCGTATAGCTCACAATAGGTACCAATGCCTGGCAGAAAGAGAATTATCGGTGCCGTTTCACTGTGACTATAGAGCTCACAATGTATCTGTTGATCACCCAGCACCAAGACTTCACGTTGAGCCAGAAAGGTGTGAAGTCCGAGCTTATCCCGGAGCGACTGCCGGTCCTCTTTAGACTCATTGACGGTATCAGACATCAAGCCTATTGGATCGAAAAAACTATTCATTGCTTTGTACACCTAGTTCATTAATGGATCAGCGCTGACACTCAGCACAGAATACGCTGCTTCTCTGACCCAATCGGACCTCTTTCAGAATACTGCCGCAACGTCGACAAGGCGACCCTTTACGACCATAAACATACAACTCTTGCTGAAAGTAACCTGGCTTGCCATCACCACCCACAAAATCCCGCAAGGTTGTACCACCTCGCTCGATGGCATAACTTAGCACTTTCTTGATTTCCAATACCAGTTTTCCAAGTCGCTCTTCAGAGATACGGCCAGCGGCTCGACGGGGGTCTATACCCGCCGCAAACAACGCTTCACTGGCATAAATATTCCCGACTCCAACAACCACATGGCTATCCATAATACGTTGTTTGATTGGCTGCTTTCTATCCTTGCAGCAACTAGCCAGATAATCAGCATCGAATATTTCGCTAAGCGGTTCTGGCCCTAACTGCTGCAGTAACGGGTGCAGGGTGTCAGTTGCTTGCCACAATACAGCACCAAAACGGCGCGGATCGGTCAAACGAATCAACTGACCACTGCTAAATTCCAAATCTACATGATCATGCTTCAATGCGGGAGTTCCGGCTGGCAGCACGCGAAGACTACCCGACATCCCCAGATGAACCAGTAAATCACCTTGCTCCATCGCCAACAGAATATACTTGGCACGCCGATACACTCGATGCACTACCTGCCCTGGCAATAATTGCACCAGCTGTTCAGGCACAAGCCAGCGTAGCTGTGGCTGACGCACATGCAATGCAACTACTCTCTGGCCTTCAACATGCGGGGCGATGCCTCGACAGGTCGTTTCAACCTCTGGTAGTTCAGGCATTCATTACTCCGTTCCCCGATTAGACTTCACGGCGGGCTTTTTCAACGCCAGGTAAACACCAGTCACTGTAATCACAATGCCCAGCAGCGCGATGCTACTTAATTGCTCATCAAACAGCCACCAGGCCTCAACCGCCGTTAACGGTGGAACCAGGTAAAAATAACTGGCAACACGAGATACCTCACCCAACCTGATCATTAACATCAACAAGAGTATGGCACTGACAGATAATCCAAACACCAGCCATACCAGAGCCAAAATCAAATCCACATGCCAAATGATTTCTCCTGTTTCAAAGCTGTAAGTCAGAATCGCCATACACAGTGCTGTGGCCAGGTATTGGTAAAAAGAGCCGGTCAGCAGATCAGTCTGCCCACCAAACTTTTTCTGGTATAGCGTGCCAATAGAAATACTGAACAATGACAACAATACGGCAACCAGAGCCCAGGGTGAACTTCAAAACTCTGAGCCATCAGTCCGCTGCTGAGCACCAGTGACACGCCCAATAAGCCAGCCACCAGCCCCACCCACTGAACACGACGCAACTGCTGTCCCATACCAGCCCAGGCAAGCAGTGCAGTTAGCAGCGGCTGCAAACCCACAACTAATGCCGTCACACCCGCTGGCAGCGCCAGCTTAATCGCCGCAAACACACCGCCGAGATACACAGCATGGATTAATAAACCCACCACCATCTGATGCCCGGCCTGACGGGGTCCCGGCCAATGCGCACGCAATACCAGAATCAGCAGCAGGAATACAGCCAGTGTAATCACCATGCGGATAAATAGCAGGTTAAAGGGCTCTATCCAGGGCAATGCAAAGCGCGCACCGATAAATCCGGTACTCCAAAGCAGAACAAAAATCAGGGGAACAAACCGAATCAGCATTTTTCAAACCCCAAAACGCACAAAGCCCGGAACCAGGTCCGGGCTTTGTTAAGAAAATCCAGAATCAATTACTTGATTTTAGCTTCTTTGTAGATCACATGCTTGCGAACAACCGGATCGTATTTCTTGAATTCGAATTTATCCGGGGTGTTGCGCTTGTTTTTGTCAGTTGTGTAGAAGTGACCTGTTCCGGCTGAGGAAACCAGGCGAATCTTCTCACGAGCACCTTTTGCTGCCATCGTCTAGCTCCTTAAACCTTTTCGCCACGGGCACGCAGTTCAGTCAGAACTGGATCGATACCCTTTTTATCAATGATACGCATACCTTTAGAAGACACACGTAAGCGTACAAAGCGGTTTTCACTTTCAACCCAAAAACGGTGCCAATGCAGGTTTGGCAAAAAACGACGGCGCGTTTTGCGATTTGAGTGGGAAACATTGTTTCCGGTGATCGGGCGCTTACCCGTTACCATGCAAACTCGAGACATTACATCAATCCTGATTCTGTAAGTTACTGTAACCCTATCCGATGTTTATTGAGAGCAAATACACTACTCTCTCAGGCGGAGCGTCCTATATACAAGACAGAATACCATACCATTAAGGGATAGAAGGGCGCACATTATACTCAATTCCTGCACACAAGCCAGCTTTCTGATGATTTTTTCACCAGCACCGATCGACTGAGACTAAATACCAGCAGAAAACTCAGGCTGTGGGCTGCGCCCTATGCACAGATGTAACCAAGCTATCAGTCTTGGGCGGCATCTTCCAGAGCTTCACCACCGCGCTGAACATCCTTGCCTACACCCTCAACGGTATTACAACCCGACAATACAAACGCGGCCATTAACAGCAGAAATACAATCGATTGCTTTTTCATATGCTTAAACCTTATTTAGTTTGCAGTACACCAGCTGCTGATGCAGCAAGATTATCCAGCAGTATCCAGTATAGCAGCATTACACATCTGTAATGCACAATCATATAACACCAACCAAATCAGCTTTTGTCAGGTTTGCTGCATGTATTGAGCTAAACCTGACAAACAAAACACTATAACTTACGAAGACAGTTGTAACTCCTGAGTTAATAAGAGCTTTCAGCCAACCCGATTAAGAAAATCCTGCCTGGTACAAAAATTGCTCATCTCTGGTACGACCCACTCAAGGCCGTCATTCACACCATAAAACCTGTCACAACAATGAGGAACGTAACTTATGGCACATGTAACCTTTAAAAGCAGCCTGCATCAAGACAAACGCAGCTATGCCGTCGCGGGTAGCCACACACAAACCGTTTTACAAATGGCAAAAGAAAATCATATCCCAATTGACTTCGGTTGCCAGAATGGCGAGTGCGGCACTTGTCTGGTTGAAGTTACCAGTCTGGATCAAACCCGTCCGATGGGTGGCCCCTTAAACCCGCGTGAAACCACTGTTTTGAAAGAGATGGGCAAGATAAGCCAGGCTCAGATAGATAAAATGCTCGTCGATGACATTCCTCCATCACCCTGGCGGTTGGCCTGTCAGATGATTATGCGCGATGAAGATATTCTGGTTGAATACCCCAGCGAATAGCTCAACCAACCGAACCGCATCGTCAGGTGCGGTTGGTTAACCCCAAAACGGTCAATTACAGCCAACCGCGCTCGGCAAAAGACACCACCTCGGTATCACCAATGACCATATGATCTAACACGCGAATATCTACCAAAGATAAGGCTTCACAAAGTCTCTCGGTAATCTGTCGATCCGCCTGAGACGGTTCAGCAATACCGGAAGGATGGTTATGCGACAGTATCAGCGCCGCTGCATTACACTCAAGCGCTAACTTGACCACCTCACGAGGATATACAGAGGCCGCATTAATGGTACCGTAGAACAACGCTTCATAGCGTATCACCCGGTGACGGTTATCCAGCAGCAGACAGGCAAACACTTCCCTTGGTTCATGGCGCAAACGAGCCGACAGGTATTGTCGAACCGCCTGAGGGCTTTCCAATGCCGAATCTCTCACCAAGCATGCCTCAAGGTGACGCCGCGACATCTCCATCACCGCTTGTAATTGCGCATACTTGGCGCGTCCCAGCCCCGGGGCATGACAAAAGGCCGTTTCGTTGCACTCCATCAGCGGCCTGAGCCCACCGAAATGCGCCAGCAGCTCACGCGCCAGATCTACGGCGGTTTTACCACTGACACCCGTGCGCAGAAAAATCGCCAGAAGCTCTGCATCAGACAAGGCCGCCGCCCCCTGTGCCAACAGCTTTTCTCTTGGGCGTTCAGCTTCAGGCCAGTCTCGAATAGTCATATTCACCTCCTTGTGGTGTACAAGGGCAAGTTCCGTCCTGCCCCGCTCTACGCAAATGCACAATGAGATGGTATCTTAGCGTCTTATTTCATTGCTTGGAACCTTCGGACCTCCCGGGTATGCATAGACTTACTAACAGACAAATTCTGATCGGAATAACCGGTGGTATTGCGGCTTATAAAAGTGCCGAGCTGACTCGCTTGCTGAAAAAGGCCGGGGCGGATGTACGCATTGTTATGACGCCGGCCGCAACAGAGTTTATTACCCCCCTGACACTGCCAGGCACTTTCCGGCCACCCTGTACACCTCCACCTGCTTGATCCCGAAGCAGAAGCCGGCATGGGACATATAGAGCTGGCAAAATGGGCTGACCTGATCCTGATAGCACCGGCCAGCGCCGACTTTATTGCCCGCTGTGCGGCAGGTATGGGTAATGACCTGCTCACAACCCTGTGTCTGGCAACAACCGCACCGGTCTGCCTGGCTCCCGCGATGAATCAGGCGATGTGGCGAGACCCACATACGCAAAGCAATATCGACTCGCTAAAAGCCACCGGCATGAAAGTGTTTGGTCCCGATTCAGGCGAACAGGCCTGTGGCGATACAGGACCAGGTCGGATGCTGGAACCCCAGTCACTGGCGGAACTCGCCGCTGCTGAATTTGAGCACCTGGCACTCAGTGGTAAAACGGTGTTTATTACCGCTGGCCCAACCCGCGAGCCACTTGATCCCGTAAGGTTTATATCCAATCACAGCTCCGGCAAAATGGGCTATGCCCTGGCGCAGGCCGCTGTGGATGCCGGAGCGCGGGTCAAGCTGATCAGCGGTCCGGTCAATCTGACGGCACCTGAACGGGTTGAGTGCATACAGGTTGAGACAGCTGAAGAGATGCTAACAGCGTCAATGGAAGGTATAAACAGCTGCGACCTGTTTATCGGTGCGGCTGCCGTAGCCGATTACCGACCTGTTGCCGTTGCTGAGCACAAGATCAAAAAGGGTAACGAAGAGATCATGGAGCTGCGGCTGGTCAAAAATCCCGATATTATTGCCAGTGTTGCTGCCTTAACTCAGCGCCCCTTTACCGTAGGATTTGCCGCTGAAACCCATGATCTACTGAATTATGCACGCAGCAAACTGGCGCGCAAAAAGCTTGATTTGATTATTGCTAATGATGTGTCTGTAGCTGGGATAGGCTTTAACAGTGACGAAAACCGGGTGACGCTGGTCAGTAACACTCATGAAGTAGAGTTACCACAAACATCAAAACGGCTGCTGGCACGACAGCTTATCGAACAGATCGCTCAACACTTTAACGAACAGATGACACTCAATGAAAAAATTACAGGTTAAAATTCTCGACCCCCGCATTGGAACAAGTTTCCCGCTGCCCAGCTACGCCACTCCGGGATCAGCCGGACTGGATTTACGTGCCTGTCTGGATCAAGCCTTGACACTGCAACCTGGCCAAACTGAATTGATCCCAACCGGATTGGCCATACACATTGAAGATCCACAACTCTGTGCCATGATTCTGCCGCGCTCCGGTCTGGGCCATAAGCACGGCATCGTGCTGGGCAACCTGGTCGGTCTGATCGACTCGGATTATCAGGGCCAGTTATTTGTTTCCTGCTGGAACCGTAGCGATACAGCCTTTGTTATGGAACCCGGCGAGCGCATGGCACAACTGGTACTCGTTCCAGTGGTGCAGGCAGACTTTGAGCTTGTCAGTGAGTTTACTGACAGTGATCGTGGCGATGGTGGCTTTGGCTCATCAGGCGCCACTGAAAAATGACTTTCAAACTAACAGATGGAGTTGACGTGAACTATTTACTGACTGATTTTGATAGCGAAGTTTTCCGCGCTTACGATATTCGCGGTATTGCTGGTACGGCCCTGTCCGATGCGCTGGTCTGGCATCTGGGCCGCGCCTTTGCTGCCCAGGCGCAACACCAGGGCGTGAAACAGGTTGTTGTTGCCGCTGACGGGCGCTTATCCAGCCCAGCCTTTAAACAACTGCTCAGTGACGGCTTGCTGGCGGGTGGCTGTGATGTACTGGATATAGGCTATGTACCGACCCCAACCCTCTACTATGCGGCACATCAGCAAGCTGATAAAACCGGCATCATGATTACCGGCAGCCACAATCCCGCTGACTACAATGGCTTCAAGATGATGTTGGCTGGGCATACCCTGTCAGGAGACGACATCCAGGCATTACGCCAGCGTATTGAGCAACAGAACTACACAGAGGGAGAGGGACAGCTAGCCCAGCAGGATATTGCTGAAGACTATCTGCAAAGAATCACCTCGGATGTTGTGCTGAAACGCCCACTAAAAGTCGTGGTGGACTGCGGCAATGGCATTCCCGGCAATCTGGCTCCGGAGCTGATCAAACGCCTGGGCTGTGAGGTTATCCCGCTATTTTGTGATGTCGATGGCACCTTCCCCAACCACCACCCAGATCCCGGTAAACTGAAAAACCTGCAGGATGTCATCCGGGCGGTAGCCGAACACAAGGCTGATCTGGGCCTGGCGTTTGATGGCGATGGAGACCGTGTCGGTGTCGTCACCGACCAGGGGCATGTGGTGTATCCGGATCGGGTGATGATGCTGTTTGCTGAAGATGTACTGGCTCGCAACCCCGGCGCTGAGATACTGTTTGATGTCAAATGCTCACGCTTGCTACCCAAAATCATCGAAGCCGCTGGCGGCAAGGCCACTATGTGGAAAACCGGGCATTCACTGATCAAACAGCAGATGAAAGCCTGTGGCGCCCAACTGGCGGGTGAAATGAGCGGGCATATCTTCTTTAAAGAACGCTGGTTCGGTTTTGATGATGGCCTGTATAGTGCCGCACGCCTGCTGGAAATCCTGTCAGCCCGCGAAGACAGCGCTGAAGCCATCTTCAAGGCCTATCCAGAGGATATCAGCACCCCGGAAATCAACATTGAAGTGCGTGACGACAACAAATTTGCGCTGGTTGCAGCATTGCAGGCGCTCACTTTTGAAGGCGGTCAGACCAGCCACATTGATGGCGTGCGTGTGGATTATACCGATGGCTGGGGTCTGGTTCGTGCTTCCAACACTACACCGGTATTGGTGCTGCGCTTTGAAGCTGAAACAGAAGCTGCTCTCAATCGTATCCGTGAGACCTTTCAGGCACGCTTGCATCAGGTAGACAGCAACCTGATGATCCCACTCGAATAACAACACAGACTCTAAACCAGGTAATGAATATGCCACTTACACGTCAACAAGCTATTGATACCTCGAAAATTCTGAGTGAGGCCATGCCTTATATTCAGAAATTTGCCGGCAAAACTATTGTTATCAAGTACGGCGGCAACGCCATGACTGATGAAAAACTCAAGGCCAGCTTTGCCCGCGATATCGTGATGATGAAACTGATCGGTATGAACCCTATCGTTGTTCACGGTGGGGGGCCACAGATAGGCAATCTGCTGGAACAGCTCAATATTGAATCTCACTTTGTCAACGGCATGCGCGTCACCGACTCGAAAACCATGGATGTGGTCGAAATGGTATTGGGTGGTATGGTCAACAAGGAAATCGTCGGCTTGATCAACAATGCCGGTGGTAAAGCCATAGGCCTGACCGGCAAGGATGGTGAGTTACTGCGAGCGCGTAAGCTACGGGTAAAACATAAAACACCTGAAATGGAGGCCCCGGAAATTATCGATATAGGCCATGTTGGTGAGGTCGAAAGCGTCAACATTAAAGTCCTGCATATGCTGGAAAACTCCGATTTCATTCCAGTAATTGCACCCATCGGGGTTGGCGCAGATGGTCACGCCTATAATATCAATGCTGACCTGGTAGCCGGCAAGGTTGCCGAAGTGCTGATGGCGGAAAAACTGATTCTGTTAACCAATATCGCTGGATTAATGGACAAGGAAGGCAAAGTACTGACCGGGCTCTCAACCCGCCAGGTAGATGCCTTAATCGAAGATGGTACTATCTATGGCGGTATGCTACCGAAAATTGACTGTGCCTGAGTGCGGTTAAGTCCGGTGTAAATACAGCACATATCATCGATGGACGGGTAGAACATGCCTGTATGCTGGAAATCTTTACCGATGAAGGTGTCGGCACCCTGATTACCAACAAATCTTTATAAACCCTCAGGGACCAAATGAATGACTGATAAGCAGCAGTTGAAAATCTCCCGTCGTGAGCAGATCCTTCAAGCACTGGCGCAGATGCTGGAAGTAAACCCCGGCCAACGCATCACCACGCAGCCTTAGCCCGTGAAGTTGGCGTGTCTGAGGCAGCCCTCTATCGTCACTTTCCCAGTAAAGCACGGATGTTCGAGGGCCTGATCGGTTTTATCGAAGAAACACTCTTCACCCGCATCAGACTGATCGTGACCTCGGATGCCAACGGCATACGTCAGTGTGAACAAATTTTAACTCTATTATTGGCATTTGTAGAAAAAAATCCGGGTATGGCCAGGATTCTAACGGCTGATGCGCTGTCAGGTGAAACCGACAGACTGCGCAGCCAGGTCAATCAACTGTTTGAGCGCATGGAAACTCAACTGAAACAGATCATGCGTGAAGCGGAGCAAAAGGAAGGGATTAGAACCCGTATTCCGGCAGGTTCCTGTGCAAACCTGCTGATGGCAACAGCTGAAGGGCGGATACGTCAGTTTGTACGCAGTGAATTTCGCCGCCGTCCAACCGAACACTGGCCGGAACAGTGGCCTCGCTTGGCTGAAGGGTTATTCCGGCGTGACACGCAAAATGGATGAGGAGCCAGCAGACGGCTCATCAACTCGCTGAGCCGTCTGCAGCTTACGCTGCTGATACTGATGCAAGCGCTGCAGATCGGCTTCCTGCATCAAAAAAGCAGATGCCGAAACCAACTGAATACCTAACTCATCCAGCAAAGGCAAGCCCTGTTTCAGGTACTCCACAGTCACGGGATAGGGATGCCCTATTACCACGACCGAACCCTCCGTTTTTGCCACCTCTATCGCATGAAGGAACTGCTGCTCAACATAGTCAGCGGTGACTTCATGATCCAGAAATACCTTGCGCTCCAGTACCGGTACGCGCTCTTCTCTGGCAATATCAGCAGCCAGGGTTTCAGCCGTGGTTCGGCTGTCTAGGTAAAAAAGATCACGTTCACGAGCAACCTCCATCACCCAGCGCATCGGCTGTTCCTGTTGTGTCAACAGGCTACCCATGTGGTTATTCAAGCCACGTGCTCGTGGCAGGGAGTCCAGGTTACTATTGAGTACCTGCTTAAACTCCTGCTCCGATAAGTGTGGATACAGACCACCAGGACCCAGGGGGAGATTAGCCAGATTAGCCATAGGCGCATGCAAAATAATTTCTTTACCGCGCAGCTCTGCCAGACGAGCCAGGTGAGTCGCATGAGGCGTAAACGGTAGCACCGCGTAGGTCACCGGCCCTGGAAGCGCAAGTATTGCCTGCCCCTGCATCAAATTAGGACCCAGATCGTCAATCACCAGCACCATGCGAGGCGATAGCTCATCTCCCCAGAGTGGCAGACACAGTAAACTCGCCCAGAGCAATAACCCGCTGTATATCCTGTTTTTCAAACGAGTCTCAGCCTCTGTCTGGCCGCAAAATGTTAAGTGCCTTGAGCAAATTCAGTGCCTCATAAAGCTGGTAATCACGTTGCCCAAGCGGCTCTTCAGCTTCAACGTTGACTTCAGCCGGATTATTACCCTGTAAATGACCGCTTAAGTCACGTTCCCGAAGCTGACTTGCTTGCGCCTCAATGTGGGTAATACGCGCATCTTCCACGACCACATCCGGGTGTATGCCATCAGCCTGGATAGAACGTCCATTCGGCGTGTAGTAACGAGCTGTGGTTAATTTCACCCCACGATCGACACTCACCGGCAAGATAGTTTGTACCGAGCCTTTACCAAAGCTGTCTGTTCCCATAACAATTGCCCGACGGTGATCCTGCAAGGCACCAGCAACAATTTCTGACGCAGAGGCCGAACCGGCATTGATCAGCACCACCACAGGAATCTCACCGGCAGCCGTTTCCGGTGTGGCACTGAAACTCAGCTCAGAATTAGGCAGACGACCATCGGTATAAACGATCAATCCATCAGAGAGGAAAGCATCACTCACCTGAACTGCGGCTTGAAGCACTCCACCCGGGTTATTACGCAGATCCAAAACGATACCCTTGAGCTCCCCCATGGCCTTCAATGCTTCAATAGAACGAGTAAGTTGTTCAGCGGTATTATTCTGAAACTGGCTGATACGGATCATGCCATAGCTGGTTTCCAACAACCGATGTCGCACACTGGTCACACTGATTGACGCACGTTCCAGTGTTAACTCAAACGGCTTTTCTATGCCCTCTCGCATCAATGTCAAGGTGATACTGGTACCAATTTGACCACGCATTTTATCCACCGCCTCATTGAGGCTGACACCCTGAATCGACTCATCACCAATTTTAGTGATCAGATCACCGGCCTGGATTCCAGCTCGCTGCGCTGGCGTATCATCAATCGGTGCAATGACCCGGATAAAACCATCCTGCAAACCCACCTCAATACCCAAGCCGCCAAACTGCCCGGAAGTATGCACCTGTAAATTCTCATAGGCTTTGGCGTCCAGATAAGCCGAGTGAGGATCCAGACCACTTAGCATCCCGCGAATAGCATCCTCAAGCAGTTTTTTATCTGATACCGGCTCGACATAAGCCGACTTGATACGATCAAATACCTCGGCAAACAAACGCAACTCTTCTACTGGAATAGACACTGTTTCGGTATCAGCCTCTTCCGCCGCCACCAACTGAGAACAAATTAACGCAAACAGTGTAATCGGCAATAAAACGTGATACATGCGTAAACCTTTCATAACTCGATCCTTTGGTGCCAGTTTAAGGCTGTTTCAGCCATTGAGACGGATTTACCGGTGTTCCCTGATGACGGATAGAAAAATAAAGTCCGGTTTCTTCATTACCACCACTATTACCTGCCGTAGCGATAGCCTGTCCTGTTGTCACCCAATCGCCGGGTTCGAACAACAAGGTTTGGTTTTGACCATACAGGCTCATATAGCCCGAACCATGATCCAGTATCAGCACCAGCCCATAACCACGCAACCAGTCAGAAAATACTACACGCCCATGGTGGACCGCTTTGACCTCTGCACCCGCCTGGCCTGCAATCAACAACCCTTCAAAGGCAACACCGCTGCGCTGATGGCCATAGCTGCGTAGCAAGCGGCCCTGCAATGGCCAAGGCAATTCACCCTTTAACTTGGCAAACTGCTGGTTATCCTGTGCCAGTCGAGCCGCTTCCAGAGAGCGCTGGATATCGGCCAATAGTGCCTCAAGCTCTTCCTGGTCACGGCGAAGACTCTCAAGCCGCTGCTGCTCTTGCTGCTGAGCTCTGGCTAACTGTACTACCGCTGCCTGGCGATCGGCCCGCGCCTTTTCCAGTTGCTGCTGTTCAATTGCCAGTTGGGATCGTCTCTCAGCTATTTGCTGTTCGGTTGACCCTATCTGTATACGCGTTGTTCCCAAACTATCCAGTTGGTGCTGATAAGCCTGCAATTGTTCGGTCAACTCGGTATTCACATAATCATAATAGCGCAGCATACGACCCAGACGCTCAGGGTCTTCCTGCTTCAACAGCAATTGCAAGCGTGGTTGCCGCCCCTGACGATACTGTTCCTGAATCAACTGCTCAATCAAATCACGGCGTTCCTCCAGCGCAGCCTCAAGCTCCGTACGCTGGCTCTGCAAACCGTGCATATCTTCACCCAGTTGCAGCAACTCCTGATCAAGTGTACGTAACTCAGCCGTTACCCGACCTATGGCACGCTCAGCCTGTGCCAGTGCCTGCTGCTCATCCTGACGCTGCCGTTCTTGCTCTGCTATACGTTTTTGGACCTGTGCAACTTCCTGCTTCAGCCTGTCGAGCTGCACCTGGGTTGCCTGCTGATCCTGTGCCAAGACAGAGCCAGCACACATCAGCAGCCCAGGTAACAGAAAGACTAAAATACGCTTGAACACCAGGCGAATCAGCTTAAATCAACCAATGACTGCCCCGTCATCTCGGTGGGGGCTGAAGATCCATCAAGTACAGCAGGGTGGGCGCCAAATCACATAAGGCACCATCACGAAGCTGAACCTTCGCGGCCCGAGGTCCGTCATAAATAAGCGCTACAGGCCAGATAGTATGCGAGGTATGTGGCTGACCGGTTTGCGGGTCTTGCATCATCTCCACATTACCATGATCAGCTGTGATCAGCGTTTCGCCATCGACAGAGCGCATCGCCTCGAGAACCCGACCAATACATTGATCGACAACCTCAACGGCTTTAACGGCCGCATCAAACTTACCGGAATGCCCTACCATGTCACCATTGGCAAAATTACACACTATCAGGTCAAACCGGCGACTCTTAATGGCTTCAACAAGTTTATCAGTGACTTCAAAGGCACTCATCTCCGGCTTCAGGTCATAGGTGGCTACCTGAGGGGAGGGCACCAGGATGCGTTCTTCACCGGGGTAAACAGCTTCCTGTCCACCATTAAAGAAAAAGGTGACATGCGCGTACTTTTCCGTTTCCGAAATACGTAACTGCGTTTTACCTAATGTGGATAAATACTCACCCAGGTCATTATGCAGTGCTGTCGGTGGGAAAGCGCACTCAGCGTTAATATCGGCCGCATATTCAGTAAATGTCACATAGCTGACAAGTTCAGGCTGTTTTTGACGCTGAAAGCCACTAAATTCATCACCCTCAGTAAATGCCCGTGTAATTTCGCGCGCCCGGTCCGGACGAAAATTGGCAAAAATAATAGCATCTCCGTCACTGATAACCCCTTTGGGGTGACCTGACATATCGGTAATGACGGTGGGTTTGACAAATTCATCATTTTCATCACGCGTATAGGCTTCAACCAGCGCCTGCTGGGCTGATTGCGCATAAAACTCACCCTGCCCCAACGTCATTACATCATAGGCCTGCTGAACGCGATCCCAGCGGTTATCACGATCCATAGCATAATAACGCCCGGTGACCGTGGCGACCGCACCACAACCAAGGCGCTTGAACAAGGCATCAGCCTTTTCCAGTGAAGGCTCAGCCGAACGGGGTGGCATATCACGGCCATCCAGTATCGCATGCAGATAGACTTTTTTTATGCCCCGCTTGAACGCCATCTCAATCAGTGTAAACAAATGCATCTCGTGGCTATGTACGCCACCGGGAGACAAAAGCCCTGCTACGTGTAACGCCGTACCCTTTTCTAACACTTTGTCCATTGCGGCGGTCAACGCTGGATTTGTAAAGAAGTCGCCATCCTGAATGGATTTGGAAATACGGGTGAAGTTTTGATAAACCACCCGTCCAGCACCAATATTCATATGACCGACTTCTGAATTGCCCATCTGCCCTTCAGGTAATCCAACCGCCAAGCCAGATGTTGCAATACGCGAGTTAGGGTTAGAGGCCAGTAAAGCATCCCAGTTTGGAGTGTTAGCCGCATCGATTGCAGATGAAGGTGTTGACTCAACACCGAAACCATCAAGAATTATCAGTGCTTTGGTTGATCGATTATCGCTCATAGTCGGCCATCTGTTTCAGAAAGTGAAAAATATAATCATTTTACTGACTATCCGCCATTAAGGCTAACACAGATACGTTTAACCCTTATCCCCGGGAGTCGTACATTGTATACTTGCTAAAGTTATTTTTGAGTTCACAGAACGGAACCCCTGATGGAAAAATTTTGAGTTTGTTGGCAACCACCCTCTAATCGTCAGTGCCTGGCTGATCACACTTGCAGTTTTACTGTGGACAGAAAAAAGGAAATCCGGTCGTTCAGTTACACCAGCTGAAGCCACCCGTATGATCAACAAAGAATCGGCGGTGCTTCTGGATATTCGTACTAAAAAGGAATGGGATACAGGCTATATTGCCAACTCCCGACATATTCCGTTTGCAGAACTGGACAAGCGCATCACTGAGTTGGACAGTTTGAAGGACAAATCTATCATTATCGTCTGCAATCTGGGCCAGACGGCAGGTAGTGCAGGCAAGAAACTGAAAGCCAATGGTTTTACCGAGGTCACACGCCTGGCCGGTGGCATTACCGAGTGGAAAGCTCAGCATCTCCCTATAGTGAAGAAATAACCCATGGTTAAAATTACAATCTACACCACCCGAACCTGCCCTTTTTGTCATAGAGCAAAGTATCTGCTCGACAAGAAAAAAGCTGTTTATGAAGAGATAGATGTCGGCAGCTCACCCGAGTTACGCCAGGAAATGGTTCAGCGCAGTGGTCGCAACACGGTTCCGCAGATATTCATTAACAGCCTGCATGTCGGCGGTTGTGATGAGCTCTACGAACTGGATATAGAGAGCAAGCTGGATCCACTGCTCGATCAACCCGCTTAATTAAACCGACGAAGGATTTGTACCATGCCGAAAACCAAGCCACACCACAATTTGCATTACAGCGCGTCTTCCTTAAAGACGTTTCACTGGAAACACCTGAAGGCTCATCTGTTTTCACTAAAGGCTGGAAGCCCGATGTCAAACTGGACCTGAACAGCAAGACCAGTCGTCTAGATGACAGCCACTATGAAGTCGTACTGACATTGACGGTAACAATTAAAAATGATGGCGCTACGGCACTGTTGATAGAACTACAACAAGCTGGAATTTTTCTAATTAGCGGCCTTGAAGATCAGCAACTTGCACACACACTAGGCGCTTTTTGCCCAAGCATTCTGTTTCCTTATGCTCGTGAAGCCGTTGACAGTTTCATGACCCGTGCCAGCTTCCCTCCACTGATGCTTGCTCCGGTTAACTTTGACGCACTCTATGCACAGCAGTTGCAACAGAAAGCTGATCAGCAGAAAGCAGCTGAAGACAAACCGGCACCGGAAGAAACTCACTAAACCAGTGGACTTACACGCACGACAGCCGTAGCGATCAATATCACGTTGCGGCTGTCTGCAGATTCCTTCCTTTAGATGCGTAATAACGCTCATTGAACAACTTGAAGTTATGCATCAATGCACCCGCTCCTGCCTCATCTCCCATCTGTGCCAATAAAGCAACGGCCACCTCCGCTGTGCACAGGTGATGCTCAGGGCCCGAACTGCGCAGAAAATAGTGACTTCCTTCCAGTACACACGGCTCAATAACCGGCAGGTCCTGCAGGTACTCACTGTGTCTGAAGATACGTCTTGCCTGACGCCAGGTACCATCAGGTATCACAAAAAGTGGCCGACCTTCCAGTTCTAATGTATCTGTAATCATACGATGCTTATAGTCTGGCGCCTCTGGAAACACCAGGCAGACTGAACCTTTACGTTGTTCGAGCAATGTTTCGAACTCAGGCTGCATCTGCAACCGCTGCCATTCAGACACACCACTGCCAGGAAAGGTCTGTAAAATCTGTCTACCAGTATTAGATGGCTTATAAAACTCATTGTGATGCATCAGTAGCCAAAAATCAGCCGCAGGCTCAGCTACGCGAATATCGGCACAGATACAGTAAGCTTCAGCTAAACGACAGGTATCACAACGCACAACCTTGGAGCCGCGTGCATTAAATGGCTTACGTGGGAAAGGATAAACTGTTTCAGGAACAAGCATAAACAACCAACTCCTAAATATTAAAAAACCCCTGGCACGAAGTGACAGGGGTTTTTTAAGTATTAAGTGCCTGGCGATGACCTACTCTCACATGGGGAGACCCCACACTACCATCGGCGATGACGCGTTTCACTACTGAGTTCGGGATGGGATCAGGTGGTTCCACGTCTCTATG
>NZ_JRLB01000023.1 GCF_000764495.1 Nitrincola sp. A-D6
ATGCGTTCGCAAAGCCGCTTTGACCTTGGGGTGCTTGGCAATTTCAGATTCAGGAATCAGCGGCAAACTGATGCCAGAGGAGATAATGGTGTTTTTAATATGGCGCACAAAAATTTCTGACAGCGCCTGCACCCGTGCTTCCCAGATACTATTGCCTGCCGCCATACCGTTGCTAACGTAAAGATTGCCAAGAATATTAACCGGAAACCACACAGTCTCACGGCTGCGCTGCTTCACAAAGGGCAAGGCACAGATACCACGAGCGGCATTGCCGGAATTGATATCTATCAGCGCTTCCGGGTGAATTTCATTATTCAGATCGTAATGGTTGCGGGCACCCTCATCGAGCAGACCCTCCGGCCACTCCGCACTCTTGACCGGAAACCAGCGCTCGTAAGGAAAGTGTACAAAATCAGCCGACGCGGTCTTGGAACCCAAATAATAGTCCGCAAAGAAATAGTTACAGCTCAGGCGTTCAAAAAACTCACCCAGAGCGCTCGCCAATGCGGCTTCACGCGAGCAGCCTTTGCCATTGGCAAATAGCAGCGGGCAGTGTTTTTCATGGATGTAGACAGACCAGACATGAGGTACCGGATTCAGCCAGCGCGTTTCCTCTATTTCGAACCCCAGCGCCTGCAAAGCCGCGCTCATCCGCTCTATAGATTCTTCCAGCGGCGCATCTTTTCCCAGAATCTGCGTCATTCATACTCTCCCAAGGGTAAAACCGGACTGTATCGACAGATAAACTAACGACCAGCGCATCTTATTGATTGATCAAAGATTATACTGCAAGGATCCCGAACTAAAAAATTTATATTTTTTTGCTTACAGTGTTGACGACAACCCCTCCGATCATTAATATACGCGGCCTGTGTTGAGCGATTCCCTGATAGCTCAGTTGGTAGAGCAGTAGACTGTTAATCTATTGGTCGCTGGTTCGAGTCCAGCTCGGGGAGCCACAGCACGAATGTCGGAGTGTAGCGCAGTTTGGTAGCGCATCTGGTTTGGGACCAGAGGGTCGGGGGTTCGAATCCCTCCACTCCGACCACTTTCCTTTCTCAAGATTTGCAAAAAAATCTCACACCCCTTGTAAATACTCGCTTTAGAGCCTAGCCTTGTTGCTATCAGTTTATTCCTATAAGTTCTCGATGAATTCCACCTTCATGCTTTTTATCAGATATATACTAAACAGCTGAATAGACTCTGCATCAGGGTAAGCTGTAGTACTGGAAGAGTCGAAGTTACATTACGGAATAAGCACAACATCCAAGAGGATCGACTCCATGGCAATTCGTATTAATGAAACCGTCCCCAATCTGCATCTGGTTACAGATCAGGGTAACTTTGATCTGCATGACTGGATCGGTGATAGCTGGACCATTCTGTTTAGTCACCCAAAAGACTTTACTCCCGTTTGCACCACGGAATTTGGCGCAGTTGCTCAGTTAGCCGACGAGTGGGAGAAGCGCAACACCAAGGTCATTGGCTTATCCGTTGATGGCGTTGAAGAGCACAAGCAGTGGAAGGGTGATATTGAAAGCTACTCGGGTGCTAAAGCAGGTTTCCCAATTATTGCTGACGATGATCTGGCTGTTTCAAAAGCACTGGATATGTTGCCAGCTGACGCCTACCTGCCTGACGGTCGCACAGCAGCCGATTCAGCAAGTGTGCGCGTGGTGTTTATCATCAGCCCAGACAAAAAGCTGCAATTGTCGATGACTTACCCCATGTCTGTGGGTCGAAATTTTGCAGAAATTTTGCGCGCGCTGGATGCACTGCAGACAACTTTTGGTGCTCCCCTGGCAACACCGGCAAACTGGATTCAGGGTCAGGACGTCATCGTTGCGCTGTCTTTAAACAATGAACAGGCGCAAGAAAAATTTGGTGAACTGGATATAAAACTACCCTACTTACGTACGGTTAAAAACCCCAAGTAGGAGCTTACTCTGCGAGCGAAGCCTTTCGCCCGGAGACCGGGCTCCTACAATAACCACCCAACCTCCTGTAGGAGCTCGCTCTGCGAGCGAAGCTTGAAATTCAAGGGGTCAGTTCAAGGGGTCAGCATACTTGATCTCAAGACTAGCTTAGATCCGTGACCGCCCCCTTTGAGGCTGAACTGACGCTACGCGCAAACTTTGCCAGCACACCTCGGCGATACCTGGGGCTGGGTGCCTGCCAGGCTTGGCGCCTGCGCTCAAGCTCCTGCTCTGAAACATCCAGGTCAATACGATTGCCAACCGCATCAATGGTGATGCTATCGCCCTCTTCAACCAGCGCGATGGGGCCACCCTCTGCGGCTTCGGGTGTGATATGACCCACAACAAAGCCATGACTTCCGCCGGAAAAACGACCGTCGGTAATCAGTGCCACATCATTACCTAGCCCCTTACCCATAATGGCCGAGGTTGGACTGAGCATTTCCCGCATTCCAGGACCACCGCGAGGCCCTTCATAGCGAATTACCAGCACATCACCGGCGATGACGGAGCCGTCCAAAATACGCGCTTGTGCTTCTTCTTCAGAATGAAAAACCCGTGCACGCCCACTAAAATGCGTGCCTTCCTTACCGGTGATTTTTGCGACAGCTCCCGTCGGTGCCAGGTTACCGAAAAGGATGCGCAGGTGACTGTCTGCCTTTATCGGGTTGTCGAAGCTGTGAATAATCTCCTGACCTTCAGGATAGGGCGCTATATTTGCCAGATTCTCCGCTAGAGTCTGACCAGTAACGGTCAGACAGTCGCCATACAGCAGCCCCCGATCCAGCAGCATTCGCATCAATGGCTGAATACCTCCTATGGCAACCAGTTCCGACATCATGTAATGGCCGCTTGGACGCAGGTCGGCCAGCACAGGAACGCGTTGACCGATTTCAGCGAAGTCCTCAAGTGATAATTCAACGCCTATCGTACTGGCCATAGCCAACAAGTGCAGCACAGCATTGGTCGAGCCACCCAGGGCGATAACAACCGTGATCGCATTTTCAAAGGCTTTTCGGGTCATTATATCGGATGGCTTGATATCGCGTTCTAGCAGATTCAGTACCGCAGCTCCTGCCGCGCGACAATCAGCCATTTTGATTTCGGACACAGCATTCTGTGCCGAACTTCCCGGCAGACTCATCCCCATGGCTTCGATGGCCGAGGCCATGGTATTGGCAGTATACATCCCCCCGCACGAACCTGGACCGGGAATAGCGGTCGCTTCGATCTGCTTGAGCTCGATCAAGTCCATATTGCCCTGAGCATGTGCACCCACCGCTTCAAAAACGGAGATAATATCTGTGTGATTTTCACCCGGCATAATGGTGCCACCGTATACAAACACCGCCGGGCGGTTCAATCGCGCAAGCCCCATCAGGCACCCAGGCATGTTTTTGTCACAACCACCGATAGCCACAAGTCCGTCAAACCCCTCACAACCCGCAACCGTCTCGATGGAATCGGCAATGACCTCTCGGGACACTAAAGAGTACTTCATCCCTTCGGTGCCATTGGCAATGCCATCAGATACAGTAATAGTATTGAAAATCAGCGACTTCCCCCCGCTTCATCGGCACCCGCTGCGGACTCTTCAGCTAAGCGATTGATGTGCATATTGCATGGCGTGAGGTTACTCCAGGTAGAAGCGATTCCCACCTGAGGTTTACGGAAGTCGTCGTCTGTGAAACCAACAGCCCTCAACATGGCACGACTAGCTGACTTCCCAAGACCATCAACACTTGGGATGAATAACGGCGGCGATTATCTTCTGGCATAGAGGCCTCACTGATTGAAATAGGATGAAAGGTAAATGCTTATCTGCTCACCAGTGTAGTGAACCTGTGCTTACAGCGCTAATACTCAGCATAGATTAACCGACATACCGAGAAATCAACCGTCGTTTCTGCTTCTTAAAATGGCGTGGTCGCATAAGTCCTGGCATTCGTGTCCATTTAGACTGACGGGTGTCTGCAGTATTTATAGACCGCTCTAATAATCATAAAGGAGAAAAGCCATGGCTATTTCTACCGGAAATCGCGGTGTCGTGTATACAGGGCCTGGTCAGGTCGAAGTACACTCTATCGCCTTCCCTGAACTGTCCCTCGGTAAACGACACTGCCAACACGGCGTCATCCTCAAAGTACTCACCACTAATATTTGCGGCAGCGACCAGCATATGGTCCGAGGCCGCACTACGGCGCCGTCTGGTCTGGTTCTGGGCCATGAGATTACCGGTGAAATCATCGAATGTGGCCGTGACGTTGAGTTTCTTAAAGTGGGTGATATCGTTTCAGTCCCTTTTAACATTGCGTGTGGACGTTGTCGCAACTGTAAAGAGGGTCGAACCGGCATCTGCTTAAACGTAAACCCGGCCCGCCCAGGTGCTGCCTATGGTTATGTGGATATGGGCGGTTGGGTTGGTGGCCAGGCCGAATATGTAATGGTCCCTTATGCTGACTTCAACCTGCTCAAATTCCCGGACTCCGATCAGGCACGCGAGAAAATTCGTGATCTGACCTTGCTGTCAGATATTTTTCCGACAGGCTTCCATGGCTGTGTCACCGCAGGGGTCGGGCCTGGATCTACCGTTTATATTGCAGGTGCTGGCCCTGTTGGACTGGCGGCGGCTGTTTCTGCACAGTTACTCGGTGCGGCCTGTGTCATCGTTGGCGATATGATTCCTGAACGTCTCGCTCAGGCCAAAAGCTTTGGCTGCGAAACTATCGACCTACGTCAGGATGCCGAGCTCCCTGCATTACTTGAACAGATACTCGGTGTACCTGAAGTCGATGCCGCCGTTGACTGTGTAGGGTTTGAAGCCCATTGCCATGGCAGCTGTCATCACGAAGAAAAGCCTGCAGCTGTTCTCAACTCCATGATGGACATAACCCGTGCTGGCGGACAAATCGGCATACCCGGCCTCTATGTGACTGAAGATCCTGGTGCGGTTGATGAGGCTTCAAAACAGGGCAACTTAAGTATGCGCTTTGGGTTAGGTTGGGCGAAGTCACACTCTTTCCATACCGGCCAATGCCCGGTGATGAAATACCATCGTCAGCTGATGCAGGCCATCTTGTTCGATAAGGTTCAGATCGCCAAAGCCGTTAATGTTCAAGTGATCTCACTGGATGAAGCACCCAAAGGCTATGCCGATTTTGATGGTGGGGCAGCGAAAAAGTTTGTCATTGATCCTCACGCCGAGTTTGCAGCTTAAAAGGTCAACCTTTTCGCCCGGGGACCGGGCTTCAACAACACCTTGTAGGAGCTCGCTCTGCGAGCGAACTCTTTCGCCCGGGGACCGGGCTCCTACAAACCCGCG
>NZ_JRLB01000024.1 GCF_000764495.1 Nitrincola sp. A-D6
TTNNNAAAAGCTTTATGGCTTGAGAGGGGCTAAGTCCTATATCTTCGCAAACATTAGTGAATGCTAGCTTGGTGTCGTGGTCTATTCGGGTACTCAGCATTTCAGTCTTCATAATGCCACCATTTGCTTGGCTATGTATTACAAATGCATATCAAAGTGTAGCAAGTGCCTGACGAATTGAAAACAATAGGCGTCTGCACTACATGCAACAGCTATCTCGGTATTCCCCTGCGCTCGTTGCAATCGACCGTTTATGGCTGGCTCGTCAGGGCGAAAATCGCGAGGTATTAATGACTACAGATATTAGAATTTGTTTTGTGGGTGATTCTTTCGTCAATGGCACGGGGGATGAAGAAGCGGCGCAGAGCGTGCCGTACATTGATATTTTTTCGTCCCTGGTGTCTGAGGATTCATACAAGCTTGAGGTGATGAGCAATGACGGTTCACATCCTGGAAGCAGCAGCTATGTGAAAATGGCGCAAATAATTTCGTCGTCGCCAAACTGGCGGTTTTATGCGCCCTGAAAAATCATGCAGGGCGTATGGGCTGGAAGTAGTTTGCTACAGACTCAACCCTTTGAACATCGTGGCTAGCAGTGCTGTTTCGAATCTCCTAACAAACCTTGCAACAATTAACCTGGCCTGTTTTAATCCATAACAGACAATATGAATATACTACGGCTGTAATATGACACAGGCCGTGCGGTAGCCTGCTCGATGCTCACGTAATTTGGGTATTGATCTTGATAGCCTATTTACCAACCGGTATCAAGGCTGTAGATGTGATGGAAGATAGATCCCCATTGGGGATTTCCAATTTAAGTGCAGGGTTAGTCGTTTTTGTATCGTGGTCTTTGGGGCTAGGATGTAAATGTTAACTGATACGAGGATAATAATGAATAACCCGCTTTCAAATCTTAAGCTGGATTATTGGTATCATGTACTGATTGTGTTAGGTGCATTGTTTCTTCTTACGTCATTAACAGTAAGTCTAGAAGGCGTTGATAATAATACTGTTCAAGTTCTTAGTCTGGCATGTATTCTAATTGGAATTGGCGAATGGGTTAACCATCCCATTCTTACAGAAATAGTTCCTCCCAGTAGAAGTGTTCCTAGTGGAGGAGAGTTGATTAGCCATCCTAGAAATAACTCTATAGTTGGAATATTATTTGACAGCATAGGTTTATTTATATTGGCACTTGGCTTATATTTGCTGTTTTTGTAGAAGAAGGTTTTTATGTATCAGAATAGATATTGGAATCAGCTAAAAGAATTAAAAGTTCATGTTTTCTATTTGCAAAACTATGCTGTTCAACAACAGCAATATGATCAATGGATTAATATTTTTCTTGCTGTTACGTCTTCAACAAGTATTGCGGCATGGGCTGTTTGGAAAGACTATCAGTTTGCTTGGGCGCTGATAATCGCGGCATCTCAAGTAATTACAGCAGTCAAGCCTCTGCTTCCGTATAGGAAGCGTATGGCTGCTCTGAATTCTCTGGGAGATGAAATTTCAAAATTATCTCTTAGTTCAGAAAGGGATTGGTATTTTGTTGCTGAAGGGAAATGGACTGAAGAAGAAATCCATAAAAGATGGAGTGACTTGAAAGAAAAGTCTTTTGCGGCTGAGCGCAAGTGTCTTAGTGGAATTGCGCTACCTAAAAATAGGTCTGCACTTGAAAAGGCACAAGAGGAGGCAGATCTTTATTTGGAATCAACGTATCAATGAAGGAGAAAGTAAATGCCTGATGAAAACGAAAAAATATCAAAGTGGAGCAGTGACGGTCGGGCGGTATTAAATAGGCAGTTGCCACCTACAAAAACAAAAACACCGATGCCTACCGTGAAGGCCGTTAAAAAGGAAAGTTCTTCTGAAGGGAAGAAAAGTTAACGCTTGTAAGCTGGGAACCGAGAAAGCTATGCTTTTCGGTCACCAGCTTACAAGCGTTATAGCTCTCTCAGATTCATCGGAGCACCTATGAAGTATCAGTATGTTAAAGGTCTTATCGAAGAAGCAATTGATGAATCGTGTATTGGTACTTGCGGTGGCAGAAAGCGACTACTGAGCACCAGTGATGCAACATCAAGTTTGCTTGATGTTCATTTCCCAAAAGAATTGCTTGCAGATTGGAAAGCAATCCAAGCTCAGATGACAAAATTCGGTCCTCGAACAAATTTTGAAGAAAATATAGTCGAAGGTGCTATTGTTCATACAATGGATAAAATCAAAAATAAAACAACGAATAAAATTGCCAAAGATATATTCAAGTTGCATAAAAATTACAGTTGGATTACTGAATTATAACAAGCCGCGTCATTCGGGGCCTAAGTTCCTTGCGACGCTCGCCAGTTCGCGCGCATGGCGCGGGGCACTATTACTTTTACTGGATTCTGCAAACTAGTCTCTGTTTAAATAGGTAAGTATGGATAAATTAAAAGAGCTTCTAGCAAAAGGTTTTTTTCCTGTTCAGTTGCCTCCTGGGTTTACGTCAGAACCTTACGCAAGTAAATACAAAGAATTTCAAGGCCGCTGGGGAGCACAAAAAGCACCTGATTGCAGAATGGAAAAATTCTCTGTAGCACGCTCATCCTACTATCGACGTATTACTAGAATTATCAACCCTGTTGGCTATTTTTTTCTTGCTAAAGAAATAGTTACTTACTGGAGTGACATACAAAAACACTATCGGAAGAGCAAAATATCATTAAGCATTCCGCAAATATCGCCATCTCTAAGAGCTATTCAGCTAAGTAAATTTAGTGAATTATATGAAGCCAAAATAACCAAGTCTACAGGTTATAGGTATGTGTTGATAACAGACATATCGACTTTTTTTCCAAGCATATATACCCACACCATTCCATGGGCTTTGCACGGAAAAGTTGAAGCCAAAAGAAATTCAGAAAGAAGCGCTATGTATTTCGGCAACATTCTTGACCAAAAAAGCATGGGGATTCAAGATCGCCAAACTATAGGTTTGCCGATTGGGCCAGATACTTCACATATTATTGCTGAAATTATAGGGGTGGCAATTGATATTCAGGTTAAAGAAGCTCTTAAAGGTTGGCCGCAAGGTTTTCGGTATGTAGATGACTACTTTTTATTCTTCGATACAAGAGAGGACGCGGAAAAATGTCTTGCTCAGCTCACAAAGTCTATAAGTAATTTCGAGCTTCAGATCAACCCTGCAAAAACAAAAATAGTCGAGGTTAAAGAGCTTGTTGAAGAAACATGGAAGTATAATCTAAAGAAGCTTGATATTTCAGATCAAAAGAAGAAACAAAGAGATGATATACACAATTATTTTGAGGCCCTATTTTCCTTGGAAGAAAGGTATACAGACGAGAGCTTAGTTAAGTATGGATTAAAAAAAATCTCATCGCGAATAATTAAAAAATCAAACTGGGATGTGTTCGAGGCATATTTGCTTAAGTGTGGATTTTCTTTCCCAAATACCCTTCAAGTCATTGCAAATATTCTTTCGACATACAATTATTACAGCTACAATATAAATAAGGATGCCATCCAAAGATTCTGCAATAATCTTATAAAAGTTCATGCTATATCTGATCATCATAGTGAAGTATCCTGGCTCCTGTGGATATGCAAGGAGTTAAAACTAAATATCAAGAGGGAAGTTATTAGAGAAATTGAGGGGATGTCTAGCTCTATTTGCGTTCTAATTGTATTGGACTTATATGCATCTGGAATCATCAGAACAAATATACGTGCTGATTACTTGCGGCAATTTTCGAACAAAGAGTCACTTTATGCAGATGCTTGGCTTTTGTCATACGAGGCCGGAAGACGTCTTTGGCTTAAAAATAGCGACTCAAATTATATTAAAGATGATAATTTTTTTGGGGCTCTTCATAAGCTAGGGATATCGTTCTATGATGACAGTAAATCATGTAGGCCGATATTTGAATTGAAAGACGATGAACATGAAATCGATCTTGATGCACTTTTTGATCGTGATGGGCATATCGAAGATCATTTTGAGTTTGATGAAATGGATGAGGAATACTTTGACTCAACTGAGAGAGAAGATAGGGAGTCTGAGTGGGATGATGAATTGTAGTGCTAAAATTTTTTGCACCGCAAAAAATAACTTGCTGGTGCACGCCATTTTCCGGTGAGCAAAGCGTTAGCAATATGGGGGTATGCTTGGTTCAGAATTACATGCTACAGGTTGGAAAAGAAATTGGAATAGTAAAAGATAACCCGCGTTTACTCGTGATCGTATCCCATTCTTTTGTCGAGATGATGGTGAAAAGCTTATTAGATTATCACATCCCAGAAGCTAAACTCAAAAATCATTATCAACGGCTAGAAATACTCAAACAAAAATCAGTTATTGATGACTTCCAATTTAAGCTATATGACTGGTTCCGTGAGTTAAGAAATGATGCTGTTCATACGCCAATATTTCGTCTAAAAGATTCAGATTTTCATGCATTGCATAATCTGGTTAAAAAGGATCAGCTTGGTGTTGATAATTTTCACAGCTTTTCATTAAAGCTCATCGCTGAGCTTTGGAATAAAAATTTAGATGTACTGGGAGAGGCGTATCTTAGTAAATATTGCTAACAAGTTGCTTAATTTCGTTCCGGCTACAAAAAACGAGGCCTCCACGGGAGTGCCTACGCTGCGCTGCGGCAGCCCATTAGCAAATCGTTATGTGTACCCAATATCAGCTAACGACTGACAGCAGCCCGTAATTAAAGGGGCTGAGAAAGTCAGAGGGATCTGGTCGCTAGTAGCTGCTCCAACAACAGCACCATCAGCTTCTAAAGTAGAGGATTTAGATGAAAAAAATTTGGCAAGCGACTAAATGAGCATCGCAGGAATACTCTCCAACCGTGGCGATATTTATCAGACACTTGTTGCCTTCGACTGGGCACTAACTGTCCTGTCCGATCTCGAATTTCAATGGCTTGAGATAGATTCTACAAACTATCTGGTAGATGATGTTGTAATTGGAAAATCAGACGGTTCCTTGATTTGTTGCCAGTGCAAAAAGAACCAAGCCAATTTCAGGGCATGGTCGATAGCTGATCTTGCAGATGAGCTGGACAAAGCGGCACTAGCGCTGGCTAAAAATAAACAAGCTCAAGTCCGCTTCTATTCGCGTAGCGAGTTTGGATCACTCGCTAAACTACGTGAATACAGTACCCTCCATGCCAATGAGGCTGATTATCTTGCGAAATTGACCAAAGAACATAGGCAAACAAATAGCGACTTGGCCGCTCGCATCGCCGATCAGGTGCCCAATCTTTCCACGTATGAATTCCTACACCGTACCTCTTTCGAGATCAGCCCAGATTTTGATCGCATGGAGATTTTACTACGAGAACGTTTGCACCAAATGGCAAGTAACTCAGATGTTGCCTTCAACGCTCTCTGTATGCGACTCGATAAACTTGGTGGTCGTGTGGAGGACGGCAACCTGTCCGCCTCAACCCAGCATCGACTAACCAAAGACGACATCAAAGAAATTCTTCATCGCTCGGGCGCAATGCTGGTTCCGAGCATGGACATTTCAGAGGTGCGAAAATCGTTTGCCAGCACTTCGGTCATTGGCAGGCATTGGCATCGGGACATTGCCGGGCAGCGCATTTCTAGCCCAGTTTTGGGCGAACTCCTAGCAGCTATCGATGCCAAGAAACGTTCCATTTTGCTTACGGGTCTGCCTGGTTCTGGCAAAACCTGTGTGATGTTGAGCCTGCAAGAAGCACTAGAACAGCGTATGCAAGTCCGATCTGACCTGGTACCACTCTTTATCCAATCACGCGAATTCGCCGACCTTGCAGCGGCGCAGGATCGCCAGGCACAGGGCCTGCCAGAGCAGTGGTAGAACAAGCTTCCCGTTTAGCTGAAGACGCACATGTTGTCGTAGTTATCGACTCACTCGATGTCTTATCCATCGCTCGCGAACACAGCATATTGACGTACTTTCTGGCACAAATTGATCAGTTGCTACTATTTCCCAATGTTACCGTTATCACCGCTTGCCGCGACTTCGACCGTAAATACGATCGACGCATCGCTGCTCGGCAATGGGACTGCGAATTGCAGTGCCTGCCGTTGGACTGGGAGTCTGAAATTGTATCGCTTCTTTGCAAGCTTGAAATCGATTCGACGACTATTGATGCCGCCACCCGTGAACTGATCCGTAATCCTCGCGAACTTGCTCTGTTTGTCGAACTGGCGCAACGTGAAGGCAGCTTCAACGTAGTGACCAGCCAAGCACTAGGACAACGCTACCTCGATACCATCGTGAAGGCCGATCCCACGCTGGGGGACACAGCGATGCAAGCAATTGAATACATTGCCGATGCGATGCTGAAATCTCGCAGTCTGTCTATTGCAAATCAACGCTTCAGTGCTTCACAGGACATCCTGCGACGACTACACAGTCTCAATGTACTGCTCGATACCTATGATGGTAAATTGACGTTTGGGCATCAAACTCTACTAGATGTACTGGTGATTAGTGGCGCCCTACGCCGGGGCGTCTCGCTCGATGAGTTCGTCCAAGGCTTGCCTCCCGTTCCCTTCGTACGGCCGAGCATACGTAGCTTTGTTGCACAGTTGGCGACGGGAGAACGCCGCGAATTTAGGAAGCAACTGCGGACAGTATTGACAGGCAACTCCGCCTTCCATATCCGTCGCCTGGTTGCCGAATCATTTTCCCGACAGATACCTCAGGACGATGACTGGCCGCTGATACGAGATTTACATGCCAACCATCGCGAGGTGTTTCAGGTGATTTACAACCAGGGATCGTTGGTAGAGTGGCATCACTTTTGGCTTTCTTATCTGGTGCCCGCATTGAAGGAAGTGCACGATGCCGAGGGGCTGACAACACATGTTCATCGCATAGCGCAGTGGGCAAATGACGATGCTGCTGGCGTATTGGCATTCTGGATGGATGCAATTGCTTTAGATTGGCTGGACGGCAATAGAATTTCAGAGCAGTTAGTTTTTTCTTTATCCGACTTTCGAACAGAAAATTTATCACTCGTTGCACCTTTGCTAGAGCGACTACTCAGTATGCCGAAACCAGACCATATTTTATTGGGACGTACTGTTGCACGTAGTGTCAATGCCGGCACTATTGATGACAAAGCCCTATGGCGCTATATCGCTGGTGAGATCAACGATGATGATATATTGAAATTTCATTTTGATAATAAACTGCATTGCCAACCCCATGAGTTTGGTGAAACAGATGAGAGTTTCCTGAAGCAGCGGATGGCGCAATCCACCGCGTTACTTGATTTGGCACTGAAAAAAATCGAACAATGGAGTCAACTCCGATCAACGCGTTATGGTGATACCCGAATAGGCTATCGCAGTGAATTCCTGAGTGAAACTTCTTATAGTGACACTCACACGCAGACCGATCATGCATACATAGATAGTGAACGTGTTCTACTGGATGCCGTTGAAGCAGCCATTCTCAATCACGCTAAAAGTAACTCCGATTGGTGGCAAAGTAACCGAGAACGCTTATGCTTTAACCACGAAGGGGCATTGTGTTACTTCGCCATCCTCGCTTTCATTAGTAACCCAGAGGAAAATATAGACCTGATCGGTCACCTATTATGCGACAGTAATTTACTTGAATTTGAGCTTTCTTATGAGTTGGGTGCATTGATTCAGACTGCATTTATTTACCTTGATAGCCATACACAAGATTCAGTCATGGCAACAATACAGGCCTTGTGGGAGGATGAGACGGTAAAGGGTGGGGAAACACGCTTATGGGCTCTGGAGAGGCGAGTAGAGTATATATCCACGATACCATGCCATCTGCGTTCATCAGAAACCCAAGCGATACTAGATGCATACGAAAAGGTGTATGGGACATTCTTTCGACAGCCGCACATCTGCATGAGAGGCGGTAATGTGGCCGCCCCATTTTCATACGAGGTTCTCCTCAATGCCAGTGATAGTGGGATATTTCATTTACTCGCGCACTACACCGGACATGGCCGAGATTTCGATGACCTTTTGGTCGGAGGTGAGCGAGAGGTCGGTTGGCAACTACGCGAGGCTTCATCTCGCCACCCATCCCGGTTCCTAGGTTTACTGACATCCCATTGGACGAATATTTCACCCGGATTTTGCAATGAGATCATGGATGGTATCGCCAGTTACCTGGCACATCGCTATGGAAACTTGCAAGCGAACACTGCCTGGACACCAATCGATGAGCCTGATGCACCTGCCTTGGTGAACCAAATACTTGATGAACTGGAAAGGCATCCCGCTCATTGGCAACTCAATCGCTCTGCAGCCAAGGCCCTGGTATCCTGTGCACATGTCATCCAGGATACACTTGCTGCTTCGCGGCTTGTGTTCTTGTCAATAGGCTTTGGAAAGCTTAGGGAAGAAAGCTCTACACGTTGGGATTCGGTCGATTTTCTTACTACTGGTATCAATATGATAACCGGGAATATCGTCGAAGCCTTGATGATTTTGGTCAACAACTTTCACGAGCAGAGTATTGTACTACCCGAATTGTTACCCCCAACACTACTTAGATTTGCCAGCAAGGAACACCCTGCAATCCGTGCATTAATTTTGCGACGTTTGCCGTATCTCCAAAGACAGAACCCCGAATTGGGTTGGGATTTATTTGATCATGCCATGCTGGACTCCGTGGGTCTTTGGAAGTCCGCAGAACCTTGTCTGTATTATGCCTATCACGGTCACTTCGATAAGGTCGCCCCTCTACTTGTACGCCTTCGCCATGAGGGCAGCAAGAAAGACATGGAAACTTGGGGACGAATTTCAGCACTGTCTGCCCTAACGGGACATCTCAATTTTGCCGATTTGCTTACAGAATTGAGCACATTGGATATTACCGAAGCTTGGCAGGGTGCAATAAGCGTTTGGACCTATCCTCAGAATATCAAAAAGCATCGTGAGCAATGCCTTACAGGTATCGAGACAGGACTAAAAACCGGCAGTGGTCATGCAGCGGTGGTTGCTCGACATACCGGGAACATCTTTCGGGACAAAGAGCCACCTATCTCCATCCCGATAGAATTGATTCAATTGTGCTTTAGTGTGTTCGAACTCGATAGCGAAAACAAAAGTCACCGGCTGTTTGGATTGGACGAGTGGCTCAACGCCATTTCACAACGTGATCCAGATATCGCATTGGCCACGACAGAAATTTATCTAGGTTATATTAGTCGTACCAAGTCCCATTTTTACGATCATAACAATCAACTTGTTCAACTGGTGACCCGGCTTTTTGCCGAAGCTGAGGAACGTGAAGAATCTGATCAAGGTGCAATGCTTAAACGTGTGGTATCAGTGCAAGATTTGCTGTTGACACTGGGAGTTAATTCCATCAATGATTGGCTAAAGATGGCTGAGAGGCAATAACTAAGTCTTCATGAAAACTTCGACCTGCCCTTTAGTCGATTTACGTACGGCAACTAAGTTAAAACAGAGTTTGTTAAGCTAACTCGGCAGGGCTTTTATTTATGATCTTTAGCAGACTTTAATCTTGAGTGCCATAGCATAAACAGAACACATAACCCCTATGAGCCAATAGGTATTAGTTCTTTATTGGCCACGTCAGCAATCAATATAAAGTCCCTGAGCTAGTGCCCCTACTTCGTCTGTCATCGTTGGCTGTGAATGACTTACAGCAAAATACCACAAGGGTACTTTCTTCGGTTGCCTAGAGGCTCACTTAGCGTGGTTCTTAACCACTGCCAAACCGGGTTGCTCCTTGCAGGTTGGTCTGGGGCACTACGCTACATGGATGTAGGCGGTAGGGCGATGCAAGATGCCAAAACCGAGACATTCATCGGTTAACCAGCATCTGTCCTATTGAAAAAGCGGGTTACTGTATCAGTCTCAGTTAGTTTCAGGTTCAGCGCCGGTGTAAGTTCACTCGCTCAGGGTATTGGTGCACGCCAGCAGGATGGATAATCAAAGCGACGGGCTTGTATAAGCCGAGTTTCAGTCCCTTTGCTGGTAGCAGTATGACTCAGTCTATAACATCAAACTCCGTTCGGCAGGCTACACTCAACTGGCAGTGTCAGTGAGAACACAGTAGCTGGTGGTTCCGTTTCGCGGTGGTAATTCAGCTTTCCGTTATGCAGTTGCATGATTTCATGAACAAAACTCAGCCCAGCCCACTGCCTTTGCTGCCATCTGTCCGGGGCAGACAGAAAAAGCGCTGGGTCAGTTTTTCTTCGGCAAAAGGTGGCACCCCGGGTCCGGAATCTTTTACGCTGATGTAAACAGAAGCATCGTTTTGTACGGCACCGATCAGTACAGCTGACTCTGGCGGTGAGAACTCTGTGGCGTTGCGGATCAGGTTGCTCAGTGCATCCTGCAGCAGGGTACTGTCGCCGGTGATGGACAGGGAAGGGTCACAGTTGTATTCAAGGCTGACTCTGTGCTGGCTGGCATAGTCTTCAAGGCTGCGGCAGACTGCTGCGATCAGCTCTTTCAGTACGACTCTGTCGTGTCGTTCCAGGCTGCTCTGATATTCAATGGCGGCCAGTTTCAGCAAGCGCTCGATCAGCTCCTGCATCCTTGAACCTTGCTCAATAATATTATTGAGAAACTGATTGCGCCGTGCATCGGACATCGGTTCCTGTAACAGCTCTGCTGCACCACGGATACCAGCGATCGGGGCTTTCAGTTCGTGCGTCAGGCTCTGCACATAATCTGCCACATAGGATTTACCATCCAGTGCGGCTTTCATGCTTTCAAGCGCTGTACCCACACGTCCAACTTCATTATGACCAAGCGCCGGCAGAGCGGGGCGTTCGCCTCTGGAAACCCCTCTGGCATACTGTTCAAGGCGGAGCAGGGGCCGTGTAATCCAGAGGGTGATCACAAGACCAGTCAACAGAGTTGCCAGTGCAGCGACCAGTGAAATCCAGAGCAGGTTGGTGCTCAGGTGGCTGATAAAGCGTTTAATGTTGCGGGTGGGCTTTCCGGTGGACACCACACCGATAATATCACCGCGATACAGCACCGGGCTTGCGGCATAGAGCCGTTCGGTATCACTCTGGCCGGGTACATCGTCGCTGCTGCGGGCACCATAATGACCGCGCAGAGTCAGATAGACATCGCGCCACTGGGAATAATCGCGGCCGGTATCGGTGTAATGGGAATCAAAAATCACGGTGCCTCTGGCATCGGTGATATACATTCTCAGATCAACTTCGGTTTTAAGCAGATCATAAATTTGTGCGTTTAGCGGCCTGCCGGCCAGCCCTGCAAAGAGCCGTTCAGCCAGATGCGTGTCGATCACGGTGCCACCGCTTTCGCTGAAGCTGACGGCTTCATTCGCGATCAGAGTGGCCATCATTTCTGATATGTCGACCAGAATATCCTCCTGAGCTTCCTGATAACGGGGCTCCAGCTCATCGAGTACCCAGTAAACCACACTGCTAAGGCCTGTCAGCACTGAAAACAGAAACACCAGAATCAGGCGTAATCTCAGGCTCATGCGTCTGCCTCAAAGCTGTAACCAAGACCACGGCGGGTTTTGAGCGGGTCACAGTTTTTGCTGATGTCGCGGATTTTGCGCCTGAGGGTTTTGATGTGTGTATCGACAGTGCGGTCGAAGCTGCGTTCAGGCTCTTCCCAAACCTGTTGCATCAACTGTTCACGGGAATAGATTCTGCCGGGATGGCTCATCAGTAACAGTAGCAGGCGGTATTCATAGCGGCTCAGATCCAGCAAGACACCATTCAGCGTGATTCTGGCGCCATCTGCATCGTGACTGAAGCCAGCAGAGGTGATATGCGCCGCTTCCGGAGGCTGGCGCAGGCGGGCACGGATACGGGCCGTGAGCACCCGGGGCTGAAGGGTTTGGTGATGTAATCATCAGCGCCCAGTTCAAGACCCAGCACCTGGTCGATCTCTTCATGGCGAGAGGTCAGAAACACCACCGGCACAGAGGATTTCTGCCTGATGACCCGACAGACATCAAATCCGCTCATATCAGGAAGGCCGATATCCAGCAGAACCAGCTCTGTATTACCGGCGCTGAGTGCATCCAGAGCCTGCTGCCCGGTGGTGACCCAGATGTTATCTATCCGTTCGGTTTCCAGAGCATAGCGTATGGTGTCAGCAATAGATGGCTCATCCTCAACAATCAGTACCGCCATGGTGTTCCCTCTGTTAAAACGCCGGTCCATAAGTGGTGCAGATGCTCACATTATCTCTGGCAGATCAGCTACTGTAAAGCCGCTTATATTACCACTAGGGTGTGTGGCACCTGTGCCTGAGTGTAATCTGGCGTTGTTATTTCACAGAAAAACAGGACTTCACACTCACTTCATATTTTCCTCAAGCAGTAAGCAGATACTGGCCACATCTTAATGAGGAGAAGAGAAATGCATACATTTTCACACAAAGGAATACGCCCACTGATTCTGGCCTGTCTGATGATGGGGTGTGCACAGAATGTGGTTGCTGATGCTGTTACCCACGGTACCCTGGTATCCCGTGATGAGCAGGGGCACAAGCAGGATATGCCGCTGGTCAGCACCCGTGTGGCCATGGATATTACAGGCTCTGTGCTGCGCGCTCAGGTGATCCAGGTATTCCATAACCCCACAGATAACTGGACAGAGGCACTGTATCTGTTCCCTCTGCCAGGTGAGGCAGCCGTTGATCACCTGAAAATGCAGATAGGGGACCGCATCATCGAGGGTGATATTCAGGAAAAAGAGCAGGCCCGGGCAACCTATGAGCAGGCAAAATCTCAGGGACAGAACGCCGCGCTCACCGAGCAGGACCGCCCCAACCTGTTTCACACATCCGTTGCCAATATTCCGCCGGGTGGCGAGGTCACCATCAGTATTGAGTATCAGCAGACACTGGTCTGGAAAGATGGCCGGTTCAGCGCCGGTTTCCCGCTGGCGATCACCCCACGTTATAACCCGGTACAGCCCGGAGAAGTGCGCCGTGTGGTTGAGGGACAGGCAACCCTGAACAGCGGCTGGCAGGTACTGCCGGGTGAGCGTAAAACCGTGATGGCCACAAGCGGTGATGACGAAACCGCAGTCAGCAATACTCCGGGGCCGGTTGAGATCAGCCTTAATCTGCAACCTGGATTCAGACTCAGCTCTCTGGACAGCCCTTCACATCAGATCAGTCAGCAACAGACAGACGATGGCCGCTACATCATCAGCCTGCTGGCGGATGAACCGGATGACTACCGTGATTTTGTTTTGAACTGGACACCGGTGGAAAGCGACGAACCTTCGGCGGCGTTTTTCTCTGAGCAGCATGGGGATGAACACTATGGTCTGCTGATGCTGATGCCGCCTCAGGATCTGCACACAGCACGCTACAGCCGGGAAGTGGTCTTTGTGATTGATACATCAGGTTCCATGGCCGGTACCTCAATTGAAGCCGCGCGCAGAGCGCTGCAGGCCGGTATAGACGGGCTGGCATCTGATGACACGTTTAACGTGATTCAGTTTAACTCTTCAACCGATACGCTCTTTAACCAGCCGGTTATAGCCGATATCCGGCGCCGTCAGCAGGCCGCCAGCTATATCAACTCACTGCAGGCAGGCGGTGGTACCGAAATGGCACCTGCGCTCACTGCTGCACTGACAGGCCTACGCAGTAATGATGACACCCCCAGATTGCGCCAGATCGTGTTTATCACCGATGGCAGTGTGTCTAACGAACAGCAACTGTTTGATCTGATCCGCAGCCGTCTCGATAACACCCGCCTGTTCACAGTGGGTATCGGCAGCGCACCCAACAGTTACTTTATGGAAGAGGCCGCCGTAGCCGGGCGGGGCACCTTTACGTATATTGCGTCTCCGTCTGAATCTGAAAGCAGCATGCAAACGCTCTTCAACAAGCTGGAAAAACCGGCAATGACCGATATCAGGATCGAAGGCGAGGGGATTAAAGACCTGATGCCATCGGTAATTCCTGACCTTTACTCCGGTGAGCCGCTGGCTGTTTCGATGCAACTGACAAACGGCACAGGCGAAGTCCGTATCAGTGGCCGTACCGGTGATGCCGCCTGGCAGGAAACACTGACACTGGCACCGGCGGATAATACCCGGGGTATCATGACAGACTGGGCCAGCGTGCGGTGCAGGACTGGCGCCGTGGGTATCTCAGAGGTGTCAGCGAAGAACAGATCCGTTCTGAAATCATTGCGCTGGGTCTTAAATATCACCTGGTTACGCCATACACCAGCCTGGTTGCCGTTGATAAAACACCTGTCCGTCCTGAACAGGAAATGAGCGAAACTCTGGTGGTGCCTGCAGCCAAACCCCACGGCCTTGATCTGGGGATGGCCCAGGGCGCTACCGGGTATCAGTTGACCCTCGCCGGAGGACTTGCCGCACTGCTGGCAGCACTTTCCGTCATGATTGTGGAGCGTCGCAAAAAGTCCGGTTCAAGGTGGTGTGCATGACCCTCAGCATCCGTAACCTCATACTGGCAGCCCTTGTGGCTGCTGGTCTGATCCTCACCTCAACAGCGCTGTGGATTCCTGCAAAAGCCCGGCTGGCGCAATGGCTGCTGGCCGATGCCTGGGCCGAAAGTCTGGACAGCGGCACAGCAGTAAAACCCTGGCCCTGGGCCGACCACTGGCCGGTTGCGCGTCTGAGCGTGCCTGATATGGATATTGACCAGATTGTCCTGGCCGGAGACAGCGGCAGCTCGCTGGCTTTTGGCCCCGGTGAAAATATGCAGGCACATGCGATGACCCATGCCGCACGGATTATCAGCGGACACAGAGATACCCACTTCAGCTTCCTGCGGAATATACAACCAGGCCAGACTCTGATGCTCAGCGACCATAACGGAAATGTGACCTACCAGATTGATCAGATTGAGGTGGTGGATTCAGCCGTTACCCGGCTGACGCCCACCGCCTTTCCAGGTGGACTGATACTGGTGACCTGTTATCCCTTTGATGCGTTCACCGCAGGGGGAACCCAGCGGCTGGTTGTGATGGCCTCTGCTGTTGAGCCTGAGAAGCCCCTGCATCCTGAGTAATAGCATAGTGTTAGATTCGTCCCACCCTCACGTTTGCTGGATATTATCTGGCCAGCAATTCATTGCGCACAATTTGTGCCCCTGCTGCCAAGCACTGAGCTTGCCTGCTGCAACCTGTCGGGATAAAGGCGCCATGCCGCAGTTAGTGCAAGGGTAGAGCTTGTCGGCATCGACAAACTGCAGGGCTTTTCTCAGCGTATCCGCGACTTCTTCAGGTGTCTCGATGGTGTCGGTTGCCACATCGATGGCGCCGACCATCACTTTTTTACCCCGGATCAGTTCCAGTAACTCAATGGGTACATGTGAGTTGTGGCACTCGAGCGAGATGATATCGATATTGGATTTTTGCAGCTTTGGAAAAGCTTGTTCGTATTGCCGCCACTCGGAACCTAAGGTTTTTTTCCAGTCGGTATTGGCCTTGATGCCATAGCCATAGCAAATATGCACCGCCGTTTCGCAGTTAAGCCCTTCGATGGCTCTTTCCAAACAGGCAATGCCCCACTCGTTCACATCATCAAAAAACACGTTGAAGGCCGGTTCATCAAATTGAATGATATCCACACCGGCGGCTTCCAGTTCTCTGGCTTCTTCGTTGAGGATTTTGGCAAATTCCCAGGCGAGTTTTTCACGGCTTTTATAGTGGTCATCATACAGCGTGTCGATCATCGTCATGGGGCCTGGCAGCGCCCATTTTATTGGTTGAGTGGTTTGCTGACGTAGAAACCTGGCATCCTCAACAAAAACAGGTTTTTGTCGGGAAACTGGGCCAACCACGGTTGGCACACTAGCATCATAACGGTTACGAATTCTGACCGTTTTACGCTTCTCGAAATCAACGCCGCTGAGGTGTTCAATAAAGGTTGTCACAAAGTGTTGGCGGGTTTGCTCACCATCACTGACAATATCAATACCGGCCCGTTGTTGCTCCTGCAATGACAGGCGTAACGCATCGTGTTTACCGTCAATGAGTTCCTCTCCCTGCAATTTCCAGGGTGACCAAAGTGTTTCAGGTTGTGCCAGCCAGGAAGGTTTCGGTAAGCTGCCGGCAGTTGACGTCGGTAATAGTGTTTTCATCATCAATACTTCTATCTAAATTCAGGGAGTGATTAATTAAGCGTAGTTAGCCGACCATTGATCCAGCACAGCCCGGTAGGGTTTGATAAAGTGCTCTTCAGCAAATTTCCCCTGCGCTATGGCTAACTGGCTGCGTTCGTCCCGGTCATACACGATGTGTGTGATGGAATGATCCGGGTTGTTCAAATTCGGTTGATAGCTTTTTCCTGCGACAGCATTGGCATTGTAGATTTCTGGCCGGTAAATCTTTTGAAAGGTTTCCATGGTGCTGATGGTACTAATCAGCTCGAGGTTGGTGTAATCGTTCAGTAAGTCACCCACGAAATAGAAGGCCAAAGGCGCAACGCTGTTCGGTGGCATAAAATAGCGAACCTGTAGACCCATCTTTTTAAAATACTGCTCGGTTAAAGACGACTCGTTTGGCTGGTATTCCACCCCCAGTACCGGATGCTGGTTTTCCGTGCGCTGATAGGTCTTGTTGTCCGACACACTCAAGCAGATAACCGGTGGCTTTTTGAAGTGCTGCTGATACGCTTCTGAGTTAACGAAATACTTGAACAGCTTGCCATGCAGGTCGCCAAAATTATCCGGGATGCTGAACTGGGCTTGCTGCTTATTATGATCAAGCAGTAGGACACTAAAGTCATAATCCCGCACGTAAGAGGAAAAGTTGTTGCCAACAATACCTTCGATACGCTCGTTGGTTTTATGATCCACTATGTTGGTTTTCAGCACTTCAATCGAGGGAAAACTGTCACCCTGGCCTTCGATCTCCATATCCACGGAAATGATTTCCAGCTCGACAGAGTAGCGGTCGCTTTGGGGATTATCCCAATGCGCTAATGCATTAAAACGATTGTCAATCATGGTTAAAGCATGGCGCAAATTCTGCTGGCGGCACTCACCTCGTGCCAAATTAGCAAAGTTGGTGGTGATACGTGTACTGTCCGACGGCTGATAATGTTCATCGAAACGAATACGCTTAATACTAAAACTGAAATCCTGATTCATCGTTGTCTGGTATCCCATTTACTGATTTGCTGAGACAAGCCCTGAAGGCAGTGTTTGCCGTTGTCGGTTGACGCTCTTGAGTCGTAAAAGGCATCTGGACGTCTGGGCTTGAAGTCTGTGTGTACGTTATACGCCCAAGTTTGTATGAATTAAAACGATGTTATTTCATTTATTCATGAGTATTATTAATTTATGATACCTGAAGGCCTCTCAGTGGACCTCACAACAAACCTTGCAGCAATCAACTCTGCCTGTTTTAATCCATTACAGACAATCTGGATATGCGGCGGCTGTAATATGATGCAGGCCATGCGGTAGCCTGCTTGGTACTCAGCGAGTTAACTGTATTTTGGATGCTACCCGTTTACACAAATGCAATAGGCTTTCTCTGTGCGTTAAGCCTGCATAATATCGGGATAATAGACCGGTATTAAGGCTGTACATAAGAGGGAAGATAGGTCAGCTATGGGTTTTTCCAATTTAAGTGCAGGTTAGTCGTTTTGGTATAGTGGTCTTTGGGGCTATGATGTAAATGTTACGTTTTAGAAGGTCAGTGTGCTAGTAACTATTTCGCGATATAGCTTCCCCTACGAAGCACACATAGCTAAGTCACGTCTTGATTCAGAAGGTATACCTTCTTTTGTGGCTGACGAACACACAATAAATATGCAGTGGCTTTACTCCAATGCGCTTGGAGGAGTGCGACTTCAGGTCCCCGAGGCTTACGCAGAAGCTTCGATTGCCATTCTATCCGAGGATCGGGAGGAGGATCTTGTCGAGGAGTACGGCATTGAAACAAAAAAATGCGCTTACTGCGGAAGTTACGATACGGAGTTCTACCCAATTGGTCGTCGCTGGGCATTTCTGGTGTTCCTGGGCCTGGACTTTCCGTTGTTTCCTGTGAAAGATGGCATCAAGTGTAAGCAATGCGGCAAAGTATCAAAAACGTAACAAACTGCTTCAGCCGATGCCAGCAAGCTGTCACGGCTGAACAAGGGCGTTACGTGTCACAATTTCGGAGGATTCGTGAAACCTGAAATAAAGGACAAGTTTTCGACATACCCTGACGAGGCACAGAGGCAGCTATTAGCCGTTCGTCAGCTCATACTTGCGGTCGCGGAAGAAAACGACTTGGGTGCGGTTGAAGAAACTCTTAAGTGGGGTGAGGCCAGTTATCTCGTAAAAGGCGGCACTACGGTTCGCATGGACTGGAAGCCAAAAAATCCGGATTCTATAAAGGTATATTTCCATTGCCAGACTAAATTGATCGAAACCTTTAGGGAGATATATCGAGATGAGTTCGAATTTGAGGGTAAACGAGCGATCGTTGTGCCTCTGGACGCAGCTATCAAAGACGGGCCCCTAGGCCATTGTCTCCAAATGGCATTGAAGTATCATAGTTTGAAACATCGCCCTCTGCTTGGAGCTTGAAGTGGCGAAAACACGTAACCAAACCATCAAATACGCTCCCTTCGGTCGCCGGACCTCGTTTCACTCGGCCGTTTATGCGCGGCGTTAGCCCTATGAAAAGTATCGACCCGCAACCCCCAGTCAAAGTATTTTCAGCCGGATGCGCTTTGTTGCTTGTACTGTCCGCATTCTTTTTTTGGGTTTGGTACGAGCGGTACTTGAGCATCGATTTTAATGAGCTTGGACGGTACTACGATCCAGAAGCTCAACTCGTGTACACCGACGCCGGGTTCGTTTGGTGCTTGCCGGCCTTCGGCTTTTTACTGTGGGCTACACTTTTGGTTTTGCTTCGCTTGTGGCGGCGCAAAGCTAACCAGTGCAGGTAAGGTCTCCTTCAGACAGGAAGGTGAAACCATCCCGGATCATGCCTAGAGGCATTGCGGAAAGAGATTGCAAGTGCCGGCTAACAATTTCATGCAGTTTGTGTCTTCGACGCCGGATGCAAGCTGATGAACGGCGTTATTATGATTAGGATAGGCCATGCTTTCAAAGGTTATAAGTGGTGGGCAAACCGGTGCTGACCGGGCGGCGCTAGACGCCGCTCTAGAGCATTCATTTCCAATCGGAGGGAGTTGTCCTGTCGGAAGAATGTCTGAAGATGGGCCGATTGATAATGTATATACCTTAACTGAAATCGGTGGCGGCTATAGGCAGCGAACGAAGCAAAATGTCATAGATTCAGACGGTACAGTTATCTTTTATGAGTCTTATGTCCGTGGAGGAACTGAAGCTACGGTTCTTTTTTGTATTCGGCAGAGCAAGCCCTACAAACTCATTGATATAGCTTTGGTTGAACCTATACGAGCGGTAGAACTGCTTGGCGAATTCGTCCATGAATTCAATATCAGTGTATTAAATGTGGCAGGTCCCAGATCAAGCAACTGCCCTAAAGTGTACGACTATGTTAAGTGTGCTGTTGGCATTCTCATAAAGCAATCAACATCATCAGGCCAAGCATGGCGCGGCTTTATAAGGCATTACCTGACGTATGATTAGAACGGAAAGATTGATACTTCGGCAATGGGATGACGAAGACCTCTATCCATTTTCGCAGATGTGTAGGGACAATGACGTGATGGAGTTCTTCCCGAAGCTTCTGACGGAGGAAGAAAGCTACAGTATGGGGAGAAAAATCAAGTCTCTCATTGCTGAACGTGGGTGGGGGTTCTGGGCAGTGGAGATCCCTGGCCAAAGCAAGTTTGTTGGGTTTGTCGGGCTGCACATCCCCAAAGAAAATATGCCGTTCTCACCATGTGTTGAGATTGGCTGGCGTCTTGCTAAACGATATTGGGGTATGGGGTACGCGACAGAGGCCGCCAATGAGTCATTGCGGTACGCTTTTACTCACTTGGGTTTAGAAGAGGTGGTCTCTTTTACGACAGTACGCAACATTCGTTCTCAAGCTGTTATGGAAAAAATCGGGATGTCCTATACCAACAACTTTAAGCATCCGGACCTGGAACCTTCGGACCCGCTCTGTGAGCATGTTTTGTACAAGATAAGCGCACGTGCTGGCAGCATTAGCCGATTTTCGGGTGTTTAAGACGTTAGCCCGGATTAATTTAGATCTGTCCCCCATAATTCCGGTAATGAATTTTTTGCATTACGGGTATCGTAACTTTGCTCTGCGTTAACGCTTCTGATATATTTTCGATGTTTATTTCTAGCATGAAGGAGAGTTTGATGATTGTAGTAATTACCCACCCGGTAAAGGCTGCGGCGTAGCTTAAACTGTTACCTTTTTTGCTTTAACCTGCCTTTGCCCGGTGTTTGTCGACCGGGATCTCTGAAAATCATTTAATGCGGTTTTTGTAAGCCGTTTACCAGAGTTCCTAACCATTTTTTACTGTGCGTGCAGGGTATTGCTGTGCGTAAAAGGAAATGAGATGAACTTACCCTCAACATTACAGCAACTTGGGTGGCAGGCGTTTTTTCAGCAACAACTTAATCTTCAGGAATTTGAACACGGCGTTATTGCCCGTGTAATAGCGAATCATCGCAGCACCTATGAGCTGGTGACAGAGCAAGGGCTGCGTAGCCTGGCTATTAGTCCTGCACTGCCCCAGATGGTCATTGGTGACTGGCTGCTGCTGGATGGCGACGGCCGCTTTGTGCGCTTATTGTCGCGAAAGTCACTGTTTAAACGCAAAGCCGCTGGCAGCCAACTGGCTGAGCAGTTAATTGCCGCCAATGTCGATACACTGTTGATTGTCTGCTCGTTAAACCATGATTTTAATTTAAGCCGGATAGAACGTTACCTGGCGATGGCGCATGACAGCGGGGCAGAGCCATTGCTGGTACTCACCAAAAAAGACCTGTGCCCAGATGCTGAAAGGTTACAGCAAAGGGTGCAGCAGTTAGACCCTTTGTTAGTGGTCGAAGCGGTTAATGCACTCGATAGTGATAGCTGTGACGAGCTTCGCCACTGGTACAAAGCCGGTAGCACCCTGGCCGTGGTGGGCTCGTCCGGCGTTGGCAAGTCTACTCTGGTCAATACACTGACAGGCAACACTGAGCAGAAAACGGCCTCTATTCGTGATGATGACAGCAAAGGCAGGCACACTACCACGTCACGCTCTATGCATTTCACTGACGATGGCGCTGTGCTGATTGATACACCGGGTATGCGCGAACTGCAGCTGACCGAGTGTGACGATGGTATTCGTCGTACCTTTTCTGACATTGACGCGCTGGCTACACAGTGCCGTTTTAGTGATTGTCAGCACAAAGCGGAACCGGGCTGTGCGGTGCGGCAAGCAATTGATGAAGGTACACTTGATGCACGACGGTTAACTAACTTTCAGAAACTTAATGCTGAACAGGCTAGAAACACAGCGTCGCTGCAGGAACGACGTGCGGGGGAACGACAGTTTAGCAAGATGGTGAAGTCAGTGGTGTCTACCAAGGCGAGGAGAAAATAGAGTAACTTTGATAAAGCCGCTGACAAGCGGCTTTATCAATATAGGTTACCACCCGTAGTTGACTGGACACCTCCTCGTTACGCTCACAAGGAGAGTGTCTACACCAACATCTGCCACTAACCCTTACATCCCATAGCGAAACGCTTTGCCAGCCATCAGCATATCCTGATGCACCGGCTTTAGTGCACGTGCATAGGTGGCCAGTAATTGAATTGTGTATTCACTCCTCGAGTGCATGGCTTCATCCAGGCACTGCTGATTGGCATCAAATAATTTATCGACCTCGCGGAAAACCAGGTGATCCGGCAGAAAGCACACATGGTTGTTTTTACTGCCGGTTAAACGCAGTTCGCTGATGGGATAGATGCCATTGATACTTGCGGACACACTCACAGCTAAGGCCGGTTTGTGCGCCAGTTCATCATCTGTCGTCAGCATAAGAAAGTTTTTTAATGCTGGGGTTGCCATGCCGTGCCACTCTGGGGTGATAAAGATAAACGCATCGGCTGTTTGTAGTTCTTTGGCAATTTCACGCCAGGGTTGCCACTCTTCGCTGCCATTCCACACACCTTCATTCCAGAGCGGCAAATTAAGTTCATGCAGATCGTAGACTTGAACCTGATCAAAATGGGTTTCGGCCAGTTGGTGTAGGTATTGCGCCACCAACAGACTTTTCGACTGCGTGCGTTGACTGCCAGAGATAATTACAAGCTTCATGCTAATTCCTTATTTGCTTTTAAAACAGGGGGTGAAGTTAAGCGGCCTGTGTAAGAGGACGCCAATACAATAGAAACCAGGATGGCTAGCGCGCCACCCAGTTGTAGCCAGGTAAGTGATTGATCTAGAATGAAGTAACCCAGAATGACAGCTGAGACACTGCTTAAAAGCCCGAGAAATGAAACCGTGATGCTTGGCAATTTTTCAATGCCACGAAACCACAGTGAGTAGGAGATGATGGCTCCCAATATGGCCAAATAGCCGTAACCCAGGTAGTTTTTTAGACTCAGGTCTGTTGGAAACCCTTCCATCCACAGGGCGACGGGAAGTAGCATTAATCCGCCCAATAGCAGCTGCCATCCTGTAAAGTTAAGTAGTGTCATCTCCGGTGGCCGTCCCCAGTATTTGGTCAGAACAACACCCGATGCCATGCTTACGGCACCACACAAGCCAACCAAAAGGCCTTTGGCATCTAAATCTGCCTGATGATTGAGAACCAGTAAGGCAATACCCGTTATACCTAACAGGCATGCGATTACATGTTTGTAATTAAAATCACTTTTCAGCAGTGCATAGCTTAATAGCATCACCAATACCGGCTGCGTCGACATGATTAATGCGGCCATACCGCCTGGCAGGTAAGTAGCCGCATAGAACAGACAGTAGAAAAAGAAACCAATATTAAGAAACCCCAATACGGCTAGCCTTCCCCACCATTTGCCGTTGGGCAAGTGCTGAGAAAGCAATACCAGGATGAGACCTGCGGGCAGTGCTCTGAGCATGGAGGCGATCAAGGGGCTGTTCGCTGGGAGCAGCTCCGTTGTGACTATGTAGGTGCTGCCCCAAACGATAGGGGCAATGGCGGTAAGTACCAGGGTTGTGAGTGACTGTATTGGTTTCATTACTATTTTGCCTTGGATGATTACTCTTTAGAAAGTATCTCTTATAAAAGATACTTTCTAAAGAGTAATGGAGAAATTCCTTATGATCAAGTATCTTTTCTATAAGATACTTTTGGAGATAGTGATATGCAGGATCCAGTCGATCATATTTTGTTACAGTGGCGTGATGCCCGACCTGATCTGGATTGTTCAGCGATGGGGGTTGTCGGCAGGTTGGGGCGAGTGAGCTCTATCTGGCGTAAACAAATCGATACAGCGTTTGATCAGCATGACTTGAGTGGTATTGAGTTTGATATTTTGGCCACTCTACGCCGAAGCCAGGTGCCTCTGACACCCACGGAGTTGTACCAAACCTTGATGCTGTCTTCCGGTGCGATGAGTACCCGGATTGAAAAGCTGGTTCAACGTGGGTTTATTGAACGTATAGCAAGTGAAGATGATCGCCGGAGTTGTAAAGTCATGCTCACGGAACAAGGTCAACAAAAACTGGACGCGGCTCTGCAGGATCATCTTGAAAATATGGAAGTGATGCTTGAAGCGCTGAATAAGGATGAGAGAGTGCAATTAGCCAATCTGCTGAAAAAAGTAATGCTTCACAGTCGTTAATCCCAGCGGCTGAGTAGAATGCTAATGCAGTTGTCGATATGCCGGTTTTGTATGATTCAGCCAAAAAAAAGCCCCTCCGAAGAGGGGCAAACAAAGTGCATACAACTCAGGAAGAGTTGAGAGATGGGATGCGATAGGCTGAATCCGGTAGGAATCAGCTTTTTCGCGTCCTGAACCTCAGGACAATTCAAAGATAGTCTAATTTTGTGCGCTGCACAATAGGGAAAACACTTATTGTTAGATTTTTTAATTCTAACGAAAGTATTTTATTGTGCGATGCAGCATTAGGAGTTAGCCAGGTTGACGGAAGGGGTGGGCTTTGTAGGTGCCCATCACTCTGACTTCATTGGCAAAAAAGTTCAGTTCCTGCAGGGCGTGTTGCATCGCCAACTGGTGCGGGTGTCCTTCAACATCCAGGTGGAAACTGGAGACCTGCATAGTGTCTGATGCCATATAGCTTTCCAGTTTGACCATGTTGACATTGTTGGTGGCGAAACCGCCCAGCGCCTTGTACAGCGCGGCGGGAATGTTGCGCACGCGAAACATCAAAGTGGTGATGTAGAGCTTGCCGTCTTCAAAGGCGGGCATGCGGCTTTCGCGTGCCAGAATCATGAAGCGGGTGGTGTTACCACTGATGTCCTGGAAATTGTCGTTGAGTATCTCCAGGTCATAGAGTTGCGCTGCCAGGCTGGAGGCGATAGCCGCGTGGCCAGGCTGGCGTGAATCAGCCAGTTCGTGGGCTGATCCGGCTGTATCCAGGGCTGCGATGGGCGTGAGACCGAGTTTCTTGATATTACCATCACACTGCGCCAGTGCCTGAGGGTGGGATGATACGGTGCGCAGCTCTTCCAGTTTGGTGCCGGGCAAGGCTAACAAACAGTGGTTGACCGGTTCAAAATGCTCGTCAATGATGTGTAATTGCGTTTTCGGCATCAGCCGATAGATCTCTTCGACCCGTCCGGCGGTGGAGTTTTCCAGCGGAATCATCGCTAACCGCGCGTCGCCACGTTCCACCATAAACATGGCTTCGACAAAGGTTTCACAAGCGTGTGCCCGGAGCTCCGGGTGAACGCGGCAGCAAGCCAGATGAGAATAAGCACCTTGGTGCCCCTGGTAGGCAATCACATCATTGGTCTGAGTCATGAGGGTCCGTCTGTGTCAGTTAACTCGATTTTAGGCTGAATATTATCGCATAGTCTTTCAGTAATCACGATCAGCCTTTGAACTCATCGGCGACAGCGCCTATCATGGCATTTTTAAGAGCGTTACAGAGGGTTAGAGATTGTCTCAGACAGAATTTGTACCGGGGCAGCGCTGGATCAGCAACACAGAAGCGGATCTTGGGTTGGGTATTGTCGTAGAGTGTTCCAATCGACGGGTTGAAATCAGTTTTCCAGCAGCAGCTGAAGTGCGTACTTACGCCACAGACAATGCGCCCTTATCCCGGGTGTGTTTTGAAGCTGATGAACAGGTTTGTAGTGATGAAGATGTGCTGGTTACTGTGCGTGAGCGCATGGAGCACAACGGCTGTTACCTGTATATGGGAGTAGACAGTGATGGCAATGAGGTGATTTTGCCGGAGCTGCACCTCAACAGCGCAGTGCATTTCAGTAAACCTCAGGAACGCCTGTTTGTCGGCCAGATTGACCGTCATGGATTGTATAAGCTGCGGGTTGAAACACGTGAACACCAGTACCGACTGGCGCAGTCACCAGCCTATGGTTTGATCGGTACGCGGGTGCAGTTGTTGCCGCATCAGTTATATATTGCTGCTGAACTGGCTTCGCGCACAGCGCCACGCGCCTTGTTGGCCGATGAAGTGGGGCTGGGCAAGACCATTGAAGCGGGCATGATTCTGCATCAGCGTTTAATCAGCGAACGTGCCCGACGCATTTTGATTCTGTTGCCGGATTCGTTGTTGCACCAGTGGTTGGTGGAGATGCGTCGACGTTTTAATCTCACTTTTTCATTACTGGATGCAGAGCGTTGTGAAGCCCTGGAAGATTCGGGCCATGAGAATCCCTTCGAGACGGCACAGTTGGTTATCTCGCCGGTTTCTTTGCTGGCACGCAGTGAAACGCGCTTGCAGCAGGCCGAGCAGGCGGGCTGGGATATTCTGGTGGTGGATGAAGCCCACCATCTTGGCTGGAGCCGAGAGGTGGTCAGCCATGCCTACCAGTGTGTGGAACGGGTAGCGCGGCGCAGTGACGGCTTGCTGCTGTTGACGGCGACGCCGGAGCAGTTAGGTCCAGAGGGGCACTTTGCCCGGTTGCGGCTGCTGGACCCGGAGCGCTATCCCGATCTGGATCAGTTTCTGGATGAAGAGCAGCAGTATTTTCATTTGAATCATCTGATCGGCTCGTTACTTGAAGGCGGTGCGGCCTTCCTGAAACAGGATAAGCACACCCAACGGGAACTGGCTGAACGGCTGGGTGAAAGCGTGATTGCTCAGTGGTTGGCCTTACCTGCAAAAGAGCAGGACGCGGCAATTGCCTCGCTGATTAACCAGTTAGTCGATCGACAGGGCACGGGGCGGGTGTTGTTCCGTAATACCCGGCGTACGGTAGCTGGTTTCCCGGCGCGGCATTTTCACAGTTACCCATTGATGGCACCGAATTTATATCAACCTGATGCCGATGCACTGGAACCTTTGCTGCATCCGGAGCGGCAGTTGGGTGTCAACTGGGTCAGTGAGGATCCGCGGGTGGCCTGGTTGCAGGATTGGCTGAAGCAACAGCGCAAGGACAAAGTGCTGGTGATCTGTGCGCATGCCGAAACCGCGATTGCCCTGGATGAATACCTGAGTTTGCGCATCGGTGTGCGTTCAACCGTGTTCCATGAGGGCATGAGCCTGATCAACCGCGACCGCAGTGCCGCCTATTTTGCGGATGAAGAGCTGGGCGCGCAGGTGCTGATCAGTTCTGAAATCGGCAGTGAAGGGCGTAACTTCCAGTTTTGTCATCATCTGGTGCTGTTTGATCTGCCGCTGAGCCCTGATCTGCTGGAACAGCGCATAGGTCGTCTGGATCGTATCGGTCAGACCGAGGCGGTACAGATTCACCTGCCTTACTACCGTCACTCACCTACCGAGGTGCTGATGCAGTGGTATCATCAGGGCTGAATGCCTTTGAACGGGTGTGTGCCACCGGTGATGCCCTCTACCATAGTTTTGCTCAGCCGTTGCGTGATGTGATGCAGCGCACGGATGATCAGGATGCCTTGCATACCCTGCTTGAAGATACCCGTGAAGCGCGTGAAGAACTGGAACTGACCCTGTCTGAAGGGCGTGATCGCCTGCTGGAGATGAGCAGTTTTAATGCCGAACGTGCCGAGCTATTGCTTGAAGCGATGCAGGACGAGGACGATGTCAGCCGTATCCAGACTTATGCCGAGCGGTTGTTTGATCGCTTTGGCATCAGTATACAGCCTCACGGTCGCCATGGCCTGGTGCTGCATCCGGGTGAACATATGCTCTGTCACCTGGCAGAGCTGCCGGAAGATGGCATGACACTGACGTTCAGTCGTGATGAAGCCCTGTTGCGTGAAGATATTGACTTCATGAGCTGGGAACACCCGCTGATGTTGGAGCTGATGGATTTGCTGACTCGCAATGAAACCGGCAATAACGCTATTTGTATGCTGAAATTGCCCGCTTTGCCAGCCGGTACACTTTTGGTTGAAACCGTGTATGAATTGAATCTGGCGGTACCTAAAGCACTGCAACTGGCACGTTACCTGCCGGGTGGCTATCTGCGCTTGCTGATTGATCCGGAAGGACGGGATCTGAGCGACGCGCTGGCGCATCAGCCCCTCAACCAGTTAGCCAAGCCACTGAAGCTATCGACCTCGCAGAATATGGTGCGGATGGTGCGGGATAATATCACCAGTCAGTTGAAGCAGGCACAACAGCAGGCTGATGCACGGCTGCCGGGTCTGCGTGATACCGCGCTCAGTGCACTGACCAAGGCGCGGAATGAAGCCTATCAGCGTCTGGAGGCCCTGGCGAAAGTAAATCCCGCCATCGATCAGGCCGAACTGGACAGCCACCAGGCCGATACGCAACTGATGCAGAATGCCTTGCAAAGTGCCCGACTACGACTGGATGCACTACGGGTGATTGTTGTAGCGGAGTAGCTATTTAATAGAGTAGGCTGCAGGGAAAAGATCAGGTCTCTGAGTCAGAGACCTGATCTAATAGGCTTAGTCGAGTGACTTCATAGCATCGTAAACAACGTGGGTATAAGCACCTTCGGGTACTTTGGAGATGACCGGTGAGGAGTCGCTGCTGAGCAGTACTTCAACGGTACGATCAAAGGCGGCTGGATCAAGGTAACCTATGCCTTCTTCACTGCTGCTGAGCAGTTTGGCGACTTCGGTCATCATCCGCACCTGATGGGCTTCAGTCTGAGCGCCGGAATCGTCGTTTTCCAATACGATCATGGCTGCGGCTTCAGGATTCTCTTTCGCCCATTCCCAGCCCTGTACTGTGGCTTTCAGAAAACGTGCCAGGGCATCCACTTTGTCTGGATCTTCCAGGGTGCTTTCCAACACATATAAACCATCTTCCAGCGTAGCTACGCCACCATCTTCATAAGGGAAAAGAGTCAGGAATTCCGGTGTCAGACCACCATCGAGTACCTGGCCGTATTCGTTATAAGTCATGGTGGACACGCAATCCGCCTGGCCATTGAACAGTGGATCAACATTGAAGCCCTGACGCAGTACGGTCACGCCTGTGTCTCCACCAGTGGTTTCATAACCGAGTTGTGACATCCAACTGAGGAAGGGGTATTCGTTGCCTGAGAACCACACCCCCAGGGTTTTGCCTGGGAAGTCTTCGGGTGTTTCAATACCGCTGGATTTCAGGCAGGTCAGCATCATCCCGGAGCGCTCATAGATCTGGGCGATGTTTACCAGTGGCAGGCCGCGTTCACGTGTTGCCAGTGCGGATGGCAGCCAGTCGACGACGACATCAGCGCCACCGCCAGCCAGCACCTGTGCCGGAGCGATATCCGGACCACCGGGTTTAATGGTCAGGTCGATACCAGCCTGTTGATAAAAGCCCTGATCCAGTGCGGCATAGTAACCGGCAAACTGAGCCTGGGTGACCCATTTCAGTTGCAACGTCAGCGGGTCGTTGGCCTGAGCAGAAAAAGTAGCCGCCATTAAGGCGATACCGGCCGCGGTTGAGATGATATTTTTTTTCATTGTCGTGCCTCATTTGACTAGGTTTCAATAAAGTTTTAGATAAACATTTAGGTAAAACTTAACGTCCGCTGCGCACGGACGGGTGCCAGAAGGTGACTCGTCGTTCCAGTAGAGCAAGGGCGCCATAGCTCAAAGAGCCTGCCAAAGCGGCCACGAAAATGGTTGCCCAGACCATATCCATGTTCATCCGGCCCACTTCGGCGGAGATCCTGAAGCCCATGCCGACAATCGGTGTGCCAAAAAACTCGGCGACGATTGCACCGATCAGTGCCAGGGTTGAATTCAGTTTTAGCGCGTTAAATATGAACGGCATGGCTTGGGGTAGCTGATTTTTGAAGAAGATTTGCCCCTTACCGGCGGCATAGGTATGCATCAGATCGGCATGCAGTGGATCGACCGAGCGCAGTCCCGCCAGGGTATTAATCAACATGGGGAAGAAGGTCATGATCACCACCACGGCGGCTTTGGATTGCCAGTCAAAACCGAACCACATCACCATAATCGGGGCAATGCCGATGATCGGGATGGAAGCCATGAAGTTGCCCAGCGGCAGCAGGCCTTTTTGCAGGAAGGCATTGCGAACCACCAGCTTGGCGGTGATAAAGCCCAGACCGCAACCCATCACATAACCGGCTACCACCGCCTTAAGGTAGGTCTGCTGAAAGTCGGCCCAAAGCAGCGGCAGGTTATTGCCCAGGGTGATAAACACCTGTGTCGGCGCTGGCATCAGCACCATGGGCACATCAAAGCCGCGAACGATGGCTTCCCAGACCAGCAGAATCATCATGCCAAACAGTGCAGGCACCGCCAGTTTGCAGGGCTTTGACCACTGGCTAGGGCTATCGACCACCTGGGTCATACGGCTCATCAGATAGCCTGCGGCAAACAGTGATAACAATAACAGTGGTAACAGAAAGCTGCCCTGGTAAAAGCCATTTGGCAGTATCAGCACCAGAGTAATCTTTACCAGTAACAGTGCAATTGCCAGCAAGGTAAGCAGAGTTTTCATCAGGAGAGACCTCGTCTGAGCAGAATAAAGCGTTCAGCCAGTCCGACCAGGGTGATCAGTACCCAGCCAAGCAAGGCCGACATCACCAGCGCAGACCAGATCTGCACGGTTTGACCGTAGTAGGAGCCGCTAAGCAGGCGTGCTCCCAGTCCACCCTGGGCACCGGTAGGCAGTTCAGCGACGATGGCACCGACCAGTGCCGCCGCAATGCCGATTTTCAAGCTGGCGAACAGATAGGGTTGTGCTGAAAACCAGCGCAGCTTCCAGAACATCTGCTGGGTACTGGCGTTATAAGTGATCATCAGTTCGGTATGCAGTTTGTCAGCTGAGCGCAGCCCCTTGACCATGCCGATAACCACCGGGAAAAACGACAGGTACATGGAGATGATGGCTTTGGGCAGTATGCCGGTCACGTTCATGGAACCCAGCACCACGACGACGATGGGTGCTATCGCCAGAATGGGTACAGTCTGCGAGGCGATAACCCAGGGCATCAAACTGGTGTCCAGGGTGCGGTTGTGTACGATGCCTACGGCGATCAGAATGCCCAGCACTGAACCGAGAAAAAAGCCAGAAGAGTGGTGTTTAGCGTGATCTGGGTATGGTAAAGCAGCGAGCGTTTAGAGGTGATGGCATTGTTGAAAATGCTGTCGTACAGCTCGTACGCCACTTGATGCGGTACAGGAAGTGGTGGGCGCTGTATGCTGTAGGCGCCTTCAAAAATCTGCGTGTAAGACCAGCTCTGACCGGTGCGCTCGAGCATATTGATCATCTGGTTACCGTTCATCAGCAGCGCGGCGATGTACCAGATAATGATGATCGCGATCACCAGCACCAGGACTGCGAACCACTGCTTGTTTGTGAGTTGTTTTAGCGTCGTCATAGCTCGGCTACCTCAATCGATCTGATGATCAGTGGCCAATGCCTGACGTATCTCGCAGCCAGCGCCGTAAAGGCTTGGGTATCCCGCAGCGCCAAGGTCTTGTCACGTGGCAGTGGACTTTCAATCACCTTGACGATGCGTCCAGGTCGGGGAGACATCACCACAATATGCGTGGACAGTAACACCGCTTCGGGAATGGAGTGGGTCACGAACACCACGGTCTTGCCGGTTGCCTGCCAGATTTTCAGCAGTTCTATGTTTAAGTGATCACGGGTGATCTCATCCAGCGCGCCGAAGGGTTCGTCCATCAGCAGTAGCTCTGGTTCCAGGCACAAGGCCCGGGCAATGGAAGCACGCTGTTGCATACCGCCAGACAGTTGCCAGGGGAATTTGTGTTTGAAGTCCTGCAAGCCGACCATGCCAAGGTATTTGTCGATCTGCGCGTTGCGATGCGCTTTGGATTGCGCCGAGATCTCCATAGGCAGAGCGCAGTTACTGGCGATGCTGCGCCAGGGGAACAGGGCCGGGGCCTGAAACACATAGCCGTACAGGCGGTTCAGGCGGGCATCCTCTGGTGAGGTGCCACCGACCTGAATCTGCCCACCCGTCGGGTGCTCCAGATCGGCAATCACACGCAGCAAGGTGGTTTTACCGCAACCGGATGGGCCGATGAAGGAGACAAAATCACCTTCGTGAATCGTCAGGTCGATATCAGACAGTGCATGCACCGGCCCGTCGTTAGTTTCAAAGACTAACGACAGCTGGTCGATAGCGATCATTTGCCTGTGGCTTCTGGGTTTGCTGCTTAGCTCAGTAAGGTTTTCTACAGCCTGCATAACGGGTTTCCTTTTAGCGATTTACGGCCTGAGGTTTATGTTCGGCGTTATACTTCTCCACGGCTGAAAACACGCTGGGAAAGGCTGGGCGCTTGATATAACGACCGGCGCCTTTTTCCGCCATCAGCTTGCCATCCTTGAACACCACCCGACCCTGACTGATAGTGTGACTAGGCGTACCGGTAACTGTACGGCCTTCAAATATATTGAAATCAATATTCTGATGGTGGGTTTTGGCGGACAGGGTGTGTTGTTTGTTGGGGTCCCAGACGACGATGTCGGCATCGGAACCCACGGCGATATGGCCTTTCTGCGGGTAGAGATTGAAAATCTGTGCGCTGTTGGTAGAGGTGACGGCCACAAATTCGTTAGGGGTTAAGCGCCCTTTGTTGACCCCGGAATCCCACAGCACCATCATGCGGTCTTCAACACCAGCGGTGCCGTTGGGGATTTTGGAAAAGTCATCCTTGCCGGCGGCTTTCTGATCGGCACAGAAACAGCAGTGATCGGTGGCCGTAGTTTGCAAGGTGCCACCTTGCAGTGCTTTCCAGAGCACTTCCTGATGCTCCTTGGGGCGAAAGGGCGGGCTCATAACATGTGCCGCTGCAAACTCCCAACTGGGGTTTCTATACACACTGTCATCGAGTTCAAGATGACCGGCCAGGCACTCACCATAGACCCGCTGACCTTCATGGCGCGCGCGGGCAATTTCATCCACCGCTTCTTTGCAGGACACGTGCACCAGATAGAGCGGCACGCCAAGCGACTGAGCGATGCGAATGGCGCGATTAGCCGCTTCACCCTCAACCTGCGACGGGCGCGACAATGGATGGGCTTCCGGGCCGGTCAGCCCAGCCGCCAGCAGCTTTTGCTGCAGATGGTAAACCAGCTCACCGTTTTCGGCATGTACCGTCGGCATGGCACCTAATTCAAGGCAACGGTTAAAGCTGTTCACCAGGGTTTCATCGGTGGCCATAATGGCGTTTTTATACGCCATAAAATGCTTGAAGGAGTTCACCCCTTCTTCATTCACCAGGGTGCCCATATCTTCGTATACGGAATCGTCCCACCAGGTCACGGCGACGTGAAACGAATAATCAGCGGCAGATTTTTCCGCCCACTCCCGCCAGGTATGGTAGGCCTCCATCAGTGGCTGCTGGGGAGCAGGGATCACAAAGTCGATGATCATGGTGGTACCACCGGCAAGTCCGGCGGCTGTACCTGTGTAGAAGTCTTCGCTGGCGACTGTGCCCATAAAGGGCAGCTGCATATGGGTGTGCGGGTCGATGCCACCGGGCATCACATACTGGCCTTTGGCATCAACCACCTCCGTTCCTTCAGGAACGCTCAGTGCTTGTCCTATAGCCTGTATCTTGCCATCTTCGCAATACACATCCGCTAGCTGACTCTGATCCGCATTAACGACCAGACCCCCTTTGATCAGTACGCCCATGTTGACACTCCTCAGTAGTACCTTGCCGCTGTACTTGGTGGCTTGTTGTATCGCGGTATTGTCGCCCACGATCTATACCTGGAGTGCAATGCAATTATCTGACCATTTGGACAGGAGGTTAGTGATATTTGTTTTAATTCATTGTTAGTAATAGGGTTTTATTTTTTATTGTCTGAGCGCTACGGCAAGGCTGAGGGCAGGCTGATTTTTGTTCTGCACAATCACGGGGCTGAGTGGGCTAAAAAAGTGCATTTTTACATAGGCTGCATAGGCGGATAGCTACTGCAAGGAAATACTCGCTGACAGGTTTTGTATATTTGTTCTTATAAAACATTAAATTAAGTAAATAATTACAAACTTCCTGTCCTTATGGTCAAAACTTTGCATGTGACTGCTGCAAACAACCTGTCCGGGTGGCTTGCTGTCCAGGATGGATATTGACAATACAAGTCTGATAACAAGCAGAAGGGTGTGATGATGAAACCTGTGAAGGTAAACAAAGCGCGTTTATGGGACAGTCTCATGGAGATGGCCAAAATTGGTGCAACGGAGAAAGGCGGGTGTTGCCGACTGGCGCTGACCGATCTGGATAGACAGGCTCGTGATCTATATATCCGTTGGGCAGAAGAAGCCGGTTGCAGCATCCGTGTCGATGCCGTGGGCAATATTATGGCGACCCGTCCGGGTGAAGATATGAGTTTGCCTCCAGTGGGTACGGGCAGTCATCTGGATACTCAGCCAACTGGCGGTAAGTACGATGGTGTGTTTGGTGTGCTGTCTGGATTGGAGGTGGTGCGTAGCCTGAATGACCATGGCATCAAGACGCGTCACCCGGTCGAAATTTCAGTCTGGACTAATGAGGAAGGTTCACGTTTTGCGCCAGCGATGATGGGATCGGGCGTGGTGTCAGGGCGTTTTACCCTGCAGGAAATACTGGATAAAACCGATGTCGACGGTATTCGTTTGGGTGATGAGCTGGAGCGAATCGGCTATGCCGGTGATACGCCGGTGACCGGGCGTCAGTACCATGCCTTCTTTGAAACCCATATTGAGCAGGGCCCTTATCTGGAAGCCGAAAACAAGGTAATCGGCGTAGTCACCGGTGGGCAAGGGCAGCGCTGGTATGATGTCGAACTGACCGGACAGGAATCCCATGCCGGTACCACGCCGATGCATCTGCGTACGGATGCCTTAACTTGTGCTTCTTCACTGATACTGGCGGTTCAGGCCATTGCGCAGCAGCATAAACCGGGTTGTGGCACAGTAGGTTTTATGCAGGTGATGCCCAATTCGCGCAACACCATACCGGGTAAAATTAACCTGAGTGTCGATCTGCGTCACCCGGATGATGCGCAACTCAGTGCCATGGATGCCGAATTGACCAAGACCGTTGAGCAATTGATAGCTGACACGGGTGTACGAATAGAACTGAAACCCATCTGGTACTACGCGCCGATTCCATTTGATAAATACTGTATCGAAGCGGTGCGGGATTCAGCGGCCGATCTGGGCTATAGTCATATGGATATCATTGCTGGCGCCGGCCATGACGCCTGTTATGTGTCCGATTTTGCGCCAACCAGTATGGTGTTTACCCCTTGTTTAAATGGTATCAGTCACAATGAAATTGAATCCACAACACCGGAAGAGTGTGAAGCGGGTTGCTCGGTATTGCTGAATGCCATGCTGCGTATGGCTGAGGTGGTGTCGGCTGACACGGACCTGGAAGAGGAAACCCTGGTGCTGCATCGGGTGGGTGAGCTGTAACGGCTCATTCACACCTGATTGATGCCACAGCCTTTCAGCACCATACGGATAATCAGGTCTGCTCCCTCGTTGTAGTCCTGATCATCCAGCTCCGTTTTACCTAGCAGAATGCTGCTCTGTACCTGGAAGTCGGCATAAGCCTGGGTCGTAGACCAGAGCATAAACATCAAGTGCTCCGGGCTTACCGGGTCCATCCATTTCTTCAATATCCATTGGCGAAACACCTGACAGGTGGTCTGGAACTGATCCTTTAGATCGGTTTCCAGCTGCTCTTTCAGATAGGGCGCGCCATGCAGCACTTCGGCGGCAAAAATCCGTGATGCATGCGGATGCTCTTTGGACTGGCGTATTTTCTTGACGATATAACTGCGCAGCGCATCCCTGGGGTGCTGATCTTCGGTCATATCATTCATGCTCAGCATCCAAATCGACAGGATATTGCTCAGTACTCGCTTATACAGGGCTTCTTTGGTGTGAAAATAATACAACACATTGGCTTTTGGCAGGTTGGCTTCTTTGGCGATGGCTTGAATGGTGGTGCCGTTGTAGCCGTTGTCACTGAACAGGCGTTCGGCAACCTTCAGAATATGTTCGGAGTTGTCCTTGCGGATTCTCGCCAGACTGCGTCGTACCGGTTTGCTGGATTGCTTTTTTACACTCATGTTCGGACTGAATTCGCTGCAAACTGCACCATGTCTGGCGCATAAATAGGGTGTGATGCCTGAAAAGAGTGCAGAAAAAATCATCTCGTAGCAAGCACCAAGCTGAAAATTTATCCAGTTTTTGGCTTGTATTACTTTCGTACAGGGGCATAAATATTATTTAAATCAATTAATTGTCTGGTTAATTAAAAATCTTCTGACCAAATGGTCAGAAGATGGCACAGAGTCTGCATTCCATAGAGCCATAACAACGATGAACCTGACTGTGTTAGTGATAACCGGAGAACCTGACAATGAGCCTTCAACCGCCGGTGACCAAGATGTCACCTCCACAGGATATTGATCAGTATTTTACTGATATCCATCCACCGCTGACTGGCAGGCAAGCCTTGCTGGAAAGTGCACGCTGCTTGTACTGTTATGACGCACCCTGTATCAAAGCCTGTCCGAGTGACATCAATATCCCCAGCTTTATTCAGCAGATCCATTCCGACAACCTGCAAGGGGCGGCCCAGACTATTTACGCCAGTAATATTCTCGGTGGCAGTTGTGCGCGGGTGTGTCCAACCGAGATTTTGTGTGAACAAGCCTGTGTCCGAAATAAGGAAGCTGAATGTGCGCCGGTATTGATCGGCTTGCTGCAGCGCTATGCCACCGATCATGCGGAATATGCTGGCCATCCGTTTAGCCGTGCAGCCGATACTGGCAAACGCGTGGCGGTAGTGGGCGCCGGTCCTGCCGGTCTGAGCTGTGCTCACCGTCTGGCGATGAAAGGGCATCAGGTCGAGATTTTTGAAGCCAGCGAAAAGCCCGGTGGCTTAAATGAATACGGTATTGCCCGCTACAAAATGACCGATGCCTTTGCGGCACGTGAAGTCGAGTTTGTGCTGAGTATCGGTGGTATTACCCTACACACCCACAAGGCTTTGGGACGAGATGTGAGTCTGGCTGAATTGCAGTCCGGCTTTGATGCCGTATTCCTGGGTATAGGATTGCAGGGCACCCGCAAATTGCTGCTGGAGCATGAATCAGCCAAAGGGGTTGTGGATGCGGTGGATTATATTCGGGAGTTGCGCCAGGCATCTGATCTGAGTCAGATCTCAGTGCCTCAACGTGCTGTGGTGATTGGCGCGGGTAATACCGCTATCGATATCGCCTGTCAGTTGCGTCGCCTGGGTTGTGAAGAGGTCACACTGGCCTACCGTCGTGGCGAGGAAAGCATGAGTGCAACCGGGCATGAACAGCAGATCGCCCGGGATCATCAGGTGCGTATTTGCACCTGGAGCCGCCCGGAACTGTTGTTGCTTAATGAACAGGGTGAGTTGCAAGGACTGCAACTGCGCCGCACTCGGTTCGAAGCGGGTGAGCTGGTGGATACAGATCAAGCCTTCACGCTGCCATGTGATGCTTTGTTCAAGGCTGTCGGACAGACACTTGTACTGCCAGAAGACGAAATGCAGCAACAGCTTCAGATCGAGGACGGAAAACTCTGGATCGATGCGCAATTTCGCACTCCATTGGACAAGGTGTTTGCCGGGGGAGATTGTACCTCTGTAGGTCAGGATCTGACAGTCGAGGCCGTGCAGCAGGGCAAGCTGGCGGCCGAATCCATCCATCAACTACTGATGCCTGTTCAGGCCTAATCCGGGAGATTTATTATGGCTAATTTATTCACACGCTTTGCCGGAATCGAATCACCCAATCCCTTTTGGCTGGCATCGGCTCCACCTACAGATAAAGCCTACAATGTCGAGCGTGCTTTTGAGGCCGGTTGGGGTGGGGTGGTCTGGAAAACCCTGGGCGAAGATCCCGCCGCTGTTAACGTTTCATCACGCTATTCAGCCATCTACGATGCCACTGGGCAGGTCACCGGGTTCAACAATATTGAACTGATTACCGATCGTAGTCTGGAGATCAACCTGCGCGAGATTGAAGCGGTCAAAAAAACACTGGCCGGATCGGGCTTGGTAGTCTCGCTGATGGTGCCTTGTGAAGAAGAGTCCTGGAAAACCATTGTTAAACTCGTCGAACAGACGGGGGCGGATGGTCTGGAGCTAAACTTCGGCTGTCCACACGGCATGCCGGAGCGTGGTATGGGGGCGGCGGTCGGCCAGGTACCTGAGTTTGTCGAGATGGTGACACGCTGGTGCAAGACCTACAGCCGTTTGCCGGTGATCGTCAAGCTCACGCCTAATATCACTGATATCCGCTTCTCCGCGCGTGCAGCCCATGCCGGTGGTGCGGATGCGGTGTCGCTGATTAACACCATCAACTCCATCACCGGTATCGATCTGGATCAGATGGTCGCCCGACCGATTGTGGATGGTAAAAGCACCCATGGTGGCTATTGTGGTCCGGCGGTGAAGCCGATTGCGCTGAACATGGTGTCGGAAATTGCCCGAGATCCACAGACACAGGGGCTGCCGATCTCCGGTATCGGGGGTATCAGTACCTGGCGGGATGCGGCTGAATTTATTGCGTTGGGTGCAGGTTCCGTACAGGTTTGTACCGCCGCGATGGTGCATGGTTTTCGTATCGTCACCGAAATGCAGGATGGTCTGAGTCGCTGGATGGACAGCAAGGGCTACCAGAGCCTGGAGGATTTTCGGGGTCTGGCGGTGCCCAACACCACCGACTGGAAATACCTGAATATGAACTACAAGATCGTTGCCAGCATCGATCAGCAAAGCTGTATTGGTTGCGGACGCTGTTACATCAGCTGTGAAGATACCTCGCACCAGGCGATCAGTCTGACGCCCAAAGCTGATGGAACTAATCAATTCGACATTATCGAATCCGAATGTGTGGGTTGTAATCTGTGCGAGATCACCTGTCCGGTGGATAACTGCATCACCATGGTGCGTAAAGAGGCTGATAAACCCTATATGAATTGGCTGAATGATCCGCGCAACCCCTATGGTGATGCGCGTTAGTTGAATTGTCGGGTGTGTTGTTATTGATGGCATACCCTTTGCTGTTAAATCCAATGATTTAGCCTGAATTAAACAGAGGATCCTGTAATGAAAGAAACAGACTATCCACTCAGTGAAGTTCCTGCCGAGGCACGTAAAGGGTTGCTATCTACCTCCCTGGTGCTGCTTGGTTTTACCTTTTTCACCGCCACTATGTGGGCGGGTGGGTCGTTAGGCACAGCGTTCAGTTTTACTGAACTGCTGCTGGTGATCCTGATCGGTAACCTGTTGCTTGGCAGTTATGCCGCAGCATTAGCCTATATCGCCTGCAAAAGCGGACTCAACTCCGTGTTGATGGGGCGTTTCTGCTTTGGTGAAAAAGGCAGCAAACTGTCGGATTTTGTGCTGGGTTTTACCCAGATAGGCTGGTATGCCTGGGGTACAGCAACCATCGCCATCGTACTGGTGAAAACAACTAGCTTGCCTGAAGCACTGGAGATACCGCTGATGGTGCTGTTCGGTTTTGCCTTTTGTGCGACTGCTATGGTTGGCTACAAAGGGCTGGACTGGCTATCACGCTTTGCCGTTCCGGCGATGATGCTGTTTATTCTCATCAGTCTGTACAAAGGTTGGGTGGATGTCGGTGGCTGGGGCAGTCTGATGAGTGCATCTGGCAGCGGTAGCATGAGTTTTGCGGCGGCCATCACCGTGATTATTGGTACCTTTGTCAGCGGTGGTACTCAGGCGACTAACTGGAGCCGTTTTGCCGCCAGCCCGAAAATCGCGGTATTGGCGACGCTGGCAGCTTTCTTTGTCGGCAATGGTTTGATGGTGTTCACCGGTGCCTTGGGTGCGCTGATCTATCAGCAGGCCGATATTGTCGATGTGATGCTGGCGCAGGGCTTTGTAGTGCTGGCAGTACTGATGCTGTTTCTGAATATCTGGACCACGCAGGACAATACCATCTACAACTTTGCCGTAGCGGGTTGTAATCTGTTGCGTACCGATCGTCGGCAAGTGGTAACGGTTGCTGGCGCGGCCATAGGGACGGTATTGGCTGTGGGCGGAATGTACAACCTGCTGATTCCTTTCCTGATTCTGCTGGGTACGTTTATTCCACCGATTGGTGGTGTGATCATGGCCGACTTCTGGTTGCGGCATAAAGGCCAGTACCCGTTACTGAGCAGTGTTTCTTTGCCAGACTTCAACTGGCATGGTCTGGCGGCCTATGCTGTCGGTTCGGCTGCCGCGTATTTCTCTCCAGTGCTACCCCCTGTCGTGGGTGTACTGGTTGCGGCGCTCTGCTATGGTGTACTCCTGAAGCTGCCCATGCCGGTACCTAGCTACAGTTCAGCTAAATAATCATTTTTCACCGATTTGGAAAGGATTTATGGAAATTATCAACGCCCGTTTACGTCATTCGACTGAATACCATCGCCTGGTCATTCGAGAAGGGCGTTTCAGCCGCATTGAGGTACAGCCAGGTTTGCTGCCGGTTAACGATGGACAACTGGATGCCGGTGGCAACCTGCTCTGCGCACCTTTTGTCGAACCGCATATCCACCTGGATGCGGCCTTAACGGCGGGTGAGCCGGACTGGAATCACAGCGGTACGCTGTTCGAGGGCATTGAGCGTTGGGGGCAGCGCAAACCCATGCTGAGCGACACGGATATCCGTCAGCGGGTGTTGCAGACCCTGGAGATGCTGGTAGGTCGCGGGGTACAACATGTGCGCACCCATGTGGATACCACCGATCCCAGTCTGTTGGGTTTGCATACCCTGTGTGCCTTACGTGATGAGCTGCGTGATCGTATCGATATACAGGTAGTAGCCTTCCCGCAGGAAGGTATCCATTCCTTTCCAGACGGTGAAAAACTATTAGAGAGCGCTGTGGAGGCGGGGGCTGATGTCGTGGGCGGCATCCCGCACTTCGAGTACACCCGCGAACTGGGCGAAGCCTCGGTCAAAACACTGGTGCAGCTGGCATTGAAATATGACAAGCTGATCGATGTGCATTGTGATGAGATTGACGATCCAGCTTCGCGCTTTCTGGAAGTGCTGGCGGCTGAAGCCCTGTTCAACGATATCGGTGATCGGGTTACCGCCAGCCACACCACAGCGATGCATTCCTACGACAATGCATACTGTTCTCGACTGTTTCGCTTACTGAAACAATCTAAAATCAATTTTGTTTCCTGCCCGACTGAAAGTATCCATCTGCAGGGCCGTTTTGATACCTATCCCAAACGCCGTGGCGTGACGCGGGTAAAAGAGCTGAATGCGGCTGGCATTAATGTGTGTTTCGGTGAAGATTCTATCTTTGATCCCTGGTACTCCCTGGGTAACGGCAGCCTGCTGCGCACCCTGGATTTTGGACTGCACATCTGTCAGATGATGGGCTACGAAGACTTCCGTACCGCACTGGATTTCATCACCGACAACAGTGCCCGCACCCTTAACCTGGGTGAAAACTACGGCATCGCCGAAGGTAAACCCGCCAGTTTTATCCTGTTACAGGGCGAAGATGACTATGCCGTACTACGCCAGCAAAGCGAAGTACTTCTGTCGGTACGCCAAGGCAAGATCCTCCTGCAACGCCAACCTGCTAAAATCCTAACCCCCCAAGGGTCCGTTAAAAGGGTCAGTACCCTTTTCCGAGTACCCCTCTGCCGCCACCGGCCCTGCCGGTGGGGCGTTTGTTTGCAGAAAAGGGTACTGACCCCTTTAAGCGTTTGTTTGAAAATGGCTACTACATTGGTCTTTGATTCATGAAAAAGGGTGTTTATACTCACTAGCAAAACAATACTACCTATACTCCAAACATTCCCAAATACTTCCGAGTATAACAATAACATTGGAATGCTTGCCCGTTGGAATACCTGGAGAATGTTGTGAACAAATGGTCTGCAATGAACCGACTTCGAGCGTCGCATTCGCCGCTGCACGCCCTTGCTGTACTGGGTGTTTATATCCTGGTAGCAGGTACATTGTTTATAGGCAGCGATTTACTGGGAAGCTACTGGGCTGTGCGCAGGCCCGATCTCGCGACAGCTATAAGCATCTCCCAAGGCTTAGGTTTCGTGTTCGTGACAGCGCTGATGCTGTATATGGTCTTGTGGCGTTGGCAGCGGGAGTTTGAAGCGTCCGAGCGGCGGGAGGCGCAGCAGCGCCAGCAGTTACGGGTACTGGATCAGTTTCGCGTAAATGTCATCGACAATGCCTTGGTCTGGATCAATGTCCTCGATCCGGAGGGGCGCGTCACCGTTTGGAACAAGGCGGCCGAGCAGATCAGTGGTTATGGTCGTGACGAGGTGCTGGGTAACCCGGCTATCTGGGAGTGGCTTTATCCGGATCCAGCCTATCGAGCGTCAATTGGCGCCAAGGTGATGGAAATACTTGAGCACGGCACCGAGGTGGAAGGTTTTGAGACCCGCATTCGTGCCAGCAATGGCCAGGACAAAATCATTGCCTGGAACTCACGCCGATTTTTCGATGAAGACGGTACGATGACAGGTTCGATTGCGATTGGTCAGGACATATCCGCACGCAAGCAAGCAGAGCACGCGTTGATTGAGCGTGAACGGCAGCTCGCGACGCTGATGTCTAACCTTCCCGGTATGGCCTACCGCTGCATCAACGACTCGCATTGGACCATGAAGTTCGTCAGTGATGGCTGCCTATCACTCACCGGTTATCCACCCGCAGCGTTGGTAAACAACGCAAAAACCTATTTCGCTGATCTTACACATCCTGATGACCGTCAACCCCTCTGGGAGGCGGTGCAGCAGGCGATTAGTGAAGACCGCTCCTTCGCCATGGAGTACCGGATCATTCGCCAGGATGGCACGGAGCGCTGGGTTTGGGAGCAGGGACGTAGCGTGACGGTGGACGGCAATAGCTATATTGAAGGTCTGATCTTTGATATTACTGACCGCAAAAGCATGGAGCAGGAGCTTGAACGATTGGCCACGCACGATTCGCTGACCGGCCTGTACAACCGACACAAGTTGATGCACCGCTTGCATGAGGATGTTGCGCGTGCGCAACGCTATCAGCACCCACTGTGCGTGTTACTCATTGATATCGACAACTTTAAACTAGTAAACGACCAGTTTGGTCATCAGGCTGGCGATGAGGTTCTGCGCCGTATTGGCGCACTTCTGGGCGAGACGATACGCGATGTCGATTACGCTGGCCGCTACGGAGGAGAGGAACTGGTAATCGTGCTGCCTGAGACCTGCAAGCACGTAGGCCTCGAGATCGCCGAACGTTTGCGCAGCCATATTGAATCGGAACACTGGGCACAGGCAGGCGGCAACCTGGGCACAATTACGATCAGCGTTGGGGTGGTTGCCTATCCCGACCTTAAAGGAACGGTAGAGGAGTTGTTCCTGGCCGCTGATCTTGCCTTGTATCGGGCGAAGAAGGGTGGTCGTAATCAGGTTTGCATCGCGGCCTGATCCATACACTTAAGATCTTAGCTGCTTAACGGTAATCCAACACCTATCAGCACGAACAAACTACCGCAGACCCGGTTAAAGCCTTTGCCACAGCGTCCAAGCCAGTTGGCAATACTTCTGGCAAATCCGGCAATGAACAGCTCGACGAAACATTCAACCAACACAAACGTTACCATCATGATCAAAAACTGTAACCAAAGATCGCTGTTGGGGTTGATGAACTGAGGTAGAAAGGCCGCAAAGAATAAAATGACCTTAGGATTGGACAGAGCTGCCAAGAAACCCTGACGTGCCATACGCCAGCCACAACGGCTGTCAGTCGTTATGCCTGTTTGCCCTGGTGCGGGTGAACGCCAGACCTGAATGCCCAGCCATATCAGATATAATCCACCGATAATCTTCATGCCCAGTAAGAGTTCTTCAGCAAGCTTGAGCACCGAGGCAATACCAAACATTGACAGGGCTATAACACAGGCGAAACCCAGAGCCCCACCGGTAATGGTTTTTAGCGTTTGCGTTGGTCCATGGATAGCGCCATGGGTCAGTGCCAGCAGACTATTCGGCCCTGGTGTAAGTGACAGGCCCAGTGTGGCGACAAGGTAAATCAGCCAGGTTTCCAGTGTCATACCCAACTCCTGAGTAAGCTAGTAGTCAATATTGTTCTTGGTATGCAAACAACAGTCTGGTTAAGTCGCATCTTTGTCGATCATGATAGTGGCCGCGTTAGTTTTACGCAGGTATCGCAAGGAATCGACAATCAGCATAGCAAGTGCCGACCAGATAAGTACAAACGTCGTGAGTTTTTCTGCACTCAACGGTTCGTCATACACAAATACCGCTAACAAAAACATCCCTGTTGGCCCTATGTATTGAAAGAAGCCGAGGGTCACCAGGCTAACACGGTTCGCGGCGGCCGCAAAACACATCAGCGGGACCATAGTCACCGGTCCGGCAGCAAACAGCAGCCAGTTTACACCAGCACTATTATCAAACATATTCGCCGTAGGTGAGTCGATTAGCGATAAATATAATAGAGCGATAGGCAGCAGAATGGCGGTTTCTATGGCCATGCCGGTAAAACTGTCTACAGCGACTTTTTTACGTACTAAGCCATAAAATCCGAAGGTAATGGCGAGTGCCAGGGCAATCCAGGGTAAAGAGCCAAATTGAATCACTTCAAACACCACGGCACAGAAACATAAACCCACCGCAATTATACGTACTCTATCAAGTTTGTTTTTAAAGAAAACCACGCCCAATAGAATGGTGATCAGTGGGTTAATGTAATAGCCCAAACTGGCGCTTAGCATTTTATTGTTCTGAATGGCCCAGATAAAGGTTCCCCAATTTAAGCCTATAAGCAGAGTCGAAACCAACATGGCCATGAGCGTTTTGGGTGATTGCAGCACTTTTTTTTAATGCACCGGTATAACGCAGCAGAATGATCAACACAAAAACAATGACGCAAGACCAAATCACCCGGTGGGCAAGAATTTCAGTCGCGGGAACAAAGGACATCTCTTTAAAATATATGGGTGCAACAGCCCATAGAAAAAATGCACTTAGTGCGAAAACAATTCCACTTCGAGAAGATGTTTCCATGAGCCTTCCTAAAAAATTAAAGGGATCAGTACCTTTACCGGAAAAGGGTACTGACCCTTTTTGTTGGTGTCTTTTGGCGCTGAGGGCGACCAGGAGCATGGCGACGCCGATGGCGGGGAGCATGAGTAGATTGAGTATTTCCCAGCCGAGCAGGCTTTGCCAGTATCCGGCCAGCAGGCTGCCGATGGCGGCGCTGCCGAATACCAGAAAGTCATTGATGCCTTGTACTTTGGCTTTTTCTGCAGGGCGGTAGGTGTGGGTCAGTAGTGAGGTGGCGCCGATGAAGGTAAAGTTCCAGCCTACACCCAAGGCAACCAGGGCGGTCCAGAAATGCCAATAGCTGGTGCCTAACTGGTTCAAAAGTACGCACAGGATCAGCAGCAGGCAGCCGGTTTGAATCACTTTGGCTTCTGAAAAGCGGGTGATCAATCGTCCGGTAATAAAGGAGGGGGCAAACATACCCAGCACATGCCACTGAATCACGCTGGCGGTACTGCTGAATCCGAAACCGCAACCTTGCATGGCTAAGGGTGTGGCGGTCATGATCAGTACCATCACGGCATAACCTATGACACCAGCGGTAATGGCGGCGATCAGTTGCGGTTGACGGAACAATTCAGAGTAGGAGCGAGCTTCACCATGCAGTTCATCAAACGATGGCCTTGCCAAAGGCAGGCAGGAAATGAGGATAGTTGTGAGGACATAAAGACCGATCAGTACGGCAAAAGCGCCCAAATATTGAGTGTCCGGGAGTAGGTTTTCACCCCAGATCGCCAGGTTAGGGCCTAAAATAGCGGCAATGATTCCTCCAGCCATTACCAGGCTAATCGCGCGGGGGTGTTGGCTTCCAGAGCAACCTTCGATGGCGGCGAAGCGGTATTGCTGCCCGACGCCGATGGCCATGCCCAGCAGAAACGTACTGACACAAAACAGTGTAAAATTGCCGGCAGCAAGGGCAGAATAGGCCAGCACAGCACCGCCAACACCGATCAGATTACCGATCAGAAAGCCCGCTTTGCGTCCAAAAATACGCATCAGATGTGCTGCAGGCAGGGTAACACCCATCAAGCCGAGAAACTGCAGTGCGACCGGCAGCGTGATTAAGCTCAGGCTGGGCGCTATTTGTTGGCCGATGAGTGCCGTTACCGAAACCAGTAGAATATTACCGGAAACCAGCAAAGCCTGGCCCAGTGCCAGGCCCCAGACAGTGATAGGGAGTCGCATGAGAAATGTCCGTCAGAGAAATCATCAAAGACATGAATATAACAGGCTGGGGATGAAAATACAGGCCCGCATTTTTGCATGAGGTTGTATATTGCCGAGAAGCCCTCATTAGGTCGTGCCATTGCTGATGCGCTGCCCGGCAGCAAGCAGCGTGGTGATGGCTTTGTGCGTTGCGGGCAGGATGTGCTGGTGAGCTGGTGTATCGGGCATCTGTTGGAGCAGGCTGAACCCGAGGCATATGATCCGGCATTTAAAAGCTGGCGCATGGAACATCTGCCGATTCTACCCGGTGAATGGCAGCTGCAACCTAAGAGTGCAACTCGCAAGCAACTGACTGTGTTGCGAAAGCTGGTTAAACAAGCGGATGAATTAGTTCATGCTGGTGATCCGGACCGCGAAGGTCAGTTGCTGGTTGATGAAGTGATCGCCTACCTTAAAGTGCCCGAATACAAACGCAATACCGTGCAGCGTTGCCTGATCAGTGACCTGAACCCCGATGCGGTACGTCGGGCTTTGGCTCAACTCAAACCTAACCGCGAATTTGTGCCGCTGTCGACCTCGGCTTTGGCGCGTTCACGAGCCGACTGGTTGTATGGTATCAACCTGACGCGTGCCTGCACCTTGCAAGGTCAGCAGTCCGGATATCAGGGTGTCTTGTCGGTAGGACGGGTGCAGACGCCAGTGCTCGGACTGGTGGTACGTCGGGATGAGACCATTGAAGCCTTTGTCAGCAAACCCTTTTACGAAGTGCTGGCGCAACTGGAAACTGAAGCCGGTGAACATTTTCAGGCTAAATGGCAACCCAGTGAAGCCTGCGCGGCTTATCAGGATGAAGAGGGGCGGGTGATATCCAAAGCCCTGGCAGAGAATGTTATTCGCCGCATTACCGGTCAGCCAGCACAGATCACCCAGTTGAACCGGAAAACCAAACAGCAGCCTGCCCCCCTGCCTTATAGTCTGTCAGCTCTGCAGATCGATGCCGGTAAACGCTACGGCATGAGTGCCCAACAGGTGCTGGATACCTGTCAGAGCCTGTACGAAAAGCACACGCTGATTACCTATCCGCGTTCTGATAGCCGTTATTTGCCTGAGGAGCATTTGGGACGGGCGGAGCGCGTTGTTAAGGCTATTCGCAGCACCTGCCCGGCGTTGGCCGAGGCCGCCGATGGCACTGACCTGCGATTACGCAGCAAAGCCTGGAATGATAAAAAGGTGGATGCCCACCACGCCATTATACCTACCGAAAAACAGGCCAGCGGCACCCGCCTGTCGGCAAATGAACAACGTTTGTATGAACTGATCGCCCGTCAGTACCTGATCCAGTTTTATCCACCCTGGTGCTATCATGATACCGAAGTGCTTGTGGATATTGCCGGAGGCTGTTTTATTGCCCGCGCACGTGAAACGCAGGACAGTGGCTGGAAGGTGCTGTTTCCCTCACGTCAGAGTGATGATGACGGCGATGAACCCAGACAGTCAGCACTACCGCCATTAAAGAAAGGCCAGTCCCTACGCTGTCTGAGGGGGGAGTTGCAGGAAAAAATGACCCAGCCACCCAAGCATTTCACTGATGCTACGCTGCTGGCTGCCATGACCGGCATCGCCCGGTATGTCAAAGATCCGGAGATACGTAAAATTCTGCGTGAAACGGATGGATTAGGTACAGAAGCCACCCGTGCGGGGATTATCGAGTTGCTGTTCAAACGTCAATTTCTGATGCGCCAGGGTAAGCAGATACTGGCAACGCCAGCGGGGAAGGGACTGATTAACAGTCTGCCAGAACCGACCACCTTGCCGGATATGACCGCGGAATGGGAAGCCCGGCTTGATGCTATCAGCCAGCGTGAAGACAGTTATCAGGCTTTTATGCACAGTCTGGAAACTACCCTGAGCAGCCTGATAAGCCAAGTGAGCCAAAGCGCTATTCGGGTACCTGCCGGAACCGGACAGCGCCCCAAGCGTAAAGCCACTCGTCGGCGAAAAGCCAGGTCATCGAAACTATAAATTGTTTGCCGGCTTAGGTTGTGCGGCTTTAAGTCGTAATCAAACCGCAGCGCCGGTCAGGCGCTGCCGGAAAACGTTAAAGCGCCGCGAGTACAGTTTCTGCACTGCTTTTATCGACCCCTGTGGCATCGACATTGAGCAGCTCGATCTTGCCGTCATTGATGATCATGGCATAGCGCTGACTGCGCACACCCAGCCCTGGAGCTGAAAGGTCCTGATCCAGTCCGGCGGCTTTAGCCAGTTCACCCAGCCCATCAGCCAGCATAATGATTTCCTCCGCATTCTGCGCCTTACCCCAGGCACCCATGACGAAGGCATCATTTACGGCAGTGCAGATGATGCTGTCGACCCCACGTGCCTTGATTTCATCGGCTTTCATGACAAAACCGGGTAGGTGGGTATTGGAACAACCGGGGGTGAATGCACCGGGAACGGCAAACAGCACCACTTTTTTACCGCTCAGCAGGCTGTCGGTGGTAACGTCTTCTGGACCTTTCTCACCCAGTACTTTCAGGGTCAGTGAAGGAAAGGTGTCACCTATTTGAAGGCTCATATGTGTTCTCCTTAATGGTTAATTGATTACCCAATAGTATCCTCGTGTTTAGGTAGTATAGCAATAACGTAGTATTTTACTCGGATATTGGCAAAGACCGTTGACCCAAAACCGGATATGGCGGAAGATTACAGGCTTGCAGGGTTTTTTATTGATCTATACCGCCACAGCCTGTGTGCGGTGTCTGTGCCGTTTTGATAACGGCTTCGGAGACATGATGTCTATACCGGTTGCCTATCTTGCTGTGGTGTTGATCTGGTCCACCACACCGTTAACCATTGCCTGGAGCAGTGAAACCATCGATCCGGTGCTGGCCGGCTGGTTGCGTATGGGCATTGCGGCTTTGCTTGGCTTGATGTTATTGGCGGTGTTGCGTATTCGGCTGCCGTTAAATGCGCGTGCGCAACTGGCCTATGCCTATGCTTCACTCGGGGTGTTTGGCGCCATGTGCTGCACCTATATTGCCTCACGTTATGTACCTTCCGGGCTGATTTCGATCATTTTTGGTCTGGCACCGATTCTTTCGGCGATCTTTGGCATGGGGTTACTTAACGAGCCAGCCTTGAGACCCTATCGCTGGGTGGCCAGTGCCTTGGCTTTTGTGGGTCTGGGAGTGATTTTTACCGATGATGTGGTGCTGGGACGGGAAAGCCTGCCGGGTGTGTTTTTGCTGTTAATGGCCGTTAGTCTGTTCAGTCTGAGTGGCGTGCTGGTCAAACGCACCGGTGCTCAGGTGCATCCGCTGGCACACACAGTCGGTGCGTTACTCTGGTCTCTGCCCGGATTCGCGCTGACCTGGTGGTTGATGGGTGCAGCACCTTTGGTAATCGATCCATCCACGCGTGCCTTCTGGTCAGTACTCTACCTGGCAATCTTTGGCTCTTTGATCGGCTTTGTCAGTTATTTTCATGTATTGCGTCACCTGCCACCCAGTACGGTAGCTCTGGTGACACTGATCACCCGGTTTTCGCCTTGATGCTGGGCAACCTGCTCAATGCCGAACCCTTGACCGCCAGCTTATGGAAGGGCTGTTTGCTGGTGGTGGGTGGCCTGGCTCTGTTTTTTTGGGGGCATCGAATCCCCATACGCCGGCCACCAGCCTAAGCTTGAGATTCAGGCGGCTCCCTCTGTCAGCAGTGACAGTTGTGTCCGGCGTGTCGCCTTAACGGCCCCCAGAAACTCCTCGCCCCAGCGGGCGATGTCGTTATGGCAGACGATCTGGTACATCTCCTTCAAGCGGGCTTCACGTTCGGCTTTACCTAGTGTCAGGCCGATATAGAGCGTATCGCATAGGTCATGCGGATCGTGTGGATTAGTCAACAAGGCGCCATGCAACTCGGCAGCGGCCCCGGCGAATTCTGATAATACCAACACCCCATTACCACCACAGAGTCCCTGAGTGGCAATATACTCTTTGGCAACCAGGTTGAGACCATCGCGCAGGGGCGTAATCCACATCACATCAGCCATCAGGTAGTAGGCAATCAGTTCCTTAAATGGGAATGCTCGGTAGAAAAACTGTACCGGTGACCAGCCTACACGGGAGAAGCGGCCATTGATGCGCCCCACAGCCTGTTCTATCTGTCCCACCAGCTCATCATAGATAGTCATTTCCCGTGCCGCCGGTACACAGATGGTCATCAGCGTGACCTTGCCGATCAGTTCCGGGTGCACATCGAGTAATGCCTCAAAGGCCAGTAGTTTCGCCAGGGTACCCTTGGTGTAATCCAGCCGTTCTACCGACAAAACCACGCGGGTATGGCGAAGCTGTTGGCGCAGTGTTTCCATCAGTTCCTGGCAGGCTGGCTCTTGAACAATTGTGTCTATACGACCGACATCCAGTCCGACCGGATGCGCGCCCAGACCGATATGGCGATCATGGACACGAATAGCCGTGGTCATACTGTCCAGCCCTACCGCACAGCCGTAGGTGAGAAAACGGGGGGCGCAGCCGCTGGTTTCCACGACTTCCAGTGGTGCAACGCCGCGGGCGACATCGACAAAATTTTCCGCCTGGCGGGGAATATGAAAGCCGATATAGTCACATTGCAGCAGACTGCCGATGATCTCACGTCGCCAGGGCAGGACATTGAAGACATCCGCCGAAGGAAAGTAGGTGTGGTGAAAGAAGGCGATGGTCAGGTCCGGGCGCAAGGGCCGCAGGTAGGCCGGGACCATCCACAGGTTGTAGTCGTGTAACCAGATAATCGCACCTTCAGCGGCTTCGGCAGCGGTGCGTTCGGCGAACAGGCGGTTGACCTTGAGGAAGGTGACCCAGTCTTCCTCACGAAAGATGGCTCTTTCCCAGAAAGTATGCAGGGTCGGCCAGAAGGCCTCTTTGGAGAAACGTTTGTAAAAGGTATCCACATCGTCCTTGGTTAGTGCTACTCGTGCAGCGACCAGGTTTGGATACTGCTCGGGGTCGACCTGGGTATGTACCTCAAACGCACGGCCTTTACGCGGGTCATGGATTGACCAGGCCACCCAGGAGCCGCGTTGACCACGGCCAAAGAAACTTAGCAGGGTGGGCAGGATACCGTTGGGTGATGAGGGCGGACGACGGATCAGCTTGCCTGACTCTTCGACCTCCTCATAGGGCAGTCGGTGGTAAACCATCACCAGATCGGCTTTACCCTTGATGGTCAGGTCGGGTAGTTCGTGATCGACCCCCAGGGGACCCAGAAAACCAAAATGACCCACAGCTTCCAGAATCCCGCCACAACCACTGAGGCGTGCCTGCAGCACACTGGCCCTGTCGGCAGTAGCATCCAGCAGGGCAGGTTCCGATTCACCGACACAGACACCCTTGAATCCCTGCTCATACATCGACAGGTCGTTCAGGGTATCCCCGGCAACCAGCACATCATCTCCTGGCGAGTTGCAAGTGCTCGATCAAGCGTTGCAGGGTTGTGCCCTTGTTAACCCTTTGCAGGCAGTCCAGATATATCCCGGCTGAAAACAGCATATCGCAGCCTAGCCCTTCAATCGTCTGCTTGAGTTTGTCAGTCACCGCGCCGGGTTCACAAAAGTAGGAGCAGCGACGTTGCTGCGGCACCTCCTGACGTTCCAGGCCAGGAAAGCCCTTCAGTGCTTCAACGATGGTCAGATCTCCGGGCCAGCAGGCATTTATTTCGCTTTGCACCGGGTACACAGGTTGCAGCGTTTCACCATCCACCAGCGTGGCACCCACGTCACAGATAATGTAGTCAGGGCGAGGAATAGCCGGGTCGGAAAGCAGGGGGACCACAACTTCCAGGCCACGTCCGGTGACAAATACCAGTTTGATGCCTTGGTGGGCAGTGATCAGTTGATAAAGGCGCTGGCGATTTTCCGGATCGCCTGCAAGAAAGGTTCCGTCAAGATCTGTTGCCAGAATCATAGTACTCATTACTCCTGCCGGTCATGGCTGAACGTGTTAACGATCAGTAGGATCGGGCTTGTCAGTGTCATTTGATGGATCTGTTTCTTCCTTGTGAGGCACTTTATCAAGGGGAGTTTTTGGGGTGTTTTCTTGTTCTGTAGATTCTTCTTGTAGAGCCTCTTCTGTATCGGTATGAGGTTCCATTTCCAAATCAGTAGCCTCGTCTGTTGGTTCATCTGGAGTTTGATCATCCAGCATCATTTCCAGCACCACCGGTGAGGTGCGTACCATGGGTACATAGTGAGCAGACTCTTCAACAATAGTGTCGCGCATGCGGCGTGCCTGTATATGGCTGTAGACGGCACAGATGACAAACATGGTGCTGAAGTAAACCGGCAGAGCATGAGCCGAAGTTTGGCTCATTATCCAGCCAGCGGTGGCGGGGCCCAAGGCCGCACCTACACCATGCAGCATCAGTAGAGCGGCATTACCGGAGAGGATTTCATCCTGATGCAGGTGGTCGATCAAGTGGCTACAACAGCCGGGTAGACTGCAAAGGCTCCCGCTCCAAATACGCCTGCTCCGAGCAAAAACCATTGGCCATAAGGCTGAGGAGTATCATCAATACGCCGCCAACAGCAGCGATCATGGCAATAATCGCCAGTGCCTGGCGTCGATCTATGCGATCGGAGAGTATCCCCATTGGCCATTGAAACAGTGCTCCGGCGACGATAACCAGAGAGATAAACATGGCAATATCAGCGGGTGACATGCCTAATCGACCAGCGTAAACAGCCCCAGCCCCCAGAAGCCCCCCATTGCCAACCCGGAGAGCAAAGCACCGGCACAAGCGATAGGGGCCGCACGCCAAAGCAGTTTCAGTGACAGGGAGGGAGTGTCGCTGATTTTGGGCTGCGTCAGTCGTGTGGCGGCCACTGGCATAAGGCCTAAAATAATAAAGATTGCCGAGATGGCAAATAAGCTGAACGCCAGGGGGCTGTCTATACGCAGTAGCTGCTGCGCCAGTGCGAGTGAACCCAGATTAATCGCCATGTAAACGGCAAAAACCCGACCACGGCGTTCCGGTGGTGCCTGGGTATTCAACCAGCTTTCAATCACGGTGTAGATGCCAACCAGTGCCGTACCGGTAATGACGCGCAGGATAAACCAGGTGACAGGATCGATAATCAAAACATGCAGGAGTACACAGGTGGATGTTGCGGCAGCGAGAAAGGCGAAGGCGCGGATATGGCCCATACGCCGGATCAGTTTGGGGCAGAGCCAGGTGCCCAGAATAAAACCGATAAAATAGGCAGAACCCAGCAAGCCGAGGGTTTGATCACTGAAGCCTTCTGCACTGCCTCGAAGTGCGAGCAGAGTGTTTAACAATCCCATGCCCAGCAGTAGCAGGGCAATACCCGTTAACAGTGCGCCAATCGGCAGTAAAATCGGGATCATCAGTTCAGCTCTCTCCTTCTGAACAGCCTGGATTAAGGGCAGTCAGACTTGAATTGGGGCTCCTGTATTTATGTTGTTTTCTTTAGACCCTACCCGATTTTGACTAACGTTTCCAGTTGAGAAGGTAAATTTCGGTATGGGAATTTAGTCAGCAGACTGAGCGTGTTGAACAATTCTCTTGCTTGGTTTAGCTGTTGTATACTGATACTTCTATCAATCAGTCACAGGATGATGTTGGGTGAACTCAGCTGCGCTCAAACTGGAGTTGCGCTCCTATTCAGATGAGGTGGCGAGCCACCATCACGATCATCATCAATTGGTATTGCCGGTTGATGGTGAGCTGTGCCTGAGTGTCAATTATGCTGAGGGTGCAGTCACTGCCCAGCAGGCCGCAATTATTCCGGCGGGTGCTGATCATGGTTTTTATGCGCCAGTAGCCAACTGCTTTTTAGTCGCCGATGTGCCTGAAACAATGGCTCCCATGTTGGAGCGGCTTCCGGCTTTTGTGCAGTTGGATCAGGTATTACGTCAGTATATTAATTTTTTGCACCTACAGATGCAGTGTCACCAGGTACCTGGCTCGACAGAAACCGAGCACCAGATGCTGCGCTTGTTGTTGCAACTGCTACAGCAACGTTTCGCTCTGCCCGTTCGGCAGGACCGGCGTATTGAAGTTGCCAGAACCTATCTGGAACAGCAACTGCATCGCCCGATTTCTCTGAATCAGTTGGCTGGCATTTCTTATTTGAGTGTCAGGCAGCTTTCCAGTCTGTTTCAACAGCACTTAGGGCGATCACCACAGCAATATTTGCTGGAGCTGCGTATGCAGAAAGCCAGACAACTACTGGAATCTACTGATCTTCAGGTGCAGCTAGTGGCTGAACAGGTCGGCTATACCAATCTTGCGGCTTTCAGCGACCGTTTTCGCCGTCACTTTGGTCAATCACCACGCTATTTCCGCCAGCGGAACAAACAACACAGCTGATCCGGCAAAGACAGCCTGCAGGCATGGTATACACTGGTGTTTTTCCAAGCTGATAGAGTCTGATAATGACCCAACTGCACAAGGCCACACTGATTGGTTCTGTATCGGTTTTTCTCTGGGGGACGCTGGCGTTATTGACACGCATGACCGGCGGGGCTATCCCGGAGTTCCAGATGATGACGATGACCTTTGCCATCGCTTTTCTGCTGATGCTGATCCGCTGGCATGGACAAAAGCGATCAGGATTGCGCTATCTGCGACAACCGCTGGCGGCCTGGGTGATCGGTGTCGCTGGGCTTTTTGGCTATCATTTTGTTTATTTCAAGGCGATGACCCTGGCACCGGCTGTTGAGGTGAGTTTGCTGGCGTATCTTTGGCCGCTATTGATTGTGATTTTCAGTGCGTTGTTACCCGGTGAACGTTTACGTGGCGTACATTTGCTTGGTGCGTGCCTGGCGCTTCTGGGCTGCTGGATATTGATTGGTCAGAATCACAATGGCTTTCAACCGCAATACTTACCTGGGTATTTGCTGGCATTGCTTTGTGCCTTGATCTGGTCCAGTTATTCGGTGTTGAGCCGTCTGGTCAAATCGGTACCAACAGATGCGGTTGGCTGGTTTTGTGCTGTTACAGCGGTACTGGCGCTGGTGTGTCACCTGGTGTTGGAAGAAACCGTCTGGCCACAGAGTTGGGCCGAGTGGGTGGGGGTGATCGGATTAGGGTTAGGGCCGGTAGGTATCGCTTTTTTTTACCTGGGACTATGGCGTCAAGCACGGCAATCTGCAGTTGCTGGGCACCCTGGCTTACAGTGCGCCACTGATCTCGGTGGTGCTATTGGTGCTGGCGGGAGAGGCGAATGCCAGCTGGACGCTGTTTTATGCCAGTATCGCTATTGTGAGTGGTTCGTTTATTGCCGGGAAGCGGCAGAAACCGGTGGGTTGAAGCGCCCGCAGAGCGAGCGCCTACAGGAGGTTAGTTGGCTAGCTCTATGCGGTTGAAGTCGAGGATGTTTTCCTCGGGTGAGGCCTCGATTGCCATGACCTCTTTGCGCTTGTACAGCAGTATGTAGCCTAAACAGCCAAAGTAAATGGCGATAACCAAAGCGCCCACCCACTGGATTTTCAGGAAATCCAACTGGAAAAGAATGGTCAGCGCACACATGGCGGCAAAGTTGCCCAGAAAGTAGCGCGATTTGCCGATATGACGGGCGGTCAGGTTGAGGTTCTCAGTGTAGAGACGGATCAATGAATCCAGTGAGTTAACCACCATCAAGATACCGACAGAGATCATCGCCACATTGATGAAACTGCTGATATGCAGGCCTTCTGAATGGTAATGATAGAGCACGGTGAACCAGGTACCTATAGCAACGGACGGGAATACCAGCATCGCCAGCATTAACTGCCAGGTGCGCAAACCACTGACAAAGCGTGCGGTGAACTGACCAATCATGATGCTCCAGGAGAACCACCAGAAGAGGTAAAACTCGTGGTAGTCATTCAGCGGTAACATGAATTGATGCAGATTGGTAAAGTATTCCGTGATCAGGCCAGCGGTGGCAATAAAATCACTCGGGCTGCCGTTGTCTGTGAGGAAGGCGCCGCCCCACATCATGGCAATCAGGCGATGAACAGCCAGGAGGAGCCGAGGCTGAGAATTCGTACATACTTGAGTTTGCTGCTGGAGTATACAGCGGCTGCAATCGCCAATAACACGATCAGGTAGAAGGTGGGTATCACGCTTTCACCATCACCTATTTCGGGCAGATACCAGGGCAGGTTGACCAGTAGCAGGAAGGCTGTAAATGCACAGGTGCCGATAATCACGGCATTGTTGACCACTTTGACCAGCGGAATATCAAAAAAACGCACCCGAGGTTCGACCACACAGAAGTAAAAACAGGTGAGGAAGTAAAACCCCCAGATTAAAAATGCCCAGAAGCCAAATTCTATCGCCAGTGGATTGGCAAAACTGTACTCAGGGCTGGCTGACAGGTCGGCATAGCCAGCGAATTCGGTCAATGGGAACATGATCAAGCCAACATCCAGCCCGGACGTAAACAGTATGGCAATGAAAGTAAAGGTGCGAACCGGGGTGACGCCAATACAGCGCAGATTCCACCATTTAGTCAATACCGCGATAATCGCAGCGAAGGTGAACAGAAGTCCGATGGATAACCAGAGTGTCATGCGCGCCTCCGGTAGTAGCAGTCAATTATTTTTCGAAATAGCATAGGTGTACCTCTTCTATTGAAACGGGCGTTCATTCGAATTGGACACAAACCACCGCGTGTGAACGGCTCAGGCTGTAATCTTGCTTACAGCCTGATGGTTTGCACGTTGGGTTGAGGTAAAACGCAAAGCTTAGGTAACTTTGCGTTTTGCCTCTTCGGGTCGCTGGCGCTCCTGCCAGAGAGCATCCATCGATACATCAGCATTCGATGGTGCAAGGGGCTCCTTGCCCCGAATCAGGTCAGCGGCACGTTCCGCCAGCATAATAGTGGGTGCGTTCAGATTACCGTTGGGTATAGTTGGAAAAATGGAGGAATCAACAACCCTTAGTCCTTGCAGACCATGGACACGGGTTTGCGGATCAACAACGGCCATCGCATCAACACCCATTTTGCAGGAGCAGGAGGGGTGGTAAGCACTTTCGACGGCACGACGGACAAAGGCATCGATCTGCTCATCGCTTTGTACGTCCAGTCCTGGCTGAATTTCACCCCCCCGGAAAGGTCCATGGCGGACTGGTTGATGATTTCACGTGTCAGCCGGACACAGGCACGAAAACCTTCCCGGTCAGCTTCCTCTTGCAGGTAATTGAACTGTATGCGTGGCGGCTGATGTGGATCAGCAGAGACTATGTCGACTGAGCCGCGACTTTGGGGTTTGTTATGGCCGATATGCAGCTGAAAACCATCGCCATCAAACGCCTCCTTGCCGTCATAACGCATCGCTGCAGGCAGAAAGTGGTATTGTAGATCTGGCCATTCAACACCGGCTTTAGAGCGAATAAAACCACAGGATTCAAAATGGTTGGTTGCACCCAGCCCATCTTTTTTAAGAATCCAGCGGGTACCAATTTTTAAGCGGCTCCACCAACCCAGTTTGCGGTTCAGTGAAACGGGTTGCAGGCAGCGGAACTGAAAGTAGAATTCCAGGTGGTCCTGCAGGTTTTTACCCACACCTGGCAGCGCATGTTCCAAAGCGATACCAGCTTTTGCCAGCAGCTCAGGATCACCAATACCGGAGAGCTGCAGCAGGTGGGGTGAGCCGATGGAACCGGCCGATAAAATCACTTCCCGGTTGACCCGAGCCGTGTGGGTACGACCGCCCTGTTCGTAAATCACCCCGACGGCTTTTTTGTCTTCAAGCTGAACTTTATGTACCAGCGCATGGGTGACCAACATCAGGTTGGAGCGGCTCATGGCTGGACGCAAATAGGCATTCGCGGTGGAGCAGCGACGGCCCCCTTTGATGGTCATGTGCATCGGCCCGAAGCCTTCTTGCTGTGCACCGTTATAATCGCTGGTGTTGAAATAACCCGCTTCGACACCGGCATTAATAAACGCCTGATAGAGCGGGTTCTGCATCTGGTTGCCGTTATTTACGCCCAGTGGACCACTATCACCACGGTAAGTATCACCACCAAAGGCCCAGGTTTCCGCCTTGCGGAAGTAGGGCAGGCAGTGCTGATAATCCCAGCCTTCTGCGCCGCTTTGCTGCCATTCATCAAAATCCCGCGCATGACCACGCGCATAGACCATACCGTTGATGGAGGACGACCCGCCCAATACCTTGCCACGCGGACAATGCATACGCCGGTTATCCAGATAGGGTTCGGGTTCGGTCTCAAACTGCCAGGCGTATTTTTTCGTGTTCATCGGAATGGACAGCGCCGTCGGCATTTGAATAAAAATACTCTTGTCACTGCCGCCAGTTTCCAGCAGCAGTACGCTGTGTTTACCATCTTCAGTCAGGCGGTTGGCCAGCACACAACCCGCTGAACCGGCACCGACAATAATATAGTCAAAGGTGTGTTCCTGAATGCTCAAAATGGGCTCTCCAAATCAGTCATACCCACATACACAGATTTGATCTGGGTATAGTGGTCCAGGGTTACGCGGCCATTTTCACGACCGATACCGGATAGCTTGTAGCCACCCACCGGCATCTCTGCCGGGGAGGCACCGTAGCTGTTGATCCAGCAGATGCCGGCCTGCAGTTGATGAATAACACGGTGGGCGCGCCGCAGATCGTTAGTGAATACGCCAGCAGCCAGGCCGGTTTCGGTGGTGTTGGCGCGGCGTATCACCTCGTCTTCATCGGTGAAACTCAGTACTGACATGACCGGACCAAATATCTCTTCGCGGCAAAGGGTCATCTCATCGGTGCAATCACTGAAAATAGTCGGCTCGACAAAGAAGCCGCCGGGAGCTGTCGCCGGTTGTACCGCCTGACCGCCATGCAATAAAGTGGCACCTTCTGCCAGACCGATTTCGATATAGCTAAGCACTTTTTGCTGGTGCTGGGCTGAAATCAGCGCACCAAAGTTAGTTTCCGGATCGGCCGGATCACCCAGACGAATATTGTTACGTGTACGTTCCAATAGGCGTTGTAAAAAGACCTTCTGAATCGCTTCATGCACGAACACACGCGTGCCGTTGGTACAAATTTCACCCTGGGTGTAAAAATTGCCCAGCATCGCGGCTGAGACAGCATTGTCGATATCGGCATCATCAAAAATAATTAGCGGTGATTTGCCACCCAGTTCCATGGTGACCTGCTTAAGAGAAGAGGCGGAAGCTGCCATCACTTTCTGCCGGTGCCAACTTCGCCGGTGAAGGAAACCTTGGCGATATCCGGATGGTGTGTCAGCCAGGCGCCGACCTTGCCATCACCTTGCACCACATTGAAAACTCCAGCAGGTACACCGGCTTCAACAAAGATTTCTGCCAGTTTTAATGCGCCCAGCGGGGTTTCTTCAGAGGGTTTGAAAATCATGCTGTTACCACAGGCCAGCGCCGGAGCTGCTTTCCAGCAGGCTATCTGTAACGGGTAGTTCCAGGCGCCGATTCCGGCACAAATTCCCAGCGGTTCCCGACGGGTGTAATAAAAATCCCCGCCAAGATCCTGCTGATTGCCTTCAATCGATGCAGCGAGCCCTGCAAAAAACTCAATTGAGTCAGCGCCAGTGACCACATCTACCGCTACCGCTTCCTGCCAGGGTTTACCTGTGTCACGCACTTCGACTCCGGCCAGTTCATCATTACGCTCCCGCAGCAGCGCTACGGCACGCATCAGAATACGGCTGCGAGCTACACCACTCAGGGCAGACCACTGAACAAAGCCTTCACGAGCACTGTCGATAGCGGCCTGCTGGATACTGTCATCGGCCACTTCCATTTCGTAAATCACCTGGCCGGTGCCTGGATTGATAACGCTGAAGGTTTCACCGCTGCGATTGGCCTGGTAGCCACCATTCACAAAGTTTTGATAACGAGGCAGAGACATAAATAGGTACCTTAATCTGTAGCGTTTAAAGAGGGTGATGTACCTGGCTGGAGGCAGCCCAGGGCAAACTGCTTGCACAGCCTTTCGCCTGCAGCAAAGCTTTCCTGCGGGTCCAGGCTTAAGGCACTGCGCAGCCAGAAGCCATCGATCATGGCGGCGGTCTGTCGTGCGGCTTCTGTCGCAGCTTGTTTCGGTAGTCGCAGGGCAAACGCATAGCGTAAATTACTGTAAAGACGTGCATTGTTGATCTGCTGCAGGCGCTTGAGCCTGGCTCGTGCATGGAACGCGCCCAAAAGCTTAACCAGGTTCTGGCCGCCAGGTCAGAGCGTTGAAAATCGGTGAAGTTAGCTTCAATAATACTGGTCAGACGCTGTTCTGGTGAGCTGTCCGAGCTTTTTATCCGTGCACGGAAATCCTGTCCCAACTGCTCCAGCAGGTAGCGCAGTGCCGCTTCAATCAAGCCCTGCTTGCCACCAAAATAGTGACTGATAATCCCCGATGACATACCCGCCCGGCGACTGATGGTAATAATAGTCGTGTTCTGTAATCCCAGTTCAGCAATGGACTCCAGCGTGGCCTGAATCAGTTGCTGTTTGCGGGTGTCTTTGACGCCGACGATAGGCATATTTTTCCTTGATTGAACGTTCAATTAACAAAAGACTACCGAAAAACCTATCCAGGTTCAACCCAGAAGGTGGTTTAAAAATGTGCAGGTAGTATTCCGGTAATACCCTGAACGCATCTAACTGTGAGAAATTTGATACTGGGTTATAACAATTAAAGGAGACCCCAGATGAGCAAGAAAATATTGATGATTACCGGTGATTACACCGAAGATTATGAAACCATGGTGCCCTTTCAAACGCTGCAGGCGTTTGGTCATCAGGTTGATGCGGTCTGCCCTGACAAAAAAGCCGGTGACAGTATCGCTACGGCGATTCACGATTTTGAAGGCGATCAGACCTATAGTGAAAAACCCGGTCACCGCTTTACCCTGAATGCCAGCTTCAGCGAGATTCAGGCTAGTGATTACGATGCCCTGGTCATCCCGGGTGGTCGTGCTCCGGAATATCTGCGCCTGAACCCAGAAGTAATCAGCATGGTTCAGCACTTTTTTGAAGCTGACAAGCCAGTGGCGGCTATCTGTCATGGTGCACAATTGCTGGCAGCTGCTAAAGTGTTAAAAGGCAGACGCTGTTCTGCCTATCCAGCCTGCAGTCCTGAAGTGGAAGCCAGTGGTGGTGAATATGCTGACATTCCGGTGGATTCAGCCGTGACTGATGGCAAGCTGGTGACAGCACCGGCCTGGCCTGCGCATCCGGACTGGCTGGCGCAGTTCCAGAAGCTGTTGCAATAATGTCGTACTGAAGAGGAGAGGGGTATGTGCCGATTATTCATCAATGCCGATCCGGCTTTATGGAAAAGCTGCACGCATTCATTGCGTATTGATGGCATGGTCACCAGTGTGCGGATGGAAAACTATTTCTGGAAGCTGCTGGAAGAGATCGCCCAGCGTGATGGTATGCAAACCCCTCAACTCATCACCCGGCTTTATCATGAATCGATTGATGCCGGGCATGATCTGGGCAATTTCACTTCGTTTTTGCGGGTCTGTGCGTTGCGCTATCTGACCTTGCAGCTTCAGGGTGAAATCCCCGTCAATCTTGAGATCCCGATTGCATCCCTGGATGCCGAGCAGATACTGCAGCAGGAACGGCAACCCAGACGCCACTGATGTCATAATTAATTTCACATCTCTTCACTCATATCGATGGGATGGTTTAGGGCTAATGGGCCGGATCTGTCTGACACGCCGTAAACCCATCCCTGGGGCTCCGGTGCGCCATCCCTGGCGCACAGGGTCAGTCAGATCCGATCCCATCAGCCCTCTTCAATTTTGGTGCTAGCGTAAAGTTGGTTTCAAATCGGTATTAGCGCAAAATTCCCGCCATACGAGAGTTTGGATCTTCATTCTGTGCTCTATGCCTTGGCCATGTTGCCTAACCCGTTCCATCCAATAGTTGGACTGGCACAGAGGTTCAGCGGGGTGGTGGTATCGCTTTGGGGTGACCGTCTGGCGCCATGGATGGCGACAGTCGAGCGTGTCATGGATGACGAAAGCGGGTCACACCAAAGCGATACCACCACCCAGCATAGCACCTGCCAAGTGCGTGCTGTTAGCGAGGTTGCTAATCTACAAATAGAGTCAGATATATCGAAAAGCTCTGCGTTACGTTAGCATAAAGCCAGGCATTCAGGCCTGATGGCTCACAGCAACGGAGAATAAGAACCATGCCGACTGCGATACATTCCGCACCTATTGACCAGCGTATTGAGTGGCTGATGGAACTTAGCCGTACTCACTCAGCACTTTATTGCGACCCTGAAAACTCACTGGCACGGCAGCGTTATCTGGCTGAACATCCTACCCGTATAATTGCCTTGAAGTGCATGGACGGGCGCATCCATTTGCCCTATGCCACCAAAACACCCTTAGGTATTGTAAGCCCCTTCCGTAATCTGGGCGGCATTTTTGACCTGGGCTGGCCTTATATGGGTGACCTGCTGGAGAGTCAGGTGATGGAAGCCATCCAGCAGGGGCATCGGGTACTCATCATTATTACCTATCACTTTTCCAAAGGTGACCGCTCGCGCGGCTGTGCCGGTTTCAACTGTGACAAAGATGCCGCCATGGCACATGCACACCAAATTCGTGAGCAGGTTGAGGCGATTTTCGGGCATGGACACAAAACGGTGTACCCCCTGGTGTGTGGTTTTGAAACTGACGAAGATGCCCTGATTTTGCACAGCAGTGAAGGTGAGTCGCTTGATCTCTCCACACTAAAACCGGATGACCTGGATAGCTTGCCAGTGAAGCTGGAAGGTTTCTTTACCGATATGCCCGCTCAGATACGCCATGACCTGCTCCCGCTGGTCGAAGGGAACTTGCGCCATATCGATGAAATGCGTCAGCTGCAGCGCGATCTGGATATTGAACACCGCGAGTGGATGATCTGTGTCGGACGCGGCTTTGATTTCCTGCATGTGCCTAATGTGGCGCTGATCATCGGCCCTTACAGCCCGGATCTGTCCGACCCTATCATCAAAGCTGCCGGTATTATCCGTGCTAATATGGCGCAAGGCCGGATACCCGATGATGGTTTCTTGCTGCTGTCCTCGGCGCCCTATGATGAAGTCGGTCCGGATCAGGCGCGTGCTGAATTGAAAGCCCGTTTCATGGCAGATTTTGCTGCCAATGTGATCCGTGAAGCGCAACCGGCACTGGCTGAAAAAATGCTGATTCGTACAGCTTCCTTGCACTGGCCTACGCGGCGGTTGGAGTTGATAGGGTGAAGCTTCGACAAAGCGCCTGGTTGTGTTTGAAGTAGTAGGCCCAATTATGTAGCTTAAGGTACTATGTTGACTTATTGGCAACAGGCTTCTATTATTGTCAATAAGTCAACAGGAGTGACCATGCATATTATTTCAAAGCGCCCGTTTAACGATGCGGCCAAAGCCCATCCCAACCAAAAACAAGCCCTTGAAGATCTCTATCGGGTGCTTCGTAAAAGTGAGTTTGGTACGCCGGAGGCGATGCGGCAGGTGTTCCAGTCATTAGATAATTTCAAATATAAGGATAAATGGTGGGTGCTTGATGTGGGAGGCAATCATCTCCGTATTATTGCCTTTATTCAATTCGTTAATAACCGCATATATGTGAAACATATAGTTACCCATGCAGAGTACGATAAAATTTGTAAACGATATGCCAAAGGAGAACTTTTATGACTGCTGTAGCGTTTAAAGAGGCCTGTTACAGCTTCGCCGAAGCAGCGGCTCCCTATGCCTCCATTAAGGATGATGCACACTATGAGGAGGCTCTGGCGTTGATTGAAAGCCTGTTGGAAGAAGCTGATGACTCCCCCAATGACCCACTCAATGCCATCATCGAACTGCTCAGCCACGCCATCGAAATCTACGAAAACTGTGATGAAGAGCTGGCCACCTTTAAACAACGCGCTTTGGAGAAACCTGCCGACCTGTCCATGCTGCGCTTGCTCATGACACAACACCAGCTTGGCACCGCCGACCTCCCCGAGATTGGCTCTAAGTCCATGGTATCCCGAGTACTGTCTGGCGAACGCAGCCTGAACAAAAAACACATTGCTGCACTGTCCCAGCGTTTTAACATAGATCCGGGGCTTTTCTTTTAAGATAGCCCTAAGAGAAGCCTATTGGTAAGAGTGAATTTTATCCTATAGTGGGGCTAGATAGTGAATTCTCAGGCATATTAGGTTAACTTGTTGATTGTCTAATGAACCTGCCATGAAAAGGAGATTCGAGCCTATGGTTTCACCTGATTCTGCAAGCAACTTTGGATTTCTGTCTGAGCACGATCCTTTGTTTGCGGAACTGGCTGTTGCGGCTGAACGCGCATTTGTCAGCGACCCAAACACAACGCTGATCAAGTTGCGCCAATTAGGTGAAGCCTTGGCTCAGCATATGGCTGTGCTAGCCAATATTCCATTTGACGAGCAGAGTACTCAAGCCGACCTGCTGTATAAAATCAGTCGTGAATACAAGCTCGAACCTGTAGTGCGAGAGCTGTTTCATACCCTGCGCATCGAAGGCAATAAGGCTACCCATCGGTTCAGAACCCAGCATAAAGAGGCGATTCAAGGCTTGAAAGTGGCCCGGCAATTGTCGATCTGGTTTCATCAGACTTTTGGTAAAGCAGGTACAGAGTTTCAACCGGATGCGTTTGTGCCACTCCCTGATCCGAGTGAGCAGTTACGAGCGCTGCAAGCTGAAATCACGCAACTGAAGCATGATTTGCAACATGCTAGTGTGGAGTTGGATTCCAGCCAGCAACTGAATGACTTAATCGCCAAAGAAAAGTCAGAATATGAAGCCTTAGCGCTGGCCATGGATGAAGAGTCACGAGCTCTGGCTGCACAAGCGAGTCAACATGAGCAGGCCTTGGCTCAGCAGCAAAATGAATACGAGCAGAAAATAAAAGCCTTGCAAGCGCAGTTGGCTGATCAGGATGAAAAAACACAGACCAGGCAACGCCAGCAGCTTAACCGCAAAGCACAAGCGGCCACTCAGCATATTGTCCTTGATGAAGCCCTGACCCGTATCCTGATTGATCAACAGCTGAATGAAGCAGGTTGGCAGGCAGATACGGATGTTCTGACTTACCCAAAAGGGGTTCGTCCAGAGAAGGGTAAAAACATCGCCATTGCAGAATGGCCAACTCAACTTCAGGGTGAGAAAGGACGCGCAGATTATGTGTTGTTTGTTGGTCTGACACCTATCGCGGTGGTTGAAGCGAAAAAAGAAAACACCAATGTTGCCGGTAAAATTCCCCAGGCAGAGCGCTATAGTAAAGGTTTCAGTGTCGCACAACCCTTGCAGGGTGCATGGGAACTGGCTGGTATGACAGTTGCCTGGCCAGATGAAGAAGAGGGTCACTACAAAGTACCCTTCGTCTACTCCTGCAATGGTCGCCCCTACGTCGCTCAGTTGGCTGAGCAGTCCGGTACCTGGTTTCGTGATGTTCGCAGTGTATCCAATACTCGCCGTGCGTTACAAAACTTCCACACACCTGAAGGTTTGCTGGACCTGCTGAAACGTAGTAAAAACATGGCTCAGCAACAACTCCAACAAGAGCCGTTTGGTTATTTAAAGCTACGTGACTATCAGCAAAAGGCGATTCATGCCGTTGAGAGTACTTTGGCTAAAGAAGTGCGCTCAGCCCTGCTGGCCATGGCAACAGGCACGGGTAAAACGCGCACTATTATTGGCTTGATGTACCGTTTTTTAAAAGCTGAACGCTTCAAACGTATTCTATTCCTGGTGGATCGAACTGCCTTGGGTCAGCAAGCGATTGATGCCTTCAACGAAGCACCGTTGGAACAAAATCACACCCTGTCGAAAATCTACAATGTCGCCGAGCTGGGTGACATGGCAGCCGAAGCGGAAACTCGTGTGCAGGTGGCTACCGTACAAGCAATGGTTAAGCGCATTTTTATGAGCGACAGCCCGCCACCGGTAGATCAGTTCGACTGTATTATTATCGATGAAGCCCACCGGGGTTACACTCTTGATCAGGAAATGACCGAAGGCGAGTTGGCTACGCGTGACACCAGCCAATACCTCTCCAGTTATCGCCGTGTGCTGGACTACTTTGATGCGGTTAAAATCGGTTTAACCGCAACTCCCGCCAAACACACCAGTGAGATTTTCGGTAAACCGGTTTATACCTATTCCTACCGTGAAGCCGTAGCGGACGATTGGCTGATAGATCATGAACCACCGATTCGCTATGTCACGCTACTATCACAACAGGGTATTCACTTCACCAAGGGTGAAACCGTCAGTGCTATTAATACCCAGACTGGTGAGGTGGAAACAGCTGAGTTGGATGATGAGCTGAATTTTGAAGTGGATGCCTTCAACCGTCGCGTCATTAATGAAAACTTTAATCGTGTTATCTGTCAGCAACTGGTGCAGGAGCTGGATCCCTTTGGGGATGAAAAGGCGCTGATTTTCTGTGCCACTGACCTGCATGCCGATATGGTTAAGCGGCTACTGGATGAAGCATTTAAAGATCTATATAACGGCGAATACAATCAAGCGGCTGTCGCAAAAATCACCGGACAGAGTGACAAGGTTGAACAACTGATTCGCCAGTATAAAAATGAGCCTTACCCCAATATTGCCATCACCGTTGACTTGCTCACTACGGGGATCGATGTGCCGAAAATCTGTCATCTGGTATTTCTACGCCGGGTTAAATCACGCATTTTGTTCGAACAGATGATTGGGCGTGCCACTCGCCGTTGTGATGATATAGGTAAAACGGTGTTCCGTATTTACGACCCCGTGGATATCTACGCCGCTTTGAGTGATGTCAACACCATGAAACCACTGGTGAAAGATCCCAATATCACCTTGGAACAGTTAGTGGAGGAGCTGACAGACCCATCCCAGCTCGAACGTGCGCTCAATGCGCCGGGTGATACACCTGAGCAAAGTCACGCAGATGTAGTGCTAAGCCAGCTTAGTCAGAAAGTGATGCGGGTATTGCGTAAGGCAGAGAAGAAAGCCCAAGATAAACCGGCCATTAAACAAAAGCTGGATGAATTACAGGAACTCTGGGGTATTGAGCCCAAAAGTCTGCACACCCATTTGCACCAATTAGGGCCGCAGCAAGCTGCGGCATTTATCACGCGTCATGCAGGGCTAGTTAACCAACTTGCGAGGTGAATAACCTGCTTGGCAGTGAATACCAGCCAATCATTTCCGAACATGACGATGAAATCCGTGAACGTACCCAGAGCTATGGTTTACATCAGAAACCGCAAGATTACCTCGATAGTTTCAATGAGTTTATACGGCAACAGCTAAACCAAAGTGCAGCTCTGGGCGTTGTCGTGAATAAACCGCGCGACCTTACCCGTGAGCAACTTAAAGAGATCAAGCTGCTGCTGGATGCAGCGGGTTACTCCGAAGTTAAACTGCAAAGCGCGGTGCGCAACCAAACCAACCAGGATATCGCCGCCAGCATCATCGGCCATATTCGTCGTGCTGCACTGGGCGAGCCGTTGATTCCGTTTGAACAACGGGTTGATCAAGCCATGCAACGTATTTACCAGAGTCAAAACTGGCTACCAGCGCAGCGCAAATGGTTGGAACGACTGGCAAAACAACTGGTGCATGAAGTGATTATTGACCGTGAATTCGTCAACAGTCGTTTTTCCGAGCAGGGCGGTGCAAAACAACTGGATCGTGTGTTAGCCAATCAGCTCGACAGCGTTCTGGATGAACTCTGTGAGGCGATTTGGCCACCCATGAGCGCGTAACCTGTCGATAAAAACAAAAAAATCTATACATGTTGTAGTTAACATGTATAATTTTTTGAGTTTTTTATACATATAAGCGTGCATTTATAGAGAAAAGGAAGAAATCTATATGTCACATACCTTGCCGATGTTGCCACTGCCCAATATTGAACAATGGGAAACGCGGGCTGTGCTGAAAAGAACCGCTGAGGCACACCGCTACCTGGCTGAGCTTAAAGGCTTGGCGGCTAGCATTCCCAATGAAGCCATACTTATCAATACACTGTCATTACAGGAAGCAAAAGACAGCTCCGCAGTTGAAAATATTGTCACTACCCATGATGCACTTTATAAGGCCGATTTATTTGAAGATACCCTCATCCAGCCAGCCACTAAGGAAGTGCAGGATTATGCGATTGCGCTGAAACAAGCATTCGCTACCGTTCGGCGCACTAAGCTCATTCGATTGAGTGATATTCTCACCGTACAGCAGCATTTAGAACATAATCATGCAGGCCTACGCTGCTTACCGGGTACTGAACTCAAAAATACCCACACAGGTGAAGTTGTGTATACCCCGCCACAACATGCCGATGACATCGCTGTGTTGATGGATAATCTAGTAAATTATATCAATGATGATAGCCTGTGTGATGCTGATCCATTGGTCAAAATGGCACTCATCCATCATCAATTTGAAAGCATACACCCTTTTTACGATGGCAATGGCCGAACAGGGCGTATTCTGAATATATTGTATTTGGTTATCAAGGATCTATTGAATCTGCCAATCCTCTATTTAAGCCGCTATATCATTCATCATAGGGCGGATTATTATGCTCAACTGCAAAATGTTCGCCAAAGTGATCACTGGGAGCCCTGGCTGCTGTATATGCTAGATGGCATTATCGATACCGCACAGAATACTATTTCATTGATTACGCAGATTAAAGTACTGATGGATGATGTTAAACAGCGTATGCGTACACAGCTGCCTAAAATTTATCGTCAGGACTTGTTGAACAACCTGTTTTATCACCCTTACACAAAAATCGACTTTTTGGTGCAAGACCTGGGCGTCACGCGTATTACGGCCACCAAATACCTTGAACAACTGGTGGAGAATGGCTTTCTGGAAAAACAGAAAGTGGGTCGGGGTAACTACTACATAAACCAGCCACTCTGCACGCTACTGATGGCGCACAGCTAATACTGATATCAAATACTGAGACAAGCATGACCCACAATGACATCGTACAAAAACTCTGGAACCTCTGTGACGTATTGCGTGATGATGGCATCAACTACAGTGATTACGTGACCGAGTTGGTGCTGCTGCTGTTTATCAAAATGGTGCATGAGAACACTGAAGCCGGAACGCTAAAAAGACATCCGCTACCGCAAGGTTGTCGCTGGACGGACATTAACAATAAATCCGGTATCAATCTGCTGAATGACTACAAACGCATCTTGTTAAGCCTGTCGACAGACAAAGATGCCGAGGGTGAGGTGGTGCATGACGACCCACTGATCAGCGCCATCTATGCTGATGCACAAACCCGACTGCGTGAACCGCGCCATTTAGAGCAGATGATCAAAACCCTGGATCAGATTGACTGGTTCAGTGCCGCTAAGGATGGTTTGGGTGATCTGTATGAGGGCTTGCTGGAAAAGAATGCCAGCGAAACCAAATCCGGAGCAGGCCAGTACTTCACTCCCAGAGCGTTGATAAACTCCATGGTGCGTTGTATCAAGCCACAACCCGGTGAAGTGATACAGGACCTGCTGCTGGCACGGCCGGATTCCTGGTCGCAGCCGATCAGTATATGCGTGAGCAGACCGACGACTATCTTGATCTGTCTGCGCTGCGGGCAGCCTTTCAGAAGAGTAAAGCTTTCATCGGCATAGAACTGGTACCCAATACCCGCCGCTTGGCACTGATGAACTGCTTGCTGCATGGCATGGAAGGTGACGACGAAGGTGTAGTGCATCTGGGCAATGCGCTGGGTGATGCGGGTAAATCGCTAAAATCGGCCGATATCATCCTCGCCAACCCGCCGTTTGGCACCAGTAAGGGCGGCGAGGCCAGCAACACCCGGGATGACCTTACCTATAAAACCAGCAACAAACAGCTGGCATTTTTACAGCACATTTACCGTAACCTGAAACCTGGTGGTCGTGCCGCCGTGGTCTTGCCGGATAATGTGCTGTTTGAAGCCGGTGTTGGCACCGATGTGCGTCGCGACCTGTTGGACAAGTGTAACCTGCACACCATCCTGCGCCTGCCCACGGGTATTTTCTATGCCCAGGGCGTGAAAACTAACGTGCTGTTTTTCACCAAAGGCAGTGCCAACGACAAACACCAGCAAGAAAACTGTACTGAAAATGTCTGGGTCTACGACCTGCGTACCAATATGCCCAATTTTGGTAAACGCACTCCCTTTGGTGATCAACACTTAAAACCGTTTGAATCTGTTTATGGTGATGATGCGAATGGCTTGAGTCAGCGCTCTGAAGGTGAATACAGCTTCAATGCCGAAAAGGTAGAAGTAGCCGAAGCGGAAGAAAACCAAGGCATAGACGAACGCCTGGCACACAGCCGCTGGCGCTGCTTTAGCCGCGATTGGATTCGTGATACCAAAGGTGACTCACTGGATATTTCATGGCTGAAAGACAAAGACAGCGTCGATGCCGCCAACCTGCCTGAGCCTGATGTGCTGGCCAGGGAAGCCAAAGTGGAACTGGAAGCGGCGCTTAGTGAGCTAGATGGATTGTTAGCGTCTTTGGGAGGAAATGCGTGATGGGTTTACGCATTTATATAGCATCTGAGCAGTCGAATTTTGTCACTCAAATCACTAAGGGGTTTATAGGTGCTTACGGAATTTGCAAAAGAGTTGGGGGTGAGGGGTGAACGAGGATGTTTTGCCAGATGGATGGTATAGAACAAACTTAGGCTCAATCATTGAACTCAAGTATGGTAAGTCATTGCCTGCCAAAAGTAGAGATGGTGGTGAGTACCCGGTGTATGGTTCGAATGGTATTGTTGGTAGCCACTCTACCCCATTAATTGACCATGGTGGTATAATCGTTGGACGCAAAGGTTCATTTGGAGAAGTTCAAATTTCTGATGTTCCATTTTATCCGATAGATACAACTTATTATGTGGATAAATTTTATTATCAACCAATAAAGTATTGGTTTTATTTTTTTAAAAATCTTCCTCTAACTCAGCTAAATAGATCAACTGCGATACCTGGGTTAAACAGGATGATGCATATGAGCAAAGTCTTGATCTTCCTCCATTAGCCGAACAAAAAATCATCGCTGATAAACTCGACACCCTACTTACCCAGGTGAAAACCACCAAGTCGCGCCTTGAACGCATCCCTGAAGTTCTAAAAACATTTCGTCAATCCGTCCTCGCCGCTGCTGTGAGTGGGAAGTTGACGGAAGAATGGCGGGGAAATATCGAAGCAAGCTGGACCAAATCAATTTTAGCTAATGTATGTCGGAGCGTATCGGATGGTGACCATCAAGCTCCCCCAAAGGCCGATGCTGGTATCCCATTTTTAGTTATTTCTAACGTAAGTAATGGTGAAGTCGACTTTGATTCCGTGAGTAGATGGGTTCCAGAAGATTACTACGAGTCTCTAAAGAATATTAGAAAGGCAGAAATAAATGATATTCTGTATACAGTAACAGGATCTTTCGGAATTCCGGTTGTAGTTAAGTCATCGGCTCCATTCTGCTTTCAGCGGCACATCGCGATAATTAAGCCTGATCATACCAGTGTTGATTACAGATATCTTTACTATTACTTGGCTTCACCCGAGGTTTTTAAACATGCTGACTCAGTAGCAACAGGGACTGCACAAAAAACGGTATCACTCACCCATTTACGCAACTTTAGTATTTCATTACCTACGCTTGAAGAGCAGGCCGAAATCGTCCGCCGTGTGGAAGCGTTTTTTGCCTTTGCCGACTCCATCGAGCAAAAAGTCTCTGCTGCGCTGACCCGTGTCAACAACCTCACTCAATCTATTCTCGCCAAAGCCTTTCGCGGAGAATTGACTGCCGAGTGGCGTGCAGCCAATCCTGACCTGATCGGCGGTGAGAACTCGGCTGAAAAGTTGCTGATGAAAATTCAAGCTAGTCGTCAAGTAAAACAGCAAAGGCCTAAAAAATAATGTCTGTGCTTTTTCCGTTTTAGTCGTGTGGATTACAAGGAGTTTAAATTGATTGCTATAAAGAAAAGAATGACTGTTGATGAGTTTGTTGGTTTGGGGCTTTATGGTATTTAAAGCAATATTTTTTATGTTGTGTGTGCTTATTATAGCTGTATCAGTTTTATTTATTCCAGAAGTATATTTTCCGAACCAAACAGGCTGGAATGACCTCAGTAATATGGAGTTATTTTTTTTGGCTTGTTGGATTTATTTGACAGTTCGGTATGCTTTAAAGGTAAAAAAATATTCTGCTAGTGTTTTAAGAGCAATATACCGTTATATTATCTATTTTGGTGCTCATTCAATGGTGTTTTTATCTATGACTGGACTTGTTTTCATTGGTGACCCTGATGAAGGTCAGTTATTTCTGGATATGTATCAAGAATATTTTGATTTGGCATATGTGATTACATTGCTTGTTTTGATTTTTTCTATAGTTCCGAAAGGAAAGTATGGTGCTGTTGAAGCTAAAGTAGAGCAGGCAGGTAGCTCAAAAGTAAATTCAAAAAATGAACATGACGAAGTGACAGAGGGAAGTCATAATGCAGGTTAAAGCTTTTATTTTTTTACTGATTACTATTGTTTCAGTAGGGTCTTCAAATACTAGTGCACGTGGCGACTTTAGTAACCCGGATGCAGAATTTTTAATAACAGCCTGTAAAGCTGTGTCTGAAATTTATAATGCACATGATGAAAAGCGCTTTCTAGCCAGTCAGCGGACCTCGCTTTCTGATGCGATGCGAGCAGGCTATTGTTTGGGTGCAATAGAGCATTATCAATGTGGAGGTTGGTCCAAGTACTCACTATTCGAAGCAGCCAGGCGTATTGCTGCACTCGATATTGAAAACCGTCAAAACAGGCAAACACGCATGGATCGTATACTGGAGCAGGGAGTCTGTAGATAGAATGCATCAGAAAATACCTCAACTGATACGTGATCTATTTCAAATCCAGGCCGCTGAAGACAGTAGCTTACTTAAAAATAAAGCGATGTCTTTTGTTCGAAACGGGCTGATCACCACTGAAACTGAGCAAGGTGTACAGAGAGAACAGCATTTTATTACCAATGAGCAGGGGCGTGTACAATTGTACAATGTGTTGCTGCTCAGTGCGTTTTTTCCTGATACCAAGCTGGTTAAGGATATTTTCAGTGATATTGATGTTCGTAGGCGGTGTGCTGATGAGATCCGATCTCTTTTTCTCGAACGTCAGTCCCTGTTAGGTATCACGCTCACAAAACCTGCTACTCACCAGCTTGTTGAAAGCCTGTCAGCTGTAGAGACTTTTGATCTTACGCAAAGCATGTTACCAAATCCTTTTGAAACCCTGCCGCAATTGGCGCTGGGTAAAAACATCCCCTTGATGCAAGCACTGCTTGCTCAGTCTGCATCTTTAGATTCATATGATTCACTCTTGTCAGCCTACCTTAGGGAGGATTGGGAGGAAGCAGCAAAACTGTGTGAACAATTGGAAAGCCTTGGCTCATTACCAGAAAGTTGTTATTCGTTGGTCGAAACGATTAAGGCTCGATATCAGGAAGCTCAGGAATTCGATGATCTGATCGATCTCTTTAAGCAACGTTAAAAAAATTTCAAATAATGCTTGTTAGTGCAGTGCACTGTTTGAACCTCTCTCCTGCAACATTTATCAATGGAGAGAGATCAAATGAGTATTCCTACACAAGAGTTAGTTATCAATTTTCACATGACAGAAGTGTGCAACTACCGCTGCACATACTGTTACGCAAAATGGAACGATAACCAGTTCCGAAATGAGCTGCATCTTCAACCAGGTCAGGTTGAGCAGTTGTTGTCATCTTTGGCTGACTTTTTTCTGTCAGCAAATCCATTTAAACAAGAGTTTCCATATCAAACCGTACGTATTAACTTTGCCGGTGGCGAACCTATGGTCCTTGGTAAGCAGTTTATCAATGCTTTAGATACAGCCAAAGCATTGGGTTTCCGTACTTCAATTATTACGAATGGGCATTTTCTCACGCCCGATATGCTTCAACAGTCTTCATCAAAACTGGATATGCTTGGCATTAGCTTTGATACGGCTGATGAATTGATTGCACAATCGATTGGACGTGCTGACCGTCGTGGCCATTGGCTTAATGCAAATCAACTAGTCCGCATTGCCAATACCTATCGTCAACTTAACTCAAAAGGTCAGTTGAAAATTAACACGGTGGTTAATCCATTTAATTGGTATGAAAACATGTCTTCACTGATTGCTCAAGTGCAACCAGATAAATGGAAATTACTTAGGGTATTACCCGTGCATGATGTGCGGCAGGTAATTACGAGTGAGCAATACCAGGCTTATGTTGATCGTCATGCACCTCATGTATCTAACTTAATTGCTGAAGATAATGATGCTATGTGGGCTTCGTATTTGATGATTAATCCACAGGGACGTTTCTATCAGAATAACGGTCCTGAAAAAGGGCATTTGCTTAGCGATCCTATCTTGAAGGCTGGGGTGGAACAGGCTTTCTCTCAGATTCCTTTTGATTTTCATGCTTTTGCCAATCGTTATACACATGGGGTGAAATCATGAATAGAAAAAAATATTCAAAAAATAAGCAGATCAATGCGTTGGTTAGGGAGATGCTCAAGCAGGGCTATATCTATAAGCGAGGGGTAAACACGGCAAGATTATTTCTCCTGATGGTAAAGTAAAAGTCACGGTGCCCGGTACACCCAGTGATTGGCGTGCATCAAACAGTTTTGGGCGTGT
>NZ_JRLB01000025.1 GCF_000764495.1 Nitrincola sp. A-D6
ATTAATTACGGCGGCATCCCCTTTGAGCTTAAAATGAAGCAGCCCAATGCAGCAACAGCCGCAGCCATCTCCGAGCTAGAGTCCGGCAAGGCGAGTTCCGTTTCCAATCTTTAGGAGCTCTGAACATCGGCAAACTCCCGTGATATGTCCATGAATTCAGCAATTTCACGCTGAAGCAACCCTGGCGGCACGAATTATTAACCATACTTGATGGCTAGTAACATTACCGACACAGAAGCTGCCGCTGCAAAAGGGCTCAGCAGCAAGAGCAAAGAAACGCGGTATTCCTTCAAGGATTGATAAGTCCAATAGGCTGCAATAAAAAAGGAAGCAACCCCTGCCCCGTGGGCATTCTTACCCGAAAACTCAGCCATGCCGGTGCGTCCAGGATACGTCACATGATCAAAATAGAATGCCACTATACCAGCCACCAAGAACGTGAAACTGAGCAAACCGTATATGATTATCAAACGCCGACGGTAATAGTCAGCATCTCTGATTACTGGGTCAAACTTCATAAAACCACTACTCTCCCATGTAGTTAATGCAGGCAGCATGCTCGGCTGAAAAATAAGGACGAAGCAGCAAGTTGATTTTTCCCCTTTCCTTCATGACATCCTCCTGTATGCATAACGCCACTTTCCAGCTCTGCTGCATATTTTTTTAGGGCGCGTAAAACCACCAGTTTGGTGACGACGAAATTATGTGCGCCATTTTCACATAACCGCTGCTTCCAGGATGTGAACCGTCATTGTTCATCACCTCAAGCTTGTATGAATCATCAGACACCAGGGACGAAAAAAGATCAATGTAGGGCACGCTCTGCGCTGCCGCTTCTTCCGCAAAGGCCTGTGAAAGCGCCATGATTCTCTCATTTTGTTTGTCTTCACCAACTGGGGGTGGGCCAACCAAAATTGTTTTGTATTGTTTAGCCCTGTGAAGTAGCTCTCGTACATTTGCACGTGACTCAGCGTATGGAATACGCCTAGCTCCGTTTTCGATAACAGTGTCGTTGACTCCGCAGGAAAGCACGACTCGGCTATCACAGGTCTCGGGTAACCGCAGAGGGCATTCAATTTCAAAACGCTGCAGAATATCTCTGCTGGTGTTTCGTCGTATACCGAGGTTGTAGTAGGTGACGGGAATGTCGCGCGTATTCGCGGCAGCACACAATCGTCCAGCCCATCCAAGCGCTTCTTCATCCCCCGTGCCATTGACGAAAGAATCACCCACAAAACAAATTCTAATATCTGTAGTCATTAATACCTCGCGATTTTCATCCTGACGAGCCAGCCATAAACGGACGAGTGCGATGACGCCCTTCTGTATGCATAACACCCCGGTATGCCCAACACATACATAAAGATTATAATCATCGACTCAACCAGATCCACTCTACTTTTGAACTCAAGCCTCAGGCCTATGACTGTGAACACACGCCATCGAAGTAACAAAAGCCAAACCAGGACAGTTCTCAAAGGCCTGCACCCGAGGAATCTACATAACCAGGGCTATGATTTCCCGGCGCTGGTAAAAAGCCACCCCGCACTTGCCCCCCATGTGAAACCCAACGCTTACGGCGACCTTTCCATCGATTTCGCAGACCCCTTGGCGGTAAAAACGCTCAACGCGGCGTTATTAAACCGATACTACAATATTGTCGGCTGGGATATTCCAGAAGGCGCGCTTTGCCCGCCGATTCCAGGCAGAGCCGACTATATCCATTACATGGCTGACCTGCTTGGAGCTGAGCCTGGACTTGGCTCTGGACTTAACCCTGGACTTGAACAGCCCAGCATCAAACTGCTCGATATAGGCACTGGAGCCAATGGAATCTACCCGCTACTGGCCTGCCAAATTTACGGCTGGCAGTGTGTCGGTAGTGACATTAACACTCAGTCGCTTGAGAACGTCACCAGGATTATCGCCAAAAACCCCACACTCAAAGACCGTTTCACGCTGCGCAGGCAGCCGGATAAGAACCACATGTTTGAAGGCATCATTCAAGCAGGTGAATTCTTTGACGTCAGTGTATGCAACCCACCCTTTCATGCCTCGCTCGATGACGCACTTAAGGGCAGCCAGCTTAAAATCAACAACCTTGCTCGCAGTCGCGGTGTGCAAAACGCAACAGCCGAATCCCCCACTCTGAATTTTGGCGGGCTGGGAGCCGAGCTGTGGTGTAAGGGGGGCGAACAGCTGTTTCTTAAAAAGCTGGTCAGAGAAAGTCAGATGTATTCAACGCAATGTCGCTGGTTTACCAGCCTGGTTTCAAAAGCCGACACAGTTAAGCCTCTAAAGAAGCTGATTAGTAAGCTCGGTGCCGTTGATATACGGGAAATAGAGATGAAGCAGGGAAATAAGATTACCAGGGTATTGGCCTGGACATTTATTTGAGCCGCGCAGTGAAACTGCACCTGTTGCAACCGCTGGTTATGCGGCTGACTCATGTTCAACATCCCAGCCAGGAAATACTAATACAGCAGGATGAGATAAGAGAGGCCCATATAGGTTAGCTACGATCCTCATGCAAGCGACCCTCAACATACTTATGGAGGATACTGGCAACAAGTGTTTGGTAGGGGATACCTTCAGACAGTGCTTTTTTCTGAAGTCCCCGCAGGTCCTTGGAAGAAAGCCTGATGTTGATGCGGGCATCTTTCTTGAACATGGTTTCGGCATACTGTTGGTGCCGCACTTTTCGATCTTCAACATCTGGTGCACGCAGCAACTCGCCAGCATCGAACGCGTCCAGAATTTCCTGCTCTTCTTTATCCAGTCTGCTCATGTCGAACCTCCCAAATAGGTTTTAGTTGCCTTCCGGCTCGGAATGATCGTTTTCAGAAAAACTTCATCTTCCGACTCTACAAAGGGCACAAGATAGATGGCGCTTGTTTGGACCAGCCTCCGCTTTCATCGAGGAAAATCAACAACAGGGATCCAACTTTCAGCCCAGGTCTTATTAGCACTTTCACCCATGGACTCTAACGATGACATCATAAACTCAATAAAGACCCTGACCTTGGCGGGTAAATAATCTCGTTTGGGATAAATGGCAAACACGCCACTATCAGCTTGTGGCGGCCTGAAACAGGGGAACAGGGAAACCAAAGCTCCGCTGTTCAAACCACTTTTTGCAAGAAAGTGAGGCAGTTGAGCAAAACCCAGACCATCGGTACACATATGCGCCATTGTCTCGCCGTCATCGGTGATATGACTACGTTCTAATTCATAAGGGAGATACTCCCCTTTCTCATTCGGCAAAAAGATAGGCTGTAGCTGCTGTGTTTCCTTGATTCTAAAGCCAATCCAGCTGTGTTGTTGAAAATCGTCGGCACAACTCGGTGTGCCGTGTGCTTCCAGATATTGAGGGGACACACATGTCATAAAGTCCATTGGGCTGAGACTGCCTTGCCACTAGACGGCTGTCTGTCACGAAACCCGTTCGCAGCGCCACATCTATTTCATTCTCAATGATATCCACATATAGATCATTGATCTCTATTTCAAGCTTGATTTCCGGATAGCGCTGACAGAATGCCTGCAATAACGGGCGCAAATAGAGGTGGCCGTAGCAGGCGGCAGAATTAATACGCAAGGTGCCGCAAGGTGAATCATTTAAATGCCTCAGTTCATCTTCGCAGGAGGTAAGGTCCTGGAACAACTTGCGCACAGTATCGGCATAGCGCTTACCAGCTGTAGTTATGCGCAACTGACGGGTGGAGCGTTGGAAAAGAGTCAATCCCAACTGGGCTTCCAGACGGCCAATTGCCTTGCTGACCGTGGATGGATCTGTGTTGCAGCTTCTCGCTGCCGCCGCAAAGTTACCACTATCACAAGTGGCTAAGAATATTTCCAGTGAACGTAGCTTATCCATTGGCTGAGTATAGTCGGTCGTTCCTCAGACTGTCTATAACACGAAAATAATGAATATTCTTCACGACTGATAGGGAAGCCAACCTATTTTTCTGGGCTTTTCAGGGTCATAGAATTCCTGACGACAGAATACAGATATCTAAGTGAGGAATCATGTTGAAGCACTCTCTTTCAATACAACTACCGGCAAGCAATCCACTTGCATACTTTTTCCTAGGCTTTATCGCCATGGCTGGGCTGGCTTATATTAACTTTTTGCCGGGCGTTGTAAATGCACTGGCAGGCGGTATTGGTTTCAATGAGGCCGAAGCCGGGCAGATAGTTGCGCTTAATGGATATGGAAGTCTGCTGGGGTGTATTGTGTCCATTTTTATGGTCCGGTGCTTTCATTGGCAACCCGTTATGTTGGTATTTTTGACTCTGTTGGCGCTGGTTGATATCGGCACTATATGGGTTGATGACTACACCATCATGCTAGGCTGGCGTTTTCTGGCCGGGTTGCTGGGTGGGCTATGCGTCGGGATTGGCTTCTCGGTACTGGCTCGGCTGAATAATCCGGATCGTGCTTTTGGAACCTTGCTGTTTATACAGTTCAGTATTGGCTCTATCGTAATGTATGGGTTACCAGCGCTCGAAGAGCTACTGAACGCACATGCGGTTTTTTACGTCATGGCGGGTTTTATCTTTATCAGCCTGGTTCTGATACCCTTTCTTCCCGCTCTTCCACTGAGCAGTCAGTCAATCAGCCAATCCATGCCCTTAGCTAAGCTGTTTGGAAAACCAGTGCTATTGCTGTTGGCAATCGTGTTATATCTGACAGCTGCCAGTGCCATTTATGCTTACGTAGGGCTCATCGGCCTGGGCGCCAGTCTTACGTCTGAAAATATCAGTACCTACATCGCTATAACCGGCATGCTGGGGTTACTGGGGGCGATGATTCCAGTAATCAGTGGTAAACGTGTTAGTCGCATCTATATGGTTGTTACAGGCATCGCCATGTCGATACTGGCTGCAATACTGCTCAACTTTTCACACTTTACCTCTCTCTATGTTGTTGCCATGTCCTTACTGTTTTTTTCATGGCCAGCAGTCCAGTCATACTTGTTTGCAGTCACCGCCGAGATGGATAACAGCGGCAGGCTTTCAACCATTGCGGCAGTCGTCTCCTTTGTCGGACTGGCAACAGGACCGCTGCTAGCATCCAGTCTTCTGAATGATGGCAGCTTTGCAGTGATGCTTTACACCTGCGCGATGATCTTCCTGCTGAGCTTTTTGCTCTTGTTCAAACCTGTAAAGGCACAGGCAAAAGCACAAGACAGTGCATTTTCATCACAGCCTTGATCTTGGCACCTATAAAATTTGTGCTGTTTACAGCAAAGCATTGTTCTTAAATGGGATTGATACAAATCCTCAGGAGCTAAAATGATTCGATATATATGCAACAAAATGCTGCTATCCATGAAAAAGCGGTACGACTATGACGTTGGTTATATGCAGGATATTCTTCAAGCAGATGTAGGGGCGTTTTTAAAGTTTATGGGGTTTCAAACCATGTCATCCCACTCAGGACATGTACCGCCAGGGCCACTGTGCGCTGCCAGGATACGCGCAATTATCTGGGACGATTGCGGCCCCTGCACGCAGTTGGTGGTCAATATGGCTTTGGAAGCCAACGTAAGCCCGGATATTGTGAGCGCAATTATTGATAGAGACTTGAACAAGCTGCCCAAAGATATCGCACTGGTCGTGCAATTTACAGAGTCAGTGTTGGCCCACAATCCTGAGGCTGATGATTTGCGTGAAGAAATATTGGCCTTATGGGGCAAAAAAGGACTTATCACCCTTAGCTTTTGCATCAGTTCCTCGCGGGTTTATCCTGCACTGAAGTACGCCCTGGGATACGGTAAAACCTGTAGCAAAGTCATAGTGAATGACGCATCGCTGGCACCGACACGGCAAGCAGCGTTGCCCGTGAGACAGAAAAATGTTTAACAAAGCAACCATGATGACCGCCACCCTCTTGGGCTTGGCGGCCTTGGCTAATGGATTTTTTATGACATTCGCTCCTGAAGCCTGGTACTGGTTTGTACCTGGCGTACCGGGCCGAGGGCTGTTCAACCAGCATTTTGTCCGCGATATAGGTATCAACTACATTTTGATAGGTGTGGCCTTTATTGCTGGCGAAATGTCCATCAAACACCGGCTGGTACTCTGGTTGATGCCTACTGCATGGCTGACAGGTCACGCTATTATCCATGTGTGGGAGGTCATTGTTGGTATATGTGGAACGATATCCTTGTTTGAGGATTTTGCTGGCGTGACACTACCGGCATTATTGGCGCTAAGTTTGGTTTATGTCAGCTATAGGGATCAGAAAAATGAATAGAGCTAGAGTTCACCTTCAAAGCCAGACCACACTAACTCCACCCCATACGCCATTATGCATCATCTTTTAATGCCTGCCAGGAAAGTCTGTACACCTGTCGAGTCAGCACCGCCTCTAGCAAACACGCTCTACCCGCTCCTGCTCATCCCGAACCAGTTTCGTGACCACAAACACAGCAATGGCGGCTCTTCTGCGAGCGGAGAGTGACTAACTCATTGCCGCAGTGCGAAGCATAATTCCCGGTGCTATACTCTATTCGTACCGCTAGCGCAGGAGCGCTGCAACTTACTGACAAGCAAGGATGCTATGATGTCAAAACTCTCGAAGCTCTCAAAACGCTCAACATTACCTCGCGTTTATTTTACTCTTCTGTGTGTTGGCGCTTGTGCCCTATTCTCGGTGAAATCTTCAGCACAAGTGCAACTGGCAAAGGTCTATAACCAGGATAGTGCCGTCACCATCAGCGACTATTTAGTCAGTGAAAAATATGATGGTGTAAGGGCTATATGGACAGGCGAACAACTGCTGACCCGGCAAGGTAACCCGATACCAGCGCCTAATTGGTTCACCGCCCCCTTACCTGCGGTTTGGCTGGATGGTGAGTTATGGACACAACGTCAGGATTTCGAAGCCCTGAGTGGCATCGTACGCACCCAAGTAGCCAACGATGACCAATGGCGTCAGGTCAACTATATGGTTTTTGACATGCCTGATGCCCAGCTTCCCTTTGAGCAGCGTTACAGAAACTATACCGACTTAATAGAACAGATAAATGCAGAGCATATCAAAGCCGTAAAACAGCTGCGTTTTGATTCCAATCAGGCGTTAAGTGAACATCTGCAGGATGTTGTTGAAAGCGGCGCGGAAGGCTTGATGCTGCATTTAGCCAGCGCACAGCATCGGTCTGGCAGAACTGATGCGTTATTGAAGTTAAAGCCTTATTTTGATGCCGAAGCCGAGGTGATTGCGCATTTACCCGGCCGAGGCAAATACACCGGCATGCTGGGCGCTCTGCGAGTGCGAAATCAACAAGGCATTGAATTTTCTGTCGGCAGCGGATTCACTGACGCCGAACGCGCCAATCCACCGTCTATCGGCAGTACAATTACCTATAAATACCACGGCTACACCAATAATGGTTTGCCCCGTTTTACCAGTTTTTTACGGGTTCGGGACGATCACCCTTTAACAACGGCGCGAACGCAATGAGCGTCCGCTTGCCTGACCTCTTCCATATTGGGATGCGTCTTTAAATAGGTCATCCACGATACATCAATGGCTTTCACTTCATCTTCAATCCAGCGTTTGAACGCCATCACCTTTTGATACTTAAAATGAGGGGCAGGCGCGACAAGGTAAAAGTCATACTGCGACTTCATATAAATGGGCAGCGGGCAAATAAGCTGACCTTTTTCTATCTGCTCATACACCAGACTATAACGCATCATCGCCAGCCCTTGGCGAGACAACAACGCCTCCATCAAAGAGGTCGAATCCGCCACATGCAAATGCGATTTCATCGGCATATCGTAAAGGTCTAAAAATCGCTGTAACACCGGCCACACATGCTGAACATCCGGTCCAGTATCGGTAATAATAGGAATATTGAGTAATTGTGCCTTAATTGGCTCGTCCATGTTAATCATCGATGGATGGCACACCAACACTAAGTACTCTTTAAACAACAACTGTGAAGTCAGCCCAGCATACTGGCCTTGACCTAAACGAATACATAAGTCCAAATCACTGTCCGCAAAGGTCGATATATCAATGCTTGGACTCAGCCGAAGATGAATCTCCGGCTGCTGAGCCTGGAAGCGACCCAAACGCGACACCAGCCAACGGTTGGAAAACGACGGTACCGTACTGATCACCAGGGTATTAGGATTCGGGTCCTCCATAATCCCTTTGACCCCCTCTTCCAATAAGCCAAACGCCTTCTCAACATACTCAAATAAATACTGCCCTTCCACCGTCAGCACCACTTGGCGGGTGTGTCGTTCAAACAACGCCACCCCCAACGCCTGCTCCAAGGTTTTAATCTGCTGACTCACCGCCGCCTGCGTGACAAAAAGAGACTCCGCCGCCTTCTTAAAACTCAACGTCTGTGCCGCATAACGAAAGGCTTGTAAGGATTTAAGCGGTGGTAAAACACGACTGGAAGACATTGACGGCAGTTCTCATAAATAAGATTTTCTTAACTATAAAGCACTTTTTCTCGTTTGTCGCACCGCATTGAATAACCGATTATTTATCTAAAGCAGACTACCTATAAAGGGACCAGATCTCTTAAAGATAAAAGTACCGAGAACCCTCACATGAACTAGGCGCTTAGGGGATCTGCCCCGTAAACAGACAGACAAGGAAAAGGAGAAACACCATGAAAACATGCCCATCAGAAGAAATGAGCATCGTTAAAAGCAACCACTTAGACATCAACAACTGCTGCAAAGTAACATTAGAGAATCTAAAAGAAAAACCATGGAAAGCGAATCTTGAAAAAAGTCGTCCATAACTGGCGCACCAGAAGCCGACTCAGCCAGCTAAACGAAGCGCAACTGAAAGACATCGGCCTGACCGTCGCCGACGTAGATCACGAAATCAACAAACCGCTGTGGAGGTGATTGTCTTCATAATTCACTATTTCGGCGTCCCGTCCTCAAACCGGAACGTCACACGCCGTTTGGGAGCCGAGAAGCGGTGGAGAAATTGTCAGGCAGCAGCGGCTGGTTATACATTATTCGTAGTGGCTCCAGAGCCTCAGAACTTTCACCACTTGCTCATCTTCCAGCACTTGGTAGACCAGACGATGCTGAATATTGATGCGGCGCGAATAGGCCCCCGCAAGATCCCCAATGAGCTTTTCAAATGGAGGCGGCTTGCGGTATGGATCTTCCGCTATCAGCGTTAACAGTTCTTGGGCTTTGGGTTTGAGGCCGCTGGAGGCCAATTTCTTTGCGTCTTTCTGGGCTTGCTTGATGTAAACCAACTTCCATGTCACCAGTCCAACTCCTCATTGCATTCATCCACGGGGGTATCCATCCCCTCACGAATAGACTCCCGCATACCGGGTACGGAGAGTAGGTAAAGTGTTTCCTGAATTGCAGACCAGTCTTCCTCGGAGACCAGGATGGCTTTGTTCCGCTTACCCATGATGACGATTGGTTGGTGGGACTCAGCGGTCTCGTCAATCAACCGATAAAGGTTGCTGCGCGCTTCAGTTGCTGTGATTCCGTTCATAACGCACCTCTTGCGTGTTTAACTTTTAATCAAGTGTACGCTTATAAGTACGTACGTCAAGACGAACGCCTTGTGCAACGCTCTGCTTTGGGCACCAGATAGACCTATACCTCTATTTCAATCACTCAGTATTAATTTTTGAAAAAAGCAGTGACCTTCTTCAGAACATATATATATATAACAACTACCAAAACAATATAAGCACAAAGAACAACACCAATAACAAACGTGTTGCTCAAGTAGCTTAAAAGCACAAAAATTCCATAGATAGCAAGCGCCCAATACAATAAACCCAAAATCTCATCAATCAACGTGAATTTTGATATGTAATATGCCCATTTTCTCTTCTGCATATCAGATGCCTCATGTCTCGTGGGATCAGTTTAATTCATATTTTCTGTTGATCGCATCCATGAATTCATCATGATTTCGTTCAGCAGTAGATATATAGCCTGAACATATTTTTCCAAGGGCTTTTCCAGTAGAAAATATAGCAGCTGCAAATCCCCTTTTCTTTGTAGGATGAAGTAGAGTTGCGGACTCTTCATTCGAAGTCTCATGGCTGCATGTGAAGAGCGCTGCATTAGCCCTTGCATCATAAGCAGACCGATGGGAGTGCCTATACCTGTAGCTGATGCACCAGCCGATACCCCAATACGTTTTGCAATCTGCTTATATGCTGCACTTGCTGCAATGGCAAAAGCAATTCTAGTAGCTACTGCCTCAGCAAGTTTTTTACCTATCACCATTCTCCCGGCTGTATACCCAGCGCCTATACCCGCCTGCTCTGCCAATGTCACAATCGCGTCTTCAGGAAAATATGAGTAATAGTGCTCAAGGACATAAACAATACTTTTGTAAAGAGGACTCCTTCGATCACTGGAGCCATACCTGAAAAAGTCCTCGAGCAAAGATACCATTGCCCTATTTTCATAGCCAATGTTAGCTATTCGACCATCGTTGCCAAGCCCAAGTCCCTCTCCTGTTCGTTGTATGCCAAAAGCAACGTCTTGTCCTACAGAGTAAACCCCCTTACCTAAAGCTACGGCAACATCAATTGAACTATCCATAAATGACATAATCTTCTTCCTTTTTGTATAACGTTTATATAGCAGCCCCAAATACCACTTTACCAAGATGACTGCCCAATACAGGTTCCCGAAGAGCTTAGGGCTGATATGTCTTCCCTAGCATGTACAGCCTTGATATCTGATAGACAAACAGGTCATCAAGACCACTACCTCAGCATCATAACCATAATATATGTAATGGATTAAAGCAGGCAATATCCAGGGTTGCAAGGTTGGAAGCAGTTACACTCTACTTCCAACCCATATGCCACTCGGCATCATCCTTTAATTCCTGCCATGGAAATTTGTATACCTGCTTGGTCAACACCGCCTCTAGCAAACACGCCTCTACCCGCTCCTGCTCATCCCGAACCAGCTTCGTGACCATAAAGTGCTTTTCTTTATTACGTGGTGTAACGGCTGTCCATTTACTGCGCAGCAACTTCTCTGGATTGATGGCGTTCACATCTTATCCTCATCCGAATATAACCTATTGAACTGACTTATGCCGTTTGAACGTTAACAAAGTAAAAATGGATCAGGGTTAAGCCAAAGCTCTCTCGGCATTGGCATCCTGCGTCATTCTATCGCCCGGGGACCGGGCTCCTACCATAGGAGCCTCACTAAATGTGGTATCGGTACTCTTGAGTCTTGCCTCCGTAGCCGTATGCAGTAGCGCGTACATCTTGAACATAAACATAACTGACCTCATGCAGATCGCCGAGCAATTGGCTGAACCCGTCAAATGCAGCATGGATGTACTCGACTTTTTCAGCTTTGGTGTTTGTTTCATCTGTGATTTTGATATCAAAGTAGATTGTTTTTTTGCCGAGCTCTGCTAAAGACTTACCACCAATGAGCCAGTCTTCTGGATCGACATAGTCGATGGCGATTGATGTTACCTCCGGCTTTTTCTTGAGGATTCGGGTTGTGAGGTCCATTAAGAGGCCGGAAATAGATGTTGTCATCTCCGGCGATTTTTTTGCACTTACTTTGACGTTGAGAATGGGCATAGTAGATCTCCATTAGTTAGCTTTGCAACTATATAGGTATAAAAACACTCACTTTAAGGCGGAGCGCACACCACGAACCTTGGTCACCGTATCAGTAAAATCGTCTTGTCCTATGGTGTTCTTAATTCTTGTCGTCACAACCCCGCTAGCCTCATTGAGCGCCGCATGAATTTCAACCGCCGCATCTGTCGGCTGAACCGTTTGCTCTCTACCATCGTGCTTGGAACTTACCCGCTGGATAAACCCCTTCGCGGCAAGTGCATCAAGAGCGCGGGTTGCTGTGGGTCGTGATATGGCCATGGATTCAGCAATTTCACGCTGAAGTAATCCAGGCTTGTCTAACACCGTACGAAGCATAAATGCTTGGGGCGGTGTTAACCCAAAAGGTGCAAAGGCATCAGCCACTCTTTTTCAAGTTGGCGAGCCAGCGCAGTGGTATTGAAGTAGAGGCAATATTCAAACATAGCTGCAGTCTAGCCACATATAGTTAGCAATGCAACTATATATATACAAAACCAACGCCAAGATGTTCGATTTGACTACGATGCGTCTAAACTCGACGCTGTAGCCGTCAGTGGCTATATATTCTATACAAAGTCGCCACCCGCCAGACGGGCGTGATTGCTGATTACAAGTTCACTGAGAAAATCGGCCAGTACGCGCACACGTATTGATTGCGTCAGATCTGACTGGATCACCAGATAAATAGGCTGATCTATACCCAACTCAGTTGCTATACAAACCAACCCTGTATTTATTGCCGAGATATGCGGTAACACGGCCAAGCCAATTCCGGCCTGCGCGGCTACGACCTGAGTGGTGATGGATGTTGTAGTAAGCTTGGGTGCTCTTCCCTGCAATACCCGTTCTACCCATTGTGCGACAGGCAGATGCGCTTGCATGTCGGTCCAGGTGATAAAGTCGTCTTGGTCATAGTGGACTCCATCCGAAACAGGGTTGCGTTTACCAGCATAGGCCTGACTGCAGTAAACGCCATACCCCAGGGTGCCCAGGCGACGCAAATTCACATTGCCGCGCTCCGGCCTGACCATGCGCACGGCCAGATCTGCATCTCGGCGATGTAGATTCGCCGTGGCGATATCAGTCACCACCTCCACTTCAAGCTGAGGATAGGCTTGAAAAAACGCTGGCAAGGCCGGAAGGATCAGCCCTGTTGCCAGGCCTTCGGCCGTGGCCAGACGCACCTTTCCGGTGACTTGCGCATACTGCTCAGCGCCTGAAGAAAAGGCGTTTGCGGCCAGTTCCAGAGCCTCAGCTTTGTCAAGCAGAGCGGCACCATCATCGGTCAGTTTATAACCTGATTGCTGGCGTATAAAAAGCGGTAAATTCAGCGCCGATTCAAGCCTTTCGATACGTCGCGACAGCGTCGCAATGCCCAGACCGAGCGAATTGGCCGCGCCACTAAGTGTGCCACAACGCGCCACAGCAAGAAAAACGCGGGCGTCATCCCAGATCATATGCGCTAGCGGCAGCTTTCCGTTATTGGAAAACCGCTTATCATTTTTATCTATTTTTTTCATATTCGGATTATTCCACACTAGCCTTCCAAGATTCAAGGAGCGCTATCATGAATAAGCACGAATACCCACCAACTCAACCATCACAGCTGTCAGACGGTGATATGCACATTCGTATCAAAGCACCCGGAGGGCCAGAAACACTCGAGGTTATCGCGTCCACGCCACAAGCGCCAGGACCAGACGAAATTCGTATTCGTCAGCACGCCATCGGCGTTAATTTTATTGATATCTATCATCGCAGCGGGCTCCATCCGTTGCCTGAGCCGTATATTCCTGGGGTCGAGGGTGCCGGAGTCGTCGAAGCCGTTGGCACTGAGGTTGATGGAATTCGGGTTGGTGATCGAGTGGTTTATGCTGGCGTTCCCGGTGGCTATGCCTCAACCAGACTGCTACCCGCTTGGCGGGCGGTGCATCTGCCTCAAGAGATTGCTTTTAACACCGCCGCAGCCTCCATGCTGCGTGGACTCACCGCCCATATGTTGCTAACCGTCAGCTATCCGGTTGGCCCTGGGTCAGTCCTGCTTATTCATGCTGTAGCGGGCGGTCTTGGCGTACTACTCACCCGCTGGGCCAAGCAGTTTGGCGCCACAGTGATCGGCACGGCCAGTACAAAAGACAAGGCCGCGTACGCCCTTGCCCAGGGTGCCGATCATGTCATTGTTGGTCGGGATGCCGATCTAGTCCAGGAAATAGCCAAGCTGACAAACGCCAGAGGCGTAGACTTCGTGATTGATGGCATCGGCGGGGATATGCTAAGAAAGTCACTACAAGCTGTCCGCCCCTTCGGGACTGTCGCCAATATAGGTTGGGTGGCGAGACCTGTCTCTCCAATCAGAATAGAGGAACTGGCAACCGCTTCATTAGCAAAGCCAAGCGTCATGGCCTATTCAGCCGATCGAGACCGTTACGCCAAAGCTGCTGCCGCGACGATAAAAGCGTTCAGTGCGGGTGTCGTTGCGGATATCGGCGGAGAGTACAAGCTGGCGGATGCTGCAACAGCGCACAGGGAACTCGAATCTGGTCGCACAACAGGTAGCTTACTTCTGTTACCGTAAGGTTTTACACCTTTGAGGCCTCTTTGTGTCGTCTCGGTGTCGAGCAAGCCGTGCTGCTAATTGAATCCCTAACGGCTCTGCAACTTGGCCTCATGTGGTTATCCAAAGTCAGCAATGGAAAAAAGCAGGCTTTGGCGCATTGTAGAAAATAGGCGTCATACGCATAGATACAATGGATGGAGCGGAAAATCAGCCCCCTTATACTACCTGGTTAGGTATCCTCTTCAGCAAACAAATACCCGAGGATTCGCTCGGGTCCATTCAGGAATTCTTTAGTAATCAGGTAGTGATCTGTTTCGCGGTAGTTTACATCCCGAATACCGTCTTCCTCGAACTGGTATAGCGTGGCACCTGGATAGGCCAGAAGAATCGGTGAGTGGGTGGCAATCAGAAATTGAGCGTGGCGCGGGACTTCAAGCTCATGAATAATTCTTAGGAACGCCAGTTGCCTTTGAGGTGATAGGGCTGCCTCTGGCTCATCAAGGATATATAGGCCGTGTTCAAAGCGATGCTGGAATAGTGCCAGGAAGGATTCACCGTGAGATTGTTGATGCAGCGATTTACCGCCGTAAGCCATAAAATTGGAGACACTGTCGAGATAGCTTGCGAAATTGTAGAAGCTTTCTGCACGCATGAAAAACCCTTCCGTCATTTTAGGCATCCACGAGAGCCGCAGAGCCTGTGCCAGCTCTGATCGGTCTTCTCTCGCTTCCCGATAGTGGTCTCGGTTTCCACCTTCTGGATTGAAACCGCAGATTTCGGCGAGTGCCTCAAGCAGGGTGGATTTTCCACTGCCATTCTCACCGACGAAGAAGGTAACGGGTGTGGGTAGGTCAAGATTAATGCCGTTCCGGAACGCCGGGATATTAAACGGGAAGCTGTTACCGGACATGGGTTCGGAGTTACAGCGTATACTGCGTAAATACGGAGCACCTAAACGGGAAGCACCTTTTTGCGAAATTTTTCTGGACGCCATCAGTAACTCTCACTCTTCCATAGTGCTATGTACTCAATGAGCTTTTACAATAGCACTCATCATCAATATTGTGGAATGGATTGGCTGATAGACAAACAGTGTTACTCAATGGTTTTATTGATGTGTTTAATAAATCTTGCGGGAACACCACCTACAACTGTGAATTTTTTTACATCTTTAGTTACGACTGCTCCAGCTGCTACAACAGCACCCTCTTCGATAGTAACTCCTGGAAGTATAATAACGCCAGCACCAATCCAAACCTTGTCCTGAACTACAATTTTTTTTGTAAAAACTCCTCGACCTTTACCCTCTTCAAACACAATATTGTGACTTGCAGATTCAAAAGAAACACGTGGACCAATTAAAACTTGATTACCAATTACAATATCATCACCATTACATTCAAATCTGGTTTCACTATTGAAGTATGTATCATTCCCAATAAAAATTTTATTAGTAGTATCAGCACGTAAGGATAGAGGGCCAGTAATTGAAGCTCTAGCGCCTATATTTATTCCTGCCATACGATATAATCTTGGTCGGACTCTATTAAAAACCCAATACCGAGGTAAAGAATTCCCAATAGAAATTAATATATGATTATAAAAAACCCTCATCATCATGATATTTAATCACTCAATTAAAATTAATATAATATTATTTTTAATATTAACACAATTAAACCTTTTTTCAACATAAACATTTATATTAAAAACCTTAAAATAGGTCATAAAAACTGACATATAAAACACAATGTTATATTATCGGCTGATATCCAGCGTGATAATCACACTGGCGTTTTTGCCTATACACCTGAAAGGATACGGGATGAATATCGGGTTATATATCACAGGGTTTGTATTCATAGCGGTATTCGCTGCTATGGTGTTACGACAGCGTTTTCACCGGCGACTGCGTCAGGAGCTTAGCCCCTCCCGTGAACCAGTCACCGAATTACCTGACCTGGCTCCACTTGATTGCCAAACGGTTCGCTTTGCGACGCAGCGGGGCGAATGCTGGAGGGTTGGTGGCTGGCTGATGCAAAAGCGCAAGGCCAGGTGATATTAACGCATGGCTGGGGCGCTAACCGCAGGGCATTGTTTCCTTTGGCACCGATGCTGTTGGCGGCCGGATGGAATGTACTGCTGTTTGACGCGCGCAACCATGGCAATAGCGACGAGGATACCTTTTCTTCCATGCCGCGTTTCGCTGAGGATATTGATGCGGCGATAGCCTGGTTAAATGACACTCAGGGTCAGCGTCCGATTGCGTTGATCGGTCATTCGGTCGGTGCAGCAGCGACGCTTCTGGCTGCTTCGCGCCGTAACGATATCGCAGCCGTGGTGAGCTTATCCAGCTTTGCCCATCCCGCCGACATGATGAAGCGGTGGTTAGTGGAAAAAGGCATCCCTTTTTATCCATTGGGCTGGTATGTGCTGCGCTATGTAGAACGGATTATCGGGTATCGATTTGACCGGATCGCACCGCTTGAGAGTATAACCCGTATAAGTTGCCCTGTTCTGCTGGTGCATGGCGACAGCGATACAGTTATTCCGTTAGAAGACGCTTATCTACTGGCCAGCAAAACAGATAACGTCCTGCTGCGTGTCGTAGCGGGCGGCCATGATCTGACGCCCAGCATTGTTGAGCATGGCGAAGAGTTAGTTGATTTTTTACAGCTGTCCAGGCAGCCAAGCGTCAAGACTCAACTCATCCGCGACGAACCGGTAAGTGAATTAGTCAAATAATTGTGGCTACAACCCCAATATCGCCGTAGCTATACCAAAATACACCAGGATCCCCGCCGCATCCGCTATGGTTGCGACCAAGGGTGCACTGGCAGTGGCTGGGTCCAGACCCAACCTATGCAACACAAAGGCAGACTCAAGCCCAGCAGGCTACCCAGCATAACCACGGCGATCATGCTTAATGCCACAATCACAGCGATATCCATACCGCCACGGAAATGACCAATAAAAGCGACGGCAAAGGCCATGGTCAAGCCAAGCGCCAGCGCCACCAGTATTTCCCGACCAAATAATTTTGCCCAGTCAGACAGTTTCACATCCCCGGTTCCTAGCCCACGTACCATCAGCGTTGAAGCTTGAGAGCCGGCGTTACCGGCACTACCGATCAATAACGGCATAAAGAAGACCAGCACGGCATACTTGGCAATGGTATCTTCATAGATGGCAATTCCAGCGGCGGTAAAAATATTGGCAAACACCAGTAACAACAGCCAGAAGATGCGTTTGCGATACAGCATAAAGATGCTGGCATCTTTGAAACTGCCTTCAAGCCCGCCGACAGACCCCCCTTTGAGCATATCTTCGGTGGCTTCGGCTTCGGCGACGTCCATCGCATCATCATAGGTGACGATACCGACCAGGCGCTGCTGACTATCAACCACCGGCAGTGCCAGTAAGTCATAGCGGCTGATCATTTTTGCTGCTATCTCCTGATCCTGATCCGGTGACATGGTGATCAGTTCAGATTCCATCAAATCACTGATCAGTGCCGTGGGCCGGCTGACAATCAACTCGCGTAGTGAAATGGTGCCGACTAAACGGTGCAGCTTGTCCAGCACATAGATCTGATAGATGGTTTCGGCATCCGGGGCGGTTTTACGTATTTTGTCCAGCGCCTGCAGCACCGTATCTGTGACCGGCACGCTGGCATAGTTACTGGTCATGATGGCGCCGACGGTTTCGTCCTCATAGGAGGCCATGCGACGGAGATCTTCGCGCTCCTCCTGCGCCATCAGCTTGAGTACCGAGGTCTGACGGTCTTCATCCATGATATTGAAGAGATCCGCACGCTCATCCGAGTCCATGCAGTTCAACAGTTGTGCCAGCCCTTCCGTTGTCATCAGTTCAGACACCTGGAACTGGGTGTTTAACGGCAGATAACCAAATACTTCAGCACGCTCTTCAATATCCAGATGCGCCAATAGCTTCAGACTGACTTCAATCTCTTCATGACGAAGAAACTCGGCCAGGTCGGCAGGCTGAAATTCGGCCACCAGGGATTCCAAGGCAATAACATCTTGTTTTTCCATTGCCTGGCGCAGGGAATCAGCGAGTTCTGCGTAGTTCATTTATCAGTCTCCAAAGCGGGCTCTACGCCGGCCCAGACTGACCCACTGAATCTGATCAGTGGTTAAGGAAGGTCGTGCATGGAGCGGGCAAGTAACGGCTTTTTTTAATACTAAAACAACATCGACTGGAGTCCATGATGCTCCTCAGATTAGACCATAGAATTATGTATAATATATTGAAAAAAGGCGTATTTTGTCAAGAAATACGCCCCTGAAGAGAGAAGGTTAATTGGCTACAATGATGGTGACACGCCGGTTTTCGCTACGCCCATTCAATGTGCTGTTGTCAGCTATCGGCTTACTTCCTCCCATCCCACGCACCTGAATATTCTCCCTTGACATACCACTGCTGATCATCACCTCGGCAACAGCCATTGCCCGCCGTTCTGACAGTATAATATTATAGGCGGGATCACCGAATGTATCTGTGTGCCCTTCCAGAGTAAGCCCACTAATACCAACGTCCAGAAAGTCCTGGGTAATATTGGCAATAGTTTGCTGACTATCTGCAGCTATTTCATCAGAATCAAATTGGAACAAAACCTTGGCGGCCAGACCGAACTCCCAGCCTTCATCAGACAACTGAAATCCATACTTTTGCAGAACAGCTATCTGTTCAGAATTCAACCCATCCCTCGTCTGAAACAGCTGGCACGCCGTTAATGTCAACATACACACCAGCAAAATCACTACTCTCACAATACAATCCCCTCTGTATAAAATTTATTTAATGTGGAAATTTTTCGCGTTTTTCTTTGCGGTATACATAGCTTCATCAGCCGCTTGCATCAAAGTTTTGGGAGTGTCACCATGCTGAGGAAAGGTAGCGACACCGATAGTCAGTGCAAAAGGAATCCGCTCCCCACTCTCCAGAATAATCGGATGAGACATAGCGTCTACAATCTTATTGGCGATCACCTCAAGATCCTGATCTTGCTGTAAGGGCTGTATCAGTATGGCGAACTCATCTCCGCCGAGGCGCGCCAACTGATCCTGTTCTCTGATCAAAGCTCCAAGCCGTTTCGCTGTTGTAATCAGAACATCATCCCCGGCCGCATGCCCAAAAGTATCGTTGATAGATTTAAACTGGTAACCATCAATATAGAGCAGTGCCAGTCGGGTACCCTTGCCACGCGTAGAAATAATCTGCTGAGATAGCGTCCGCTCAAAACTGGCTCGGTTAGCCACTCCCGTCAGTGAGTCATGATTCGCCTTGAAACTAAGCGAGGTGTTCTCTTGCTGCAGTTGCCCTTCCCAGGTTTCTATCTCGTCCAGCAAGATATTCAGGTCTTCTGCCAACTCGCGAATTTCATAAATTGAACTGAGCGGTGCACGGAGTTCAAAAGAACGTTCACGCGCAATTTTTCTGGCAATACTGGCCAAATCCTGAACAGACCTACAGATGAAGGTATGGATGCGTCCACCCTCAATATTTGCGCCCAACGTACTGATAATCAGGCTGATAAATACAGCCAAAATACCGCACAGCAAAAATATGAAAAATACAGTGCCATCCGTATAAATTTTCAGTTCGCCAACCTGCTCGCCATTATGACGAACGGGTACAATTTTGGGCTGATCCAGTATCAGACCCAATACCTGCCGCTCGATCTGACCCCATTGGGTTTTACCAGAGGCACTCCATGAGTAGAGTGTGTCTCCATGCGCGTCGAGTACAACAACTTCCGAAAGTTTTTCAGTTTCCTGAATCAGACCAACTCCCTCACGTATCGCTTCACTGTCTTTGAATACTACAGCAGCCTCAAGTGTATAAGACAACACGCGACTAACCAGTTTCTGGTTATGATCTGCCAGGTTAATCAAGGCAAACAAGCCTAATACCGTGAGGATGGCACCCGCTGTAATAATACCCACGACATTAGTGCGTATTTGTGCTTTGTGCATCAATTTACGCAACGTGACTATTTTGCGATAATTGATGCCAGTGTCCTGATTCATCTGGTTGGCTCCAACTCTCTTCCAAGCTTCAGTACTTGTGGGTGTATGCGAATACCACTGCGTGCTACTGCGTCCAGGTTGACTTGGAATGAGACACCCTTCTCAATAAGATTCAAACAGATCAAACTACCTCCATCACAGCGGGGACTGTCTTCTACGATACTCAGCACAGGCTTGCTTGAAATTTCTGACAGGAGGCTATACTGCTCTGAAGAAGGAAGCGATCCGATATAAAGAATGTCGCAACTGCTCAGATCCCAATAATCACCTTCCGGATAAGAGTGCCAGGTGTAAGAGTTCCTGTTTATATTTTGGTTAAGCAGAGCTTGTTCATAGCGCGCTGTTCCAACGATACAGGCTTTCGCAGGAGCCAGGTTTTCAGGCCAGCGAGAATAGCTGATAATTCCCAATACAATATAGGAAACCTGTTGCCCAACCCCCTGCTCTTTATCTACTTCAGTATCAGACGATGAAGCGGCCTTCACTGGACCCGGCGTCAGAAAAACAACTGATATGAGAGCAAAAAAAATTAAAAAGCGCATCACGGAACACTGCTCCTAACGTTATCTCGCTAATAATAGTATCACTTGCCCTGCATCAACGCCTGTGCTTTCTCTTCTCCAAGGTACGCAACCATGGCGGATGACAGGTGTGTGGTCCAGTCACCTGCGTTTCTTTCCAACATCAATACCCGCAGACCCAATGATTCAGCCAGTGGCAAACCGTCGGTTCCCAGTACCATCATTGCGGTTGCCCAGGCATCTGCATTGGCGTTTTCAGGGGTCAGTACCGTCACCGAAGCAACTCGGTGGTCTATTGGCCAACCAGTGAGCGGATTGATGGTATGAGAAAATCGCTGTCCATCGACTTCGAAATAATTGCGGTAATCCCCGGATGTTGCTACTGACATATCTTTTACTGGAATAATATGATGTGCCACCTGAACTCCGCTATGCGGCAGCTCTATACCAATGCGCCAGCTCTGACCCGGCTCACGCTCACCAGATGCCACCATCTCGCCACCAATATTCACCAGGAAGTGACTTAGCCCCTGAGCTGTCAGATAACGCGCTACTTCATCCACACCAAAACCCTTGGCGACACCAGACAGATCAATAAAAAAATCCTGCTGCCGACGAGCCTGCCCGGCGGCGGCATCTAATTGCAAACCTTGATAGCCTGCCGTTTCCAAACTCGCCTGCAACTGCCCCGGATCAGGAATCGCATCCGGACGCTGCTGCGGACCAAAACTCCATAGATTGACCAAATTCCCTACTGTCACATCAAATGCTCCATCACTCTGCGCAGAAATAGTCTGGCTCAATGACAACACCTGCATCAGCTCCGCTGAGACAGCCATCCACTCACCAACCGGATGGTCATTCAACTGCATCAATTCCGACTCAGGTTTCCAGGTCGACATTTGCCAGTCAACCCGCTCCAGTGTTTCTTCGATTCCCTGACGCAATGCAATCAATTCTTCATCCGTGATCGGATCAGCCACCGACACCACCCATGTGGTACCAAAAATCCCACCCTCAAGACGCTTAACTTCGGGAGGCGTTTCTGTTTCAGCGCAACCTGCCAATAACATCAAGCACAACAACACCAGCAGCAGATACAGCGAACGCATCGATCTCATTAGCCTGTTACCTCAGTTTTTATAGCGTTACTGTCAGCCGCCAGCTGACGTACAAAACGGGCTTCCATTTTCTTTAACAAACGCGCCACTGCGACAAACCCAAAGGTTGCCGTGACACAGGTTGCGGCACCAAAGCCCCCGGCACAATCCAGTCGCGCTGACCCGCCTGTGTCTGGCTTGCGATGACATACGCTGCCATCCGCCTGCGGATAACGTAGCTGTTCGGTGGAGTACACACAGTCGATACCAAATTTGTCAGTTTTACTGAAACCATGATGGCGCTTTAACACAGAGCGTAATTTGGCGGCCAGTGGATCTTGAGAGGTTCGGGTCAGATCGGTAACGTTGACCTGTGTTGGATCGGTTTGCCCACCCGCACCACCTATGGTGATCACCGGGATTTTACGGCGTTTACACCAGGCAACCAACGCCGCTTTGTCGCGCACATTATCGATGGCATCCACAACATAATCGGCATCGTCAGGAATCAGCTCCGCTATATTGGAGGCTTGAATAAAAGCAGCCTGAGTAACAACCTGACAATAGGGGTTAATATCGCGCAGACGCGCCGCCATAGCCTCCACTTTCATCTGGCCAATACTGCTGGACGTGGCATGAATCTGACGATTAACATTACTGATGCAGATATCATCCAGATCGATCAGGGTGATACGGCCAATCGCAGTTCGGGCAAGCGCTTCCGCCACCCAGGAACCCACACCACCAATCCCTACCACGATGACTTGCGCCTGACGATAATACTCAGTCAGTGATTTGCCATACAGACGTTGTGTGCCACCAAAACGTAATTGATGATCAGCATCGGCCGCGACTGGATCAACGCCGGACTGTGTAGCCTGTGTCACCATCCCATCACCTGCTTCACAAAGGGTACAGTAATACGGCGATGGGCACTTAAAGAGGCATGATCCAGCTGATCCAGCACTTTGAGCAGGTCGATCAGGTCACGCTTACCATGGTGCATAATATAGCGCAGCACTTCATCACTGAGCTCAAACCCACGACTGGAAGCTCGCGCTTTCAGGGTTTCAATTTTGGCTTCTTCATGCAGTGGCTGCACCTGAAACACCATACCCCAATGCAGGCGTGACGTGAGATCCGCTAACTGCAGCTGCAGACCGGATGGTGGCTGTGTGGCAGCCGTCAGCAGCGCCACATTGGCTTGACGCAGACGGTTGAACAGGTGAAAAACGGCTTCTTCCCAAACTGCGTTTCCCGCAATTTCTTGCAGGTCATCAATACAGACCAGGTCCATCTGTTCCAAACCATCAAACAAGGAGGCGTCGTAATCAATCAATTCACTCAGGGGAACATAAGCAGCATGACGTCCTAGTGCATCGGCATGATGACAAGCACTCTGTAACAGATGCGAACAGCCCTGCCCAGCACTGCCCCAGAGGTAGAGAATTTGTTCGCCCTGGCCAGATGCCGACGCTTTAAGAGCCTCACACAGCAGACCATTGTCACCGCTGATAAAATTTTCAAAGCGCGCTTCTTCACGCAAAGAGATACCCAGTGGCAACTGCACAGGGGGTGTCAGATTGGACATAACTCAGTTCCAGAAAAATTCCAGCTGCCCATCTGGCAGTTCGGTAAGTTGAGATCCACGTAACAGCTCGCGCTGCAAAGCGGAAACCGCACCTTCATAATCAACACTGACCGCAGCGTGCCGGCATTAAAACTCACCGGTATGACCGCCTGAGAACCCAGGCGTTCCTTTAGCAGATCCATCACCTGCAGATAATTGCCGACTTGATTTAACCGGTAGATGGTTAGTAGATGGCCGGGGGGCGTCATTAGACCAGAGAGGGGTAAGGGTGCGGTGATGGCATCCGGATCCAGAGACGCATTGGCTGATGACGAAGGAGCTGCCTGATGAATGTTTGTTAGCAGGCTATCGGCCTGTGACTGCCATTCACCTTGCGTAGATAGCACTTGACGTTCACCACCTTGCCAAATCACCCATTCAGTAAAAGGTTCTGCGCCGCCCGCATCGATACGCCCAACCACAACAGCGTCGGCGGCATAACGCGCAGAGGCTGCCAAAATCGCGTCATCAGCACCCTGCCATAAGGCTTCAACACTCAAAACCTGCTGATCAGCCAGATCCATCAAGGGTGACAATACGACTAACGATCCCGAAGCGGAGACACGCAGCCCACCGATCAGCGGATGTCCCGTAGTAGCATAGTCACGCACACCCGCCCGCTCTTCGGCCAGCCAGACCAGTACTGACTCGGCTGCCTGACCTTGCAGTGGTAGCAACAACAGCAACATAGCCAGGGCTTGCTTCCAATTCAACCTGTTTGATTCGCTCTGTCTCATGGGCAATTAATTCCGCCTGCTGATTTTTTTAACCGATTTTTACAGAATTTGAGCAACAACTTTAACACACAATAGCCCAGCCACCAGCAACCTGCTAAACTTGCTGGCTGAATTTCTTCTTCTCATCCGTGATCTAAAGGTCGGATACACCATGTCTACAGATTCTGTAAAAACATCGCTCAGTTACAAAGATGCCGGGGTCGATATCGATGCCGGAAACGCGCTGGTCGAGCGCATCAAAGGTGTGGCCAAACGCACTGCTCGCCCGGAAGTCTTAGGTGGACTGGGTGGTTTTGGTGCCCTGTGTGAAATCCCGGAAGGCTACCGCAAGCCGGTTCTGGTTTCCGGCACTGACGGTGTAGGCACCAAACTGCGCCTGGCGATGGAACTGAACAAACACGACACCATAGGTATCGATCTGGTTGCCATGTGCGTGAATGATCTGGTGGTAGCTGGTGCAGAGCCACTATTGTTTTTGGATTACTATGCTACCGGGCGCTTAAATGTGGATATGGCCGCTGATGTGGTTACCGGTATAGGCAAGGGTTGTGAACTGGCTGGAGCGGCACTGGTCGGTGGCGAAACGGCTGAAATGCCCGGTATGTACGAAGGTGACGACTATGACTTGGCCGGTTTCTGTGTCGGCGTCGTGGAAAAGGATGAGATCATTGATGGCTCACTGGTCAAAGCAGATGATGCCCTCCTGGCACTGGCCTCTTCAGGCCCTCATTCCAATGGCTATTCGCTGATCCGCAAAATTATTGAAGTCAGCCAGGCTGACCTGCAGCAACCGGTCGGCGATACCACGCTGGCAGCCGCCCTGTTAGAACCCACACGTATCTATGTGAAATCACTGCTGCAACTGATCAAAACCCTGCCGGTTCATGCGCTTTCACACATCACCGGTGGCGGTCTGCTGGAAAATATTCCACGTGTCCTGCCTGCCGATGCCAAAGCTGTACTGAATGCCGACAGCTGGACTCTGCCGGCTGTCTTTGACTGGTTACAACAGACGGGCAATGTTGATCTGCAGGAGATGTACCGCACCTTCAACTGTGGCGTCGGTATGGTGATTGCCGTTGCCCAAGTCGATAAAGATAAAGCCCTTGCACTGTTAAACCAGCTGGGCGAAACAGCCTGGGAAATCGGTCATATCGAAACCGCGGCGGCAGGTGAAGCCCAGGTTGAAATGCGTTCCGGCAACAGCGTATGAGTAAACGTATCGTTGCATTGATCTCTGGCAGCGGTTCAAATTTACAGGCGATCATGGACCAATGCAGCCAGGGCAGTATCAATGGACAGGTGGTTGGCGTTATCAGCAACCGTGATGATGCCTTTGGCCTGAAACGTGCTGAAATGGCCGGCATTCCCGGCTATTTTATCAGTCATCGCGATTATGCCAGCCGGGAAAGTTTTGATCAGGCATTAATACACCAGATCGATGCCTGCGAGCCTGATCTGGTGGTACTGGCAGGCTTTATGCGCATTCTCAGTCCGGAATTCGTGCGTCACTATGCCGGACGGCTGTTCAATATTCATCCGTCCTTGCTGCCACGTTATAAAGGCCTGAACACCCATCAGCGGGTACTCGAAGCGGGCGACCCGGAACACGGTTGCACAGTTCATTTTGTTACCGAGGAACTGGACGGCGGCCCACTGGTCATACAGGCCAGAACCCCCGTACTAACGAGTGATGATTCAGCTTCGCTTCAGGGTCGGATGCATACACTGGAACATCAAATCTACCCACTAGCTGTCAGTTGGTTCTGTGCTGAACGACTCAGGCTTACAGAAGAAGGGGTGTTACTTGACGATACCCTGCTGCCAGCTTCAGGCTTTCAACTGGAGCCTTAACGAGAGGATTTTGCATGCTGCACAGAGGTTGCGTTACGTTATTGACACTGCTATTGAGCTTTCCGGTCCTGGCCAGCCCGGTTGAGCTAAAGCCCTACCGGGCGGTTTATAGCAATAAAGTGGACGCAACCATTTCTATCAGTGGTGAAGCGATTCGTGAGTTAAAACAGCTGGAGGATGGCACCTGGGAACTGTCTGTTGAAGCCTCTGCGATGATGGCCAATATTCGCGAAACTACGCGTGTAACCCAGCGAGACAATCAACTGCTGCCGCTGCGTTATGACTATCACCGCCGCATCCTGACCCGAAACCGCACCGCCCAATTACGTTTTGACTGGGATGCGGGTTATGTCACTACCGACATTGACGACAAACCCTGGCGCATGTCGATCGAACCGGGAGTACACGATAAGCTCAGCTATCAATTGCAGATGCCTGCCGATATTGCGGCCGGAAAAACCACACTCAGCTATCAGGTAGCCGATGGTGGGCGCATGCAAACCTACCGTTTCAATGTCATGGGTGAAGACTTAGTTGACACCCCTGCCGGTCAGTTCAATGCCATTCGCGTTGAGCGCGATAGAGGCGAAAATTCTGACCGGGAAACCCTGATCTGGTTTGCCCCGGAGCTGGACTACATGATTGTTCGTCTGGAGCAGATTGAGCCAAAGGGTGACCGCTTCACCCTGCTACTGAAACAAGCCCAATAAAATGAATGATATCTCCCTGCAAGCCGATAGCGCTTATGAAAAACTAATACGCCTGGAAGCCAGCGCCGAAACCAGCAGCGATGAGCTGTTCTGCTGTGCCTACCTGCTAGGTCATTTAAGCCTGATCAACGGTCAGGAATCAATGGACAGTACGAGTCTTGACCAGTTGATGCATACCAGCCTGCAGCAGGCTTTTAGCGTTGACCACCTCACTGATCAGGATAAAGCCGCCATAATGGCACTCTGGGATAGTCTGTGTTTATCGGCGGATCAGGATTAATTCTAACCCACACTTTCAACTTACCCTCATTCGCACTAGACTTAACTGAAAAGAATAAGGAGTGCATATGACCAAAGTACTGGTAGTGGATGATGAACCAAACATCCTGTTATCACTCGAATTTTTGATGGAGCAAGCAGGCTTCACTGTTTCAACAGCTGAAGACGGTGAAACAGCTCTGGAGCGTATTAGCCAGATTGAACCGGACTTGGTATTACTGGATATCAGCTTACCCGGCATCAGTGGATTTGATGTTCTGGAGCAGCTACGCAAAGACAGTCGCTTTACCCAGCTACCGGTGATTATGCTAACAGCCCATGGACGTGAAGTGGAACGCGAAAAAGGCATGGCGCTGGGTGCCGATGATTACATCACCAAACCCTTCTCCACCCAGTCACTGGTACAGAAAGTCAGGACTCTGCTTCAGGAAACGGACTAAGCCTATGCCAAAACGTCAGTTTCTTCTAGGTATCTGGATGCTGGCAACAGGCCTGATTACCTTTGCTGCCATACTCTTCGGGGCGCTGTTAGACAGTCAACTAACGCCGAATCCTTCCAGCCGGATTATGCTTTGGGCCGCAGTACTTCTGGCGCCGACGACTATGCTTTTAATCGGCTTTTGGCTGGAGTACAAACTGTTCTCTCCCCTGCGGCATCTGCAAATCCAGTTTGCCCGCCTTGCAGCCAACCCTGATGCCAAAGATGACTTTAAACCGGAAGGCTGGCTCAGCGGCCTGAGCAATGACTTTTCCCGCTTACGCGAGGGTTGGCGCAGTGACCGGGAACTGCTCAGCTCAGCACGGGAGGAAGGCGCACGAGATGCGGCCCGAATACGTCACGAACTGGAAGCCGTTCTGGCTGTACTGGATACACCTCTACTGCTGTGCGATAAACACCAGCGTGTGCTGATGTTGAATCCTGCTGCGAAAGCTTTTTTCAGTGACCATCCGGCATTAGGCCTTGGGCGTCATCTACAGCAACTCCTGCCCTTACCCAACCTGACTGAAGCGCTGAAAAAACTCCCTACCGATGGCAGCCCCCGGCAGCTCTTGCTACACCATGAAGAACGCTGGCTTCGCTGTGATCTGCGCCGTGTCCGTGCCAACCAGGGCGAAGCCTTACTGACACTCACCGACACCACCGACACGCATGAAAGCCATCAACGCTGGCGCCAGCCGCTAGCGCAGCTACTACCAGAGCTCCGGGGACATACCGCCAGCCTGACCACTACTGCTGAAGCACTTAGCGGATCAGCACCGGACAGTGATATTCGTCCTAAGCTGGAAACAGCGATGCATGAAGAAACCCGCATACTGGGAGACCTGATTGATCAGCTATCCCGTGTGCTCGAATCGCTGCAGCTGGATCAGACCTGTCTGTCTGACACCTGGTCGGTGGACCTGACCAGTGCCATGACCGACCTCTGGGAAGATAAGGCGATCAACATCACCCCTATCGGCATTCCAGCCTGGTTTAGTGCCGATAGCCCCACCCTGCTGGCGATGCTGGAGGTACTACTGCCTACACTGAGCGACAGTGTGGCTATAAAAGCCTTTGATATTGAGTTTTGCTTAGGTAATAAACGCATCTACCTGGATCTGGTCTGGGAAGGTCAACCGGTAGCCCAGCACACATTGGAATCCTGGCGATCCTTGCCTTTATCCGAGCAGCCCCTGGCACCGCGAATCAGCGATGTACTCAGCCAGCATAACTCTGACTGGTGGTGCTTGCCAGATCATGATCGTGAACATGCACGCCTGCGCATTCCCTTACCAGCCACTGACCGTTATGCCGAGCCAGATCGTAAAACCCAACCCAGACCGGAGTTCCATGATTTCAGCATTGCTGAACTGCCACCCCCTGACAGTGAATTGGGCAGCTGTTTGTTGAAGCAGCTGGAAATGGCCGTATTTGACACTGAAACTACCGGCTTAAAGCTACGCGATGGCGATACAGTTGTCAGTATCGGCGCCTGCCGTATCATCAATGGTCGTTTACGTGCCAATGAACATTTTGATCAACGCGTCAATCCAGGCATGCCGATTCCAGCCGAAAGCACACGCATACATGGCCTCAATGATGACGATGTACGTGATGCACCGCCTCTCGCCGTGGTTCTACCCCGTTTTCGCAACTATGTTGGACAGGCCGTTCTGGTGGCACATAATGCTGCCTTTGACATTCTGGCGATAAATCTGCCAGGACAGGAAGCCGGTGTCCACTTTGATATGCCGGTACTGGATACGCTGCTGTTATCTCGTGCCATTGACCCGGATTTAGAAGAGCATGGACTGGATGCACTTTCAGAGCGCTTTCAGATCACTTTTCCTGCAGGCACACGTCATACCGCACTGGGCGATGCAAGGGTCACGGCTGAGCTGATTCTAAACCTCATTCCGCGCCTGGAAGCACGCGGCATCCATACACTACAGCAGGCACTGGAACTCCAGGCCACCGCTGAGTCAGTCAGGGTGGGCTAGCGGATGCATGGCAAGTCGCTCATCAGCCGCCTTGTGTCTCTCACACTACTGGGGGTGCTGTTTTTTACTCCCCCACTGCTGCTGCTGTTTGATATACCTGCTGAAAACGGCTTGTCCTGGCTACCCGTCTGGTTATTCAGTGGTTGGCTGGTACTGATTATGCTAACCGCCTGGGTCATGGAACGTAGCGATGAAGAATGAAATCCTCGTTCTACTGGTTGCTTTCAGCTATCTGGCACTGTTATTTCTGATTGCTGCCTGGGGTGACAAGCGCGCCGAACAAGGGCGTTCGTTAATCGGTTCACCAACTGTGTATGCCTTGTCCATTGCCGTGTACTGCACCGCCTGGACTTTTTACGGCAGTGTCGGTCGAGCAGCCGAGGCAGGCCCCAGTTTTCTGTTGATTTATCTCGGGCCAACCCTGGCGATGCTGGCGGGCTGGATGCTGATTCGCAAAATGGTGCGGATTGCCAGGGCGCAACGCCTGACCTCAATTGCGGATTTTATCAGTGCCCGCTTCGGCAAGAGTGAAGCCATCGGGGCACTGGTTGCGGGGATCGCTGTTATCGGCATCATCCCTTATATTGCTTTGCAGCTGAAAGCCATCACCATCAGTTTTGATGTGCTTACCGGATATCCTGCTGTAGGAAGACAACGTGGCGCCGACATTTCGTTCCTGCTGGATCAATCCTTCTGGATCTCAATAGTGCTGGCGGTCTTTATTATACTTTTCGGCACCCGCCAGCTTGATGCCAGCGAGCGCCATGAAGGGATGGTCACCGCGATTGCATTTGAATCCCTGGTGAAGCTGTTCGCCTTCATGACTGTCGGGGTATTTGTGGTTTTTGTACTCTACGCCGGCCCCACCGACCTGTTTGCCCAAGCCGCGAAACACCCGGATCTGGCTGGCTCGATGGGGCTGGCCAGTGTACCTGGAGGTGCTGCAGGCTGGGTAGCTTACTGGTGTTGTCTATTCTCGCCTTTTTAACCCTGCCCCGACAGTTTCAGGTACTGGTGGTAGAAAATGTGGATGAGCGTCATATCAAGCGCGCCGCCTGGGTTTTTCCGCTCTATCTGCTGGCAATCAATCTGTTCGTCATTCCGGTAGCTTTGGCTGGGGTTATGCTTGGAAGTGCCGCCGGCGCACCGGACAGTTTTGTGCTCACACTGCCCTTGTCAGCCGGGTTGAGCTATTTGCCCCTGGTGGTCTTTATCGGTGGCCTGTCAGCCGCCACCAGCATGGTGATTGTGGAAACCATCGCGCTCTCTACCATGGTCAGTAACCAATTGGTGATGCCGATACTGCTGCGCTGGCGACGCCTGCATCTGGATCAGAGCAGTGATCTCAGCGGCTGGTTGCTGGGTATTCGCCGTATCACCATCATTCTGATTCTATTGCTGGGCTATCTGTATGTAGCCTTGATCGGAGAATCCTACTCACTGGTGACCATTGGACTGGTTTCCTTTGCGGCAGCGGCACAGTTTGCTCCAGCATTACTACTAGGGCTTTTCTGGCGCGGCGCTACCCGGGCAGGGGCGACTGCAGGCTTGATCGGTGGTTTTGCAGTTTGGTGCCATACGTTACTCATCCCTGGTTTTGCTCAGTCCGGATGGCTGTCACTATCGCTGCTGACTGAAGGGCCCTGGGGGATTGAGTGGCTGCGTCCCTATCAGCTTTTCGGCTTAACAGGGTTGGATATTCACACTCATGCGCTGTTCTGGAGCATGCTGGTGAATGCGGGTCTGATTCTGCTGGTCTCACAGTTTACCCGACAGTCCAGCCTGGAACAGACCCAGGCCGCGCTGTTTACTCAGGCGCTGAGCCAGGATAGCCTGCAAACCCATCTTTGGCAGGGTCACACCAGTCGTGGCGAGTTGCGTCAGTTGGTGTATCGCTATCTTGGTCCGGTAGCAACCGAACGCTTATTCAGCTCTTTCAGCGACACGGCTGACCCGGTCAGTGATGAAAGTCCGGCACCACCGGACATGATCAGTCAGGCCGAAAAGCAACTGGCCGGGGCTCTGGGTAGCTCATCCGCCAGGGTATTAATTAACTCTGTGGTACGTGGGGAAGCTCTGGACCTGCAAGCGGTACTGAGCATACTGGATACCACCTCACAAACGCTGGAGTACAATCGCCGCCTGGAACAAAAATCTGCCGAACTGGCCCGTATTGGCAATGAATTACGCGCTGCCAATGACCGCCTGCGCGAGCTGGACAAGCTTAAGGATGAGTTTGTCGCCATGGTCAGTCATGAGTTACGCACGCCGCTGACATCTATCCGTGCATTTGCCGAAATTCTTAACAACACTCAAGATTTACCCGCTGAAAAACAACAGCACTTTCTGGATGTAATTGTCAGAGAGAGTGAACGCCTGTCACGCCTGATAGAAGAGATTCTCGATCTGGCCAGATTAGAGTCCGGACGCATGACGCTAAAACCTCAGGCCGTTGATCTGGTTGCAGCACTGCACCAATCTGTCGAATCGGTCACCCGGCTCTATGAAGAACGTAACGTAACACTGGAGCTGCAAATTGAGGCGGATAGTGCCTGGGTCAGTGCCGATGTTGACCGCTTGCAACAGGTGCTAATCAATCTTCTTGATAATGCGCGTAAGTTTGCAGCGGAGGATCAGCCTGGTGTTATTGTCAGGCTGTACTCCGATCAGGACAACTACCGTCTAAGCGTTGAGGATAATGGCGTAGGTATTCCGGAAAACCAACGTGACCTGGTATTTGAGAAGTTTCACCAGGTCGAACGAGGCAATACCGAACAGCCACTCGGCCGTCCACGCGGTACAGGTCTGGGCCTGCCCATTTGCCGGGGAATTTTGACCCATCTGGGGGGTAAGCTTTGGGTAGATGAGCCACGCGAGCTTGGTGGCGCAGTACTGGTAATGGAGTTGCCAAAATGTAACCCGGCAGAAGTCACAGAAAACCACACTCCTACAACTGAATAGTCTTGACGTGATTAACCCGCTGCCAGTTTCTGCAATTCCCGAATCTGTATTAATGCCATTTTAAGCTGTTGACGATGATGCGGTGCCAGCCTGCTCTTATCTACCCAACCATCCGGTTTACGCCCCAGTGACACCGCTTCCATCTGCGCATCAAGCAATAATGACAGCAGGTATTCAAGCGCGTCATTCAGCGCTATGGCCCGGTCAGCTGAAAGGTGCCCGGTTTCACTCAACTCAGTCAGGCGACCTTTACAGTCCTGAGCGACAACCCCGTTACGTAATGCCATCAACCGCAAGGCGGCCTGCATCGGCAACAACCCCTGACGCTTAAGATTAATTGCCTGTTGATGCGGTGCATCCTGACCATCGCTGCTGAGGCGGTCAAACCGATCCAACGCTACAGTAGTCTCCTTCTGCAACTCATTCATCTCATCCAGAAACAGACCCGCACCAGGCATTAATTCCAGGATAGTTTGTCTGAATTTATCTGCCAGAGCAGTTTGACCATACACCGGATAGAAATCCAACAGAATATTGGACAGCTGCACCAGCTTGACTGTGCGACGGCGGCTCCAGAGATGCATCTGATCCCTCCATTGATCCAGCGACTTGCGCCATAAGGGCCAGCGCGCCATCACATGTCCCCGACACAGAGGAATCCCTGCGATATCCAGTTTATCAGTAAAGCGCTCACCCAGGGTTTGAAACCAGGTATCTATCTCGTTATGCCGGGTATCTGGATAATTATCAATAATCATCGCGTTATCCTGGTCAGGACCCAGCAGGCTTTCGTGGCGTGCACCTGAACCCAGGGTCAGCACACAAAAATTACACGGCGGATCACCCCAACCCTGACGCTGCATTTCAGCCAAAGATTCACGCAGGGTATAGCGGTAGATCCAGTCATTGTGATCGCTGATCACCTGGCTAATAGACCAGGCAGGCAGATTCAAAACTTGCATTGCCTTAACCAATACCGGCTGCCAGGCTTTCATCTCGGCCATAGAACGCTGTTCATCAACACATGCAAAAGCCTGCTTCAGTGACTCCAGGCAATCAGGCCAGTTTTTTGTATTCGGTAGCCCATCAAGACTAAATAACGATCGCCACCCTGTCTCTGTCATATCCTGCCTCTGAAGCTGCATTATCGATGAAAATATCAATATCACTAAAGTAGGTATAGACGCTTTAGGCGTGTCTGTCTCCTGTCAATATCCGTCAAAGTTTTTGATCTGGCGCAGTAAATACACTCTGATTGAGCAAACAGGGGTAATTAGCATCGATTTAACATTGCATTTTAACCGTTGATCGCGTGATAATGCCCTGCAATTATAATATTTATCTATAATTGATAACGTTCAGGGTATAGGATGCAACTGAGAAACACACACAAGTCAGCTCTCAGCTTACAGAGCATTCCAGTCAAACACCTCGTCGCACTTTTTTTGGCGTTGCTGATTATTCTTGCTGCTGCCCTATGGCCAGGTTCAGACTCAGAGCAGGCCACCAGCGAACGACATACCTTCGCCGTAAATTCACAAATAAGTTCACAAGATAATCGAACCATCACACCTCAGATTCGTTACCGCAGCAGCACAGCAACACAACCAGTGAATCCAGACAACTCAGGTACTGAAACCACCCGCTCACCTGATAGTGTTGAATTGACACGCTCTGAACCTGAAATACTCCATGAAAATGATGAGCAAATGCTCTCAGTTCAAGCTCTATCTGAAACGACTGAAATCGATGGAACTCATGAAGATGTTGATCTGGCAGCTCCAGTTGAACTTGAACTGAAGATTGCCATTGATCAGGGTGATACGCTCAGCACAATCTTTGATCAGGTGGAAATTAGCCAGACTACCATGTATCAGATACTCTCAGCTGATGAGCAAGTACTGGCACTGGACATCTTGCGACCTGGCAACATCCTGACCTTTCGTAAGCATCCGGAAACACTGGAGCTTGAAGAAATGGAGCTTTACATCCACGCAGGCAGTCGGATTATTTATCGCCGCGTTGATGAACAGAACTTTGAATACGAAGAAGTTATCCTCCCTGGCGCCTGGGAACAGGAAATACTCGCCGGTGAAATCTATGGCAGTTTTTATGTTTCAGCAATCAGGGCCGGTCTGAGCAAAGCAGAGATTCATCAAGTCAATGAACTACTGGGCGAGCAGATCGATTTCAACCGCCAGATCCAGGCAGGTGATCGCTTCCAGATAGTACGTAACAGCCAGTATGTTGATGACGAATCCACCGGGCAAACATCCATCGAAGGCATACGTTTGCAGCAACGCAGCCGCTCTTATACAGCGTTTCTGTTTGATGACGGCAACTATTACGATAGTGAAGGTGAAAGTCTGACTCGCGCATTTCGTCGTCACCCACACAATCAGAATTTCCGTGTCAGCTCCAACTACAACCCTCGCCGCTTACACCCGGTTACCGGGCGAGTATCACCGCACAACGGCACTGACTTTGCCATGCCAACAGGCACCCCCGTGGTCAGTATTGGTGACGGCGTGGTCACCCGTGTCGAAAACCATCCGTTTGCCGGGCGCTATCTGGAAATTCAGCACGGCACAACTTACAAGACCCGCTACCTGCACATGCATCGAATTGATGTGCGTCGGGGCGAAACCATCCAGCGAGGCCAACGCATCGGCCTTTCCGGGGCAACAGGTCGTGTAACCGGCCCGCACCTGCATTTTGAACTGCACATCAATGGGCGTCCAGTGAATCCCATGACAGCCAGTCTACCCATGGCCACCTCTGTACCCAAAGAGCAGTTAGCTGAATTCAACAAACGTGTTGATGAACTGGTTGCTATTATGGAAGTTGCACGCGAAGAACAATTCGCCATGCGTCGGGATGAAAGCCAGCCTGGAACCTAACCTATCACACCATGGAGCTTGAGCTCACTACCCTGTTGTTATTGATGCTGGCAGCCTTGGCTGCGGGCTTTATTGACGCCATAGCCGGTGGCGGTGGACTGATTACGCTACCGGCACTGCTTGCCACCGGCATGCCGCCAGCTATGGCTCTGGCCACCAACAAATTGCAAAGTTGCTTTGGTTCCTTTACGGCTACTCTTTATTTCTGGCGCCAGGGCTGATCCAGTTAAATACAATGTGGCCTCATATCCTCTGCACTTTTGGTGGCAGCGTGATAGGCACCTTGCTAATCCAACGCATGGACTCCGGCTTTCTCAGCAAACTACTGCCTTTTCTACTGATCGGCTTTTCCCTCTATTTTTTACTTTCACCCCGAATCAGCAATGATGACAGCCAGCAACGTATCACTCCCTTAGCCTTTGCCTTTCTGATCGGCACCAGTGTTGGCTTTTATGACGGTTTTTTTGGCCCGGGAACGGGCTCTTTTTTTGCTATAGCCTTTGTTGCCCTGGCCGGGTACGGCTTGGCTAAAGCCACCGCGCATACTAAACTACTTAACTTCACATCCAATATCGCCTCATTGATATTTTTTGCACTTGGCGGCCATGTTCTCTGGTCAGCCGGGCTAGCCATGGCAGTTGGGCAATATCTGGGCGCTCGTGTAGGGTCGCGTATGGTTGTCAGCCACGGAGTGAAGTTAATCCGTCCATTACTGGTTGGCATCTCACTACTGATCAGCCTACGATTGCTATGGCAACACTATTTTTGACGCCTTAAACACCTGTTGTTCGGAGAACAATCCCATGACTAGCTTACAACGCCTTACCTGGCTCCTGTTTCTGATCGGCCTATTCAGTCACAGCGCAATGGCTCAAACCGGAGAGTTTCGAATTCTTGCAACACCCGATGTACTCAACTCAGAGGAAGGGGGTGAAATACTGAAAATCTATATTCCACCAGGCTGGCACACTGTACATAAAGAATGGCTGGATGGCCGCGGCGTAAAAGAAGTGGTTCCTGCTGACCAGACCATTATCAACTGGCGGGAAATGCTCGCCATTCAGCTCATTGATAACCTGCGCATGTCACCAGAAGATTACCTTGCCCAACTGCGCGAGGCATTGCAAAGTAGCTGTGACTTTAGTCATTTCAGAATTCTGTCCGGCGGTCGTTCAAGCGCTCATGCCGAGACAACACAGATCAGTTGGTGCGGTCAGGTCGCAGGTGCTAAATGGGGTGAAATTGTTCTAAGCCGTATTATTTCGGGAGAAAACACAGTCTACAGCTTAAATAAATCCTGGCGAACCATTCCCTTCCGCTCGGTTGAAAGCATTGCTTTACCGGAGGAAGAAATCCAGTACTGGTCCACTCTGCTTAAATACAGTGAATTGTGCGATATGCGCAAAGAGGAGTGCCGATAGTCTTAACCAGAAGCATTGCTAATCTTCTGGTTAGCTAACAAAAGCTGTTAGAATAGGCAGTTATATATATCTAAAAAACACCAGGAGATAGTGTTCCATGCAGCGATCTGTTTTCCGCTTTTTTCACCTGGTCCTTGCTGCCCTGCTTTTATTGCCATCAACAGCACTACACGCCAGTCTGGATCTTGGACAGTATTTCAAAGATGAACAAGGTAGCACTAATTGGCAGTATGTAGCCAACTTCTCCAGCGGCATCCTGATCATCATCCTGTCACTGGTTGTGTTGGGATTGCTGTTGACCTGGCGCAAGGCACATCGTGCCAACCACGAATTGACCCTCATTCGCAATCAACTGGAAGACCGGGTAGAACAGCGTACAGCTGAGCTGAAAGCGTCAGAGTCTTATGTAGCCAATATACTGCGCTCTTTACCACTTATGCTGGTAGGCCTTAACCCCAAAGGACAGATCACTCACTGGAACCGTCAAGCGGAAGAAATTGCTGGTGTGACCACCACGAAGGCACTGGGCATGGATCTATGGCAGATTTATCCTACCATCGGTATCAAGCCCGCACAGATAGAGCAAGCACTAAACCAGAATGAACCTGTGTATATCAAACAAAGTCAAAGTGGGCTTTACTATTTTAACATCACCATCTACCCACTACAGGGACAGGATGCACAAGGCGTTGTGATTCTAATTGACGATGTCACCCAGAAGATTCTAGCTGAAAACATGCTGGTACATAATGACAAAATTGCTTCTATGGGTGAGCTCGCAGCGACCATGGCACATGATATTCATACGCCACTTCAGGCGATACTGTTTGATCTGAGCAGTTTTCAAAGCCTGCTGGCCTCGGGCAAGCTCATGCAGCCGCAGAATGAAACAGGCAAAGAAATAGAGCGCCTGAACCACCTGCTCGCTGATGCATCTGAGAAAGGGCGCAATGTAGCTGCAATTATCAATAATTTATTGGCCTTTTCGCGTCAGCGCAACGATAAAAAACTACCGGCACAAGTGCCGGAGTTACTGGAACATGCGCTACAGCTTGCTAACGACGTACTTATTTCACCTGATGATTTCCGTTTTAGTAATATACACATTGAAAAACACTTCGATGATAATCTGCCCACACTGCCCTGTTACAACATTGAATTACAGCAAGCCTTTCTCAGCCTTTTCCGGCATGCTTTTGATGCCATAACTGAGGCAGAATTACGCGTGACTCCATGCATCCGTATTCATGTTAGCGAGTCCTATGATACGCTGTGGATTCGAATCAATCACAATGGCAAAACTTTGTCAGACGAAGAGCAGATGGCCCTGTTTGAGCCCTTCTTCAATAACAATGAAGCCAGCCAGCACACAAATGAAGCTGGTAAGCGCTTATCGTTTGCTTATTTCATCATTACTGAGCAGCACCAGGGTCATATGGCGGTTACATCAGACTTGGAATCAGGAACAACGTTTCATATGCAGCTTGGTACGGGTGGCTGATCAGGCATTACCAAAACAGGGCAGGATAGATGGATAAAGCACTATTAAACATTAAGAACCTGTCAGTTGCCTTTGCCAACTCCCCGGTAGTTCATCAAGTTAATTTGCATATCCAACCTGGTGAATGTGTTGCACTGGTAGGCGAATCCGGTTCTGGAAAATCAGTAACGGCCTTGTCAGTTCTGCAGTTACTGCCCTACCCGCTGGCGAGCACCCTCAGGGACAGATACTATTTCAGGGTGAAGATCTGCTTCAGGCTAGTGAATCTAAGATTCGTGCAATTCGTGGCAATCGCATCAGCATGATTTTCCAGGAGCCCATGACCTCACTCAACCCGCTGCATTGTGTCGAGAAGCAGATTGGAGAAACACTACAATTACATGCCGGCATGAACCGCAAACAAGCACGGGTACGAATTCTTGAGCTTTTAGAGCTGGTCGGCATTCCTGAACCGGAAAAGCGCCTTAAACAATATCCACATGAACTATCCGGCGGCCTGCGTCAGCGTGTCATGATTGCCATGGCGTTGGCAAACGAACCACAACTATTGATTGCAGATGAACCTACCACCGCACTGGATGTTACTATTCAGCAACAAATTTTAGAGCTACTCAAAAGTTTGCAACAAAAACTGAACATGGCCGTTTTGCTGATCACGCACGATCTGAACATTGTCAGGCGCTATGCCAACCGTGTTTGTGTAATGCATCAGGGACGCCAGGTTGAATCATCACCCTGCCAGGTACTGTTTGAGCAACCCCAACACCCCTACACCCGTAAACTCCTGGATGCTGAGCCTGCTGGACGACCTGCCGATGTTGCAGACATCACCCACAGGTATTGGAAACCCAGTCTCTTAACGTCTGGTTTCCCATCCATAGCGGCTTACTTAAACGTATCAGTGGATATAATAAAGCGGTCAATGATATTAACCTGACCCTGCATCGTGGTGAAACCTTGGGTATTGTGGGTGAGTCTGGTTCCGGCAAAACCACACTGGCGCTGGCAATCCTGCGCCTGATCCGTTCGGACGGCAGGATAAATTTTGTTGGTCAGGATCTTAACAAACTGGCCCAGAAAGCCATTAGGCCTTATCGAAAACAGATGCAGATTGTTTTTCAGGACCCCTTTGGCAGTCTAAGTCCACGCATGCTGATTGGTGAATCCATAGCAGAAGGACTGGAAGTTCATGGTATTACAGATAAAGCCGACATTGAACAACGCATCTGCCAGGCATTGGAGGATGTGGGCTTACCCACCACTATTCGCAACCGCTATCCGCATGAGTTTTCCGGGGGACAGCGCCAGAGAATTGCGATTGCCAGAGCGCTGGTGCTTAAGCCAGAACTGATTGTACTCGACGAACCCACATCTGCACTGGATAGAACCGTACAGAAACAAATTATCGAGTTATTGCGGGATTTACAGGCGCGCTATCAGCTCAGCTACCTGTTTATCAGCCATGACCTGGCTGTTATCAGAGCACTGAGTCATAGGCTACTGGTTATGAAAGATGGCGTGGCTGTAGAACAAGGAGATGCCGATAGCATTTTTCAAGACCCGCAACACCCCTATACCAAAGAACTGCTCCTGGCCGCCTTCGGTGACACAGCGCGTCCTTGCGCTTGAAGCTACTTTCCTGACCTGGATCGGCGGTACAAGAGCCCAAGGAGGGCTCAGTTGCGCTTAACCGTAGCGGACTGGCGTAGACTGTCTACACGGCTCTGATATTCCTGCTGACCCTGAGTAGCACCCAGCAAGGACATCATCAGCGCCATTTCCTCAGCACTCAAATCTGCCTCACTTTGCTGTACTGCATCCAACCGGATGATAGCAAAATTACCATCACGCAGCTGCATCAGCTCAAAACCAGGCAGCTGATCACCCTGCATAGCAAAGGCACGCTGCCGGATTTCAGACGGCACACGCGAGTCACCACGGTCTGCATCAATCACTTCAACCCAATTATAATCATCATTCAGTTGTGCCAGTGTTTCTCCTGCCTGCAACGCATCCAGCCACTCGGAGGCTTGCTGCTCAAGCTGCTGAGTGGCCTGCGCCGTAATCAATTCCAGCTCCAGCTCATCACGTACTTCTTCAAATGTAACCTGACGGCTAGGCAAGTGCTCATGAACCCGCACCACAACCGTACGTTCACGGTCCAGCTCTATAGGCAAACTATTAAGACGTTCACCTAGCAGGTCAGAACTGAAAGCGGCATCAACGACACGAGAGTTACCTCCCAGTTCACCGGCACCCCCCTCACGGCTGATGGGTTCAGAGCGTTCAATAACCAGATCCAGTTCTTCGGCCGGTACAATCAAATCAGCGGCAGAAAACGACAGGTCGGCAAGACGCTCCATCTGCTCCACATAGCGCATCTCGGCATCACGCTCAGCAATCTCAAGACGCAAATCATATGCTTCTTGTTCAAATGAGGGCTGTTCTCCCTGGCGTATTCCATCCAGACGGATCAGGTGAAAACCAAACTCGGTCTGCACCGGCTCAGACACCTGCCCGACTTCAGTCATATCAAACAACGCATCAGCAAACTCATCAACCAACTCATCCTGAGTCAGATAACCCATAGAACCACCTTCATTAGCCGAACCAGGGTCATCTGAGTGTTGCTGTGCCAATTCAGCAAAATCAGCACCTGCTTCCAGTTCCAGGGAAATCTCCTGCGCCTTAGCCAAGGCAGCCAGCTCATCACGTGATTCAGTGGTTTCGATCAGAATATGTGATACCGAGCGCTCTTCTTCGCTTACAAAATCAGCCAGCATCTGCTCATAGATACCACGCACTTCATCATCACTTACCAGTGATGGATCTACAAAATCATTTTTATCCAGCATGACATAGTCAAGTACAACCTGCTCAGGCGTCTGCAAAGACCCTGCGCGCTGTTCGTAAAGTTCACGAATTTCGCTTTCAGATACACTGGTTTCATTCAATACATTCAGCAAGGGCAGTCTGACCCAGGCCAAGTCACGTTTTTGTTGATCCAGCCTGACAATGCGCTCGATCTCATCCGGTGTACTGAATGCTGACAAGACAAGTGCACTTCGCTCCTGATCAGCCAGCGTTTCCTTGCGTAACAACTCGCGGTACATCAAGGGTGTAAACCCGGCGTTACGTAATACCATTTCAAATTGATTGCGGTCAAAACGCCCATCTACCTGAAATTCGGGTGTCGACACAATCAATTGATCCAGCATTTCTTCAGACACAAACAGACCCTGACGATTCGCAGATTGAATCAACAAGGATTGCTCTATCAGGCTTTCCAACACTCTGCGCTCTAACAAAGCATCATCCAGCTGTGTCGGGTCAGCATCCGGACCCATTTGCATCAGCAGTTGCCGACGCTGCAAATCAACTCCACGCATCAGATCAATAACGGCGATATCTTCACCGTTGACTTCAGCTACAGGCTTTTCCTGGGAGCCCAGGCCTATCAGTGATTCAGCCCCCACAACACAAATGTCAGTGCGATCAGGCCGACGATGGTCTTGGCAATGATACCTTTTGAGTTATCCCTGATGGTTTGAAGCATTGTTTACATTTCACCTATGGTTGTCATACAAAAAAAGCGCACCCGTGGGAATGCGCTTTCTTCTTTCTTCGACCAGAAAGGTCAGTTTACTTGTTTACCGCATCTTTCAGAGCCTTTCCGGGCTTGAAAGTTGGCAAGGTAGCAGCGGCAATTTCAATCGGCTGACCTGTTTGTGGATTGCGACCTGTGCGGGCAGCACGTTCTTTAACCGAGAAGGTCCCAAAACCAACCAGAGCAACGGATTCGTTGTTCTGTAATGCTTTTGTAACAGCTTCCAGAGTCGCATCCAATGCACGACCTGCAGCTGCTTTAGGTAGATCAGCAGACGCAGCAATAGCATCAATCAATTCAGATTTATTCACATTGTTCCCCTTAAATGCATCGTTATTTTGTTCTGTTCGCGTGGTGTGAGCCGTTACGCGTCAGGCCACTTTATACCAATACTCAGATTCCCGTGTCAACCGAAGAGCCCCATTTTAACAGGGTTCAGACGATTAATGGGTACTTAATTGCCCTGGCTCATTTTTTACGCCACTAGTTTCTTTACTAACAATTTCAGTTTCTTGGTCTGAAAGAGGCTCCGGAACCCGGGTCAAAGCAATATCCAGAACCTCATCAATCCATTTTACCGCGATTATGTCCAAGTCTGCCTTAATATTTTCAGGTATTTCTTTTAAATCGCGTTTATTTTCATCAGGAATGATCACTGTAGTGATACCACCACGATGGGCTGCCAGTAATTTCTCTTTCAAACCACCAATCGGCAACACCTGTCCGCGCAGTGTGATCTCACCCGTCATAGCCACGTCTGAACGCACTGGAATGCCTGTCAGCACTGAAACCAGAGCCGTACACATGCCAATCCCCGCACTGGGTCCATCTTTCGGTGTAGCCCCTTCAGGGACGTGAATATGAATGTCGTGCTTCTCATGAAAATCAGCACGAATACCCAGTTGCTGTGATCGGTTACGCACAACAGTCAGCGCCGCCTGAATAGACTCTTTCATCACATCGCCAAGTGAACCTGTGTGAATCTGACGCCCTTTTCCAGGCACGAGAGCCGCTTCAATGCTGAGAATTTCGCCCCCTACCTGTGTCCAGGCCAGCCCGGTGACATGACCAATCAGATCTTCCTCTTCGGCTTTCCCATAGCTGTGTTTGTGCACACCGGAATAGTGCTCCAGATTATCAGAGGTTACTTGCTGCAGGTCAGCCGTCATTTTATTCAGCGCAAACTCCCGCACTGCCTTACGGCAGATTTTGGCTATTTCCCGCTCCAGCCCACGCACACCCGCCTCACGGGTGTAGTAGCGAATCAGATCGAGTATGGCCGCATCGGTAAACTCCAGTTCACCCGCCTTTAATCCACTTTGCTTGATCTGTTTGGTGATCAGGTATTTTTTAGCAATATTGAGTTTTTCATCCTCGGTATACCCCGGTATACGGATGATCTCCATACGATCCAGCAGAGGTCCAGGAATATTCATGGAGTTGGACGTGCAGATAAACAACACATCCGAGAGATCCATGTCTACTTCCAGGTAGTGATCGTTAAAGGTGTTATTCTGCTCAGGATCCAACACCTCCAGTAATGCAGAGGATGGATCGCCACGATGGTCCATGCCCATCTTGTCAATTTCATCCAGCAGGAACAATGGATTTTTAACGCCTGACTTGGTGATTTTCTGCACCAGTTTACCCGGCATAGAACCTATGTAAGTACGACGATGCCCACGTATTTCAGCCTCATCACGCACACCACCCAGCGCCATACGCACATATTTGCGATTGGTGGCGCGAGCAATTGATTTACCCAATGAGGTCTTTCCGACCCCAGGAGGTCCCACCAGGCAGAGGATTGGCCCTTTCAGTTTTTTAACGCGCTTCTGCACCGCCAGGTATTCGACGATGCGCTCTTTCACCTCATCAAGACCAAAGTGATCTTCATCAAGAATGGTCTGAGCCCGCTGCATATCCAGGCGAACCTTGGAACGCTTTTTCCAGGGTATTTGTAGCATCCAGTCGATGTAACCGCGCACCACCGTCGCTTCAGCGCTCATAGGCGACATCATTTGCAGTTTTTTATGTTCTGCAAGTGTCTTTTTCAGCGCATCTTCCGGCATTTCAGCCGCTTCTATACGTCGACGCAGCTCATCCATATCGCTGCCGCCGCTTTCATCCATATCACCCAGCTCTTTCTGAATAGCCTTCATCTGCTCGTTCAGATAATACTCACGCTGGCTTTTTTCCATCTGCTTTTTGACCCGGCCACGGATACGCTTTTCAACCTCAACAAGGTCAATTTCAGCTTCCATTTTGGCCATCAAATATTCGAGGCGCTCACGACTACTGAGCATCTCTAATACCTTCTGCTTTTCATCCAGCTTGAGTGCCATATGTGCAGCCAGGGTGTCAGCCAAGCGTCCGATATCATCGATATTCTGCAGGGAGTTCAGCACTTCAGCAGGAATTTTTTTGTTGACCTGAATAAAACGTTCAAACTGATCCAGGGCTGTATGCTTATAGATATCACTTTCTGCATCTGTTGCCAGCTCAGTAACCATCACCTCAAGACTGGCTGAAAAACACTCCTCGTCATCTGTCAGGCATGCAATCCGTGCACGGTACTCACCTTCAACCAGCACTTTGACCGTGCCATCCGGAAGCTTCAGCATCTGTAGTACTGTAGCAACAGTGCCCACATGAAAAAGATCTGAAGCAGAGGCTCATCTTCGGATGCGCTTTTCTGCGCAACCAGAACTATCTGTTTATCTTGTGCCAGCGCAATATCCAGGGCACGAATCGATTTAGCCCGGCCAACAAATAACGGAATGACCATGTGCGGATAAACAACCACATCCCGCAAAGGGAGAACCGGAAGCTCAATAGCAACCTGGCCACTCGGGGCTGTGTCATCTTTTGCTTCAAAGTGATCCATAATTTTGTGCCTCTGTGCTGCGCACCAGCCCGGTTTGAGCTGTGCTCTTTGGATAGTATCAGTCTATGGGGTCAGGACCCAAAAAAAACAAGCCGTACAGCGATACTCAACTATACGGCCATCTGTTGCAATTTGGAGTATGCGTTGATTTATTTGTAATACGCATTGGCTCTATTACTGTGATCGGTAACGTCTCTTACAGCCATCAGTCCCGGCACCCGCTCGATCAGGGTTTTCTCAACGCCGTCCTTCAGCGTCAAGTCAACCGCACTGCACCCCTGGCAACCACCGCCAAATTGCAGTATAGCAATCTGCCCCTGCTCTTCTTCAACCAGCTCAATTAATTTGACTTCACCACCATGCGCGGCCAGACCTGGATTGATATCGGAATAGAGAATGTAGTTAATTTGATCCTGCAACGGACTGTCAGCCGATACCTTCGGCATCTTCGCATTAGGTGCCTTGATTGTCAGTTGTCCACCCATACGATCTTCAGCGAAATCGATGGTGGCTTCTTCTAAAAAAGGCAGGCTGTTACGCTCAAGATAAAAGCGCACCTTTGGCGTTTCCATTACCTCATCTTCAATATTCACTTCATCTGGCCGACAATAGGCCAGACAGGTTTCAGCGTAAGGCGTTCCTGGCTGAGTCACAAAAAGCCGTACAGCCATACCTTCGACATTCTGTTTTTCAAGCAAGCCGGCCAAGTATTCCTGGCCACCATCTGTTACGGTAATTATCATAGTTTTTACACTCACAACCATCGTGGATATAGTGTAGACAGCATACACCGAAAACAATTCCGAGTAAATTGATCGGATATTATGCAGACCACCTTAAATTCGTGAATCCATGCCCCGCTCGGCTTCAAAATAGGCTATAATCGCTTTCTTTTTTTCAGAATAATATGCCCAGAAAACAACAGCGTTCAAAACCACTAGCTAAACCATTGCAAATCCTTGATACGCCACTTTTGGTGGATCGGTTTAGCCATGAATGTCGTGGCATTACCAGCCATCAGGGAAAAACTGTATTCGTACGCAATGCCCTACCGGGTGAGCGAGTCAGTGTCAGGCTGGAAAAATCCTATAAGCGCTATGATGAAGGCGAGGCTATCAGCATCGCTGATTTCAGTAGCGACAGAGTGCCACCCGTCTGCCCGCATTACAATAGCTGCGGCGGCTGTGATTTGCAGCACCTGAATACCGAGCGAGCCCCTGAAATCAAACAGCAACTCGTACTGGACCTGCTGCAGCGCTTTGCTGGCTGCACACCTCATGTTATCGATGTGCCCGTTATCTCGGCTGCCACAGGCTACCGTCGCAGCGCACGTATCGGCATCAATCAACGCCAACGTGATGGTGCACTTCTGATTGGATTTCGTCGACGCCAGTCAGCAAAGCTAATGGATATTAACCAGTGTCCGGTACTTGACCCGCGTCTGGATAGACTGTTCATCACGCTGCACGCATTTCTTGATGATCTTAAGGATCTACGCCATTTAACCGAAGTTCTCGTCAGTTTAGGTGACAATACCGGTGCACTGCGTTTTCGACTGACCCGACCCGCATCTGAGCAACTCAAGCAGCGCTTGATTGGCATTGCGGAGCAGCTCCAGTTATCAGCCTGGACTGAAGACGACCAGCATCAGTTGACTCCTCTGTCATCCACCCCCGAATTGAATTTTCTGGCTGACGAGCAGACTCGATTGCAATTTTTGCCAGGCGACTTTCTACAAGTCAATGCCAGTGTTAACCGTGCCATGATTAAACGCGCGCTGGAATGGCTTAAACCTGAACCCAACCAGGTGTTACTGGATCTATTCTGCGGCTTGGGTAATTTTTCTCTGCCGCTGGCCCCGCACCTGAAGCAGGTCATCGGTGTTGAAGGCAGCCTGACGATGGTTAAACGTGCCCGCCATAATGCCGAGCTGAACGGGCTCAATAATGCTGAGTTTCACTGCGCTGATCTAAGCCAACCCATCACAGCAACCGCGTGGTTTCGCAATGGATCTGCCGATCTGATCCTGCTTGATCCGCCTCGCAGTGGCGCAGCTGAGTTGATACCCCAGTTACTGCAACTCAAACCGGTAAAGGTCCTCTACATTGCCTGCAATCCAGCGTCACTCGCCAGAGATACGGCGTTAATGCTCACAGCAGGCTACCGTTTACAACGTTTTTCAGTATTAGACATGTTTCCCAATACGTCGCATATTGAATCCATGGCACTGTTTGAGATAAATACATGATTGAGCTACTTTATGCTGATGACGTAATGGTTGTGGTTTCAAAACCAGCCGATCTGTTATCTGTGCCCGGTATCGGCGAAGAAAAAAAAGACTGCCTGGTAAGCCGTTTGCAAATGGAATTTCCCACCATCCGCATCGTACACCGGCTGGACTATGCCACCTCAGGACTGCTGGTACTGGCACTCAACCGTGGTTCACATCGAGCCTTAAGTATTCAATTCCAGGAGCGTGTTCCAAAAAAACGCTATCAGGCGCTGGTCACGGGACAGGTTGGTGATAGCAAGGGTGAAATCAATCTTCCAATCGGCCCTGACTGGGAGCGTCGTCCGCGCATGCTGATTGATCACCAGCAGGGCAAACCCTCACTAACACACTGGGAATGTATCGACAAGCAGGACAATTGCAGTCGTATGCTGCTCTACCCGCACACCGGCCGCTCACATCAATTGCGCGTACATATGCTGGCCATGGGCCATCCAATTCTGGGAGATGTGTTTTACACTGAAGAAGCCGAGCACAGCAGCCATGAGCGCATGATGCTGCATGCCGATCAGTTGGGATTGCAGCACCCTGTCAGTGGACAGTGGATGGATTTTAACTCCCCCTGTCCCTTCTGACAGATTCTACTGTCAGTTTACCCGACGCTGGTTGCCATCAACCAGCCAATCCTGAATATTCTCACAGGTCTGGCGAATAATGGTTTCACGCGCCTGACGACTACCCCAGGCACAGTGCGGTGTAATCAGCAGATTAGGTATATCCGTATCAAATAACAGGTTACCTTCCTTAGGCGGCTCCTGGGTTAACACATCGGTTGCGGCACCAGCCAGGTGCCCGGAACACAACACATCAGCCAGTGCGGACTCATTGACGATACCACCACGCGCTGCATTTACCAGATAACTGCCTTGCGGCATCAATGCCAGTGCCTCGGCATCAATCAGGTCACGGGTTTCTTCTGTTAACGGACAGTGCAAACTTAACACATCGATTTTAGGTAACAGCTCAGCTAAGGGTACACGCCCAGCCTTTGCCTCACTTCCTGGTCGTGCCGCAATCAAGACATTCATGCCGAAAGCCTCAGCCAGTCGCTTAACTTCAGCACCCAGCACACCGTAACCCACAATACCCAGGGTTCGGCCGCGTAGTTCCAGAATAGGATAATCCAGCAAACAGAATTGTGACGACTGATTCCAGCGCCCCTGCTCCACCGCCGCTTTATAATCAACAAAGCGGGTGTGCATGACCAGCATTAACATCAACACATGCTGAGCAACTGACCCTGTGCCGTATCCCTGACAGTTGTATACCGGAATACCCGCCGCCGTTGCTGCTTCGATATCAACATTATTCACCCCCGTAGCGACAACACAAATCAGCTTCAAACCAGGCGTTGCCTGAATTACCTCAGCTGACAGCAGCACTTTGTTGGTAATAACTATATCAAAGCCCTGTATCCGTTTCGCCACCTGCTCTGGCAAGGTACCTGGATAAACAACCAGCTCTGACAAACCCGCTTCAAGTGGTGTCAGATCAAGATCATCCAGACTTAAGCTATCCAGAAATACAGCGCGCATGCGTTAAATCCACCTTCAGTCGAAATCAATACCAAGACGATGGCCTACTTCTTCGTAAGCTTCAATCACACCGCCAAGCCCTTGGCGAAAGCGATCTTTGTCCATTTTAGTTCGCGTTTGCTTATCCCATAGACGACATCCATCAGGCGAGAATTCATCACCTAAAACAACCTGGCCTTGGTACAATCCAAATTCCAGCTTGTAGTCAACCAGCAGCAGACCGGCATCATCAAAGAGTGTTTTCAGTACATCGTTGGTTTTAAATGTCAGCGCTTTAGCGGTTTCTATATGCTCAGGCTCGGCCCAACCGAAGGTCGCAATATGCGACTCGTTTACCATTGGATCACCCAGTGCATCATTTTTCAGAAACATTTCAAAGGTAGGGGGGATCAAATCCAGGCCTTCTTCTATTCCCAGCCGACGACACAGAGAACCGGCAGCAACATTGCGTACCACACACTCAATCGGCATCATATCCAGGCGTTTAACCAAACTCTCGGTATCTGACAACAACGCTTCAAAGTGTGTTGGAATGCCGGCTGCTTCTAACTTCTGCATGATAAAAGCATTGAATTTATTGTTTACCTTACCCTTGCGATCAAGCTGCTCAACTTTTTTGCCATCAAAGGCTGAGGTGTCATCACGGAACACCATGACCATGCGATCAGGGTCATCCGTTGTATAAACAGACTTGGCCTTACCCGCATAAAGTGCTTCACGCTTTTCCATTCTTATCTCCAATAGACAGCACCCGTATAAAGAGTGCTGAGAATCATTAAATATCTGTCATCTAAAGTGTTTGCGGCAACTGATCTTTAATCTGCCAGAGTATTTCTTCAGCCACGACAGCGGGTGCTGCAATGCCCTCATCTGTCAGAACTGTCACCATCACACCCGAGCGGGTACGACTCAGATTAAGCTGGTAGCGACCCACATGTTCAAACTCACCGGTGTTGTTATTAAACACACCACGGCCACTGCCGCCAAACACAAAAATAACACGCCCGCCTAACCAGATTTTATAGCCATCCTGATTAGCTGGATTATTTGGATCATTCAAATCAGCCTGCACTTCCTCATCACCAGCCTGTTCAGCCGAAGTCAGAGTGCCACGTGAAGAATACATATTCTGTTCAGCTGCATCTGACTCAAGACCCAGTGCTGAATTGATAAAGCTGGTATCCAGCTTTATCTCCTCACGGTCCGAGAACAACCAGTCAAAGAAACCCTGACGACTGGTATCTTCAACAGGGGTTGTGGTGGTGTAGGTCATATAAAAAATACCAGCTTGTTGATCACGCGTACCCACATCAACATCAGCTTTATCCAATGCCTCGTTAATTAACACCCAGCTCGATCTGCCGGGGCATTGACTCTGAGTGCCGGGTTACCGCGCCCATCACGCCCCAATTCAGCACGACTAGCTCGCTGTTGCTGCATGGCCAACAGTGTTCGCGCCGTAGTAGGCTCAGAGGCACGACTGAAGTAGCGTAACATCTCAAACATCATATCACTCTGATAGCTGATATCAGCGACACCCGTGTCCCAGTTAATCTCTTCAGGTTCCTGCCCGGAAGCATACTGAACATGCTGCATGCGGATAGAGGTCCGATCATAGTTATCCGGATCTGGTCGCACGGTAACGCGGAGCTTATTCTCAGCAGGGCCCTCCAGTGAACGCAAGGTCAATCGACGTAACCAGCGATCAACCAGGTTATATTCCTGACCATCTGTCTGAATCCAGTCGGTTTCGATCACCCCTTGACGCGGATCAGTTCGTGCAACTCTGACACCATTGTAATCCCAGAAATCGATGACTTTGGTCCATACATCTGCAATCGGTTCATCAACCATGATGACCCGCTCACCATCCAGGCGCTGCAGGTTGACCAGGTCAGATCCAGGATCGACATAGAAAAACTCTGGCCGGGGCGCTCTGAAACGACCTTCAATCCGTGTTGCAGTACTACCCACATTCGGCACAACTAACTGATCACGGGTTTCACGCGCTTGAATATGTGCGGGTATTTCCAGGCGCTGACCCGCTTCTGCCAATTCATAGTCCTGGCTGCGATCACGTATAATGCCATGTTCACCATAAATAGGATTTTTTACAGAGCCACAACCCGTCGTAACAAGTACAACAGCCAGAAAGGGTAAGGTCAGTATTCGCGCTAAATGTATTTTGCTATTTATAATCATGCGATGCCACTGTCTTTGAGAGCTTGACGTACCACTTCATGGTACTGGGGTGAAAGTTGCGTTAGGGGTAAACGTATACCAGGCTGCATTAACCCCATTTCAGCCAGAGCCCATTTCACCGGGATCGGGTTAGCTTCAACAAACAAACGGGTATGCAGCGGCATCAGCTTATGCTGCAGATCACGAGCGGCATCGGCCTGCCCCTCAAGGCCCAGACGACACAGCTCGGCCATTTCAGCAGGAGCCACATTCGCAGTCACGGAGATATTTCCCTGACCACCCAAAAGAATCAGCTCAATCGCTGTAGCATCATCACCAGAGTACACGGCAAAGTTATCTGGCGTGGCATCAATAAGCTCTTTGGCCCGCTCAAGGTTACCCGTCGCTTCTTTAATGCCGATAATGTTAGTCACTGTTGCCAGGCGCAAAACGGTTTCCGGCAACATGTCGCAGGCCGTACGTCCCGGCACGTTATAGAGTATCTGCGGAATATCAACAGCGTCAGCAATCGCACAATAGTGCTGATACAAGCCCTCCTGAGTAGGCTTGTTGTAGTAAGGTGTCACCAGCAGGCTGGCATCAGCGCCCACGGCTTTGGCTTCACGGGTCAGTTCAATCGCCTCACGCGTTGAGTTTGCACCGGTACCGGCAATCACCGGAATACGGCCCGCTACCTGATCAACAATAAAACCTATAGCCTCAGCATGCTCTTTACAGCTGAGTGTGGCTGACTCACCGGTAGTACCCACGGCTACAATTGAGGCTGTGCCCTTTTGAATATGAAATTCAATCAATTGCTTCAACGCTTCCCAATCAATATCTCCATTGAGGGCCATCGGGGTTACCAGCGCTACAATACTGCCGCGAATCATCATATTCTCCATATTTATATCTAACGGGGGCGATCTAAATTTCGCACCGGGCGTAAACAGAAACAATGTTAACCTGAGGATCTGCTTCTGTTATCGTTATCTTATCTGAATGACCGGTCATTCTAAACGAATAACCCCCCTTTAGCGTAGTAGCAGACGCATTTTTCAACAGACTTTTTCAGGAGAGAGCAATGAGTGAGCTAATTACGGGGCATCCTGTGCCCGATTTTAGTGCCCCCGCAACCAGAGAGACAACCTTTACCCTCAGTGAGTTCAAAGGTCGAAACCTGATCATCTACTTTTATCCTAAAGACAGCACGCCTGGCTGCACAACTGAGGGGCAAAATTTCCGTGACCTGTATGACCAATTCCAGGCACTGGACACAGAAATTTTTGGTGTATCACGCGATGGGTTAAAAAGTCACGAGAACTTCCGTACTAAACAGGCTTTTCCATTTGACCTGATCAGCGACAAGGATGAAGTTGTCTGTAAGCTATTCGATGTTATTAAGCTAAAAAAACTTTATGGCAAAGAGCACCTGGGAATTGAACGTAGCACATTTCTGATCGACAAAGCCGGCGTACTGCGCCAGCCTGGCGTAAAGTCAAAGTACCCGGTCATGCAGAGGAAGTACTTGAAAGCGTCAAAGCGCTGTGAACGAGTGATCTGACAGAAACAGCGAGCAGGAGCGAATCACTTCTCCTGCTCAGCCTCAGTTTCAGTTTCAGGATCGATAACCTGTCCATCATGAGCATGCTCCATAGCTTTGGGCCAGGCATTCACCACAGACTTAACCAGGGTAGCCAAGGGAATGGCAAAGAACACCCCTAACACGCCCCACAAGCTACCAAACACCAGCACCGCCACTATGATGGATACCGGATGCAAATTTACAGCCTCTGAAAACAGAATCGGAACCAGCACATTGCCATCCAGCGCCTGAATCACAAAATAAGCAGCCATCAGTGTAATAAACTCACTGCCCCAGCCCCACTGGAAGAAGGCGACCCCAGCTACTGGCAGAGTTACGATAGCAGCGCCTATGTAGGGAATGATTACCGACAAGCCCACCATTAACGCCAGCAGCGCGGCATAATTCAGCCCCATAAACACAAACACGACATAAGAAACAGAGCCCACAATCAAGATTTCAATGAACTTACCGCGAATATAGTTGGCTATCTGGGCATCCATTTCAGTCCAGATACGTCGCATCATGTCGCGCTTTTCCGGTAAATAGGCTGTCAGGCTACCGGCCAGATAGTTGCCATCACGCATAAAGAAAAACACCAGGATCGGCACCAGAATAAGATAGATTAACAAAGCAACAATATTGGTAATGGAGTGCAACGAGAAGGTTAACGCCCACTGCCATGCTTTACCTATTTCAGCTGCTGCAATCGCTATTAACTGACGTATCTGTTGCTCTGCCACCAGCTCAGGGTAGCGTTCAGGTAAGAGCAAGAGCACTTTTTGAATCTCAGACATGATGCGTGGCGCTTCATTCAGCAAGGTCACCAACTGCCGCCAGATCTGTGGCATGACCAGTAACATAAACGCGAGAAAAGCCGCCATAAAACTGGTAAAGACTAACAATATGGATATATTACGTGGCATAAAGCGGCTGCAACGCTGCACCACTCCCTGCATCAAAAATGCCAGAATAATACTGAAGAACACCGGTGCTAACGCTTTACCCAAAGTCAAAATAACAACTAGAGCAATGACTAATAAAAAAAACAGTAAGAGTGCCTCTTCATCTGAGAAATAACGATGAACCCACTTACCGAGAATTTTTATCATGATTACGCGTACTCCTGCGGCTAGGTTTATCAGCCACGGCGAATTAAATAAACAAATGTATCCTGATCAGTGAACGACTCCAGCAACGCATGGTCTGACTGATCTGTATAGGCTTTAAAATCCCTGACAGAACCGGCATCAGTGGCTGTTACTTTCAACACCTGGCCAATTTCCATCTTGCTCAGCGCTTGCTTAGCCTTCAATAAGGGCAAGGGACAATTAAGCCCGCTGGCATCAAGCAACTGATCTGGTTCAGATTTAAACACCATGTAAACCTCGGTTTCAAAGCATGTCAAATATAACGGCAGCCGTTTATTGAAGCTGCTGGACGTAAATGCCACGCTTAGATTAAAGTGCTGCTCATGGTATTACAACTTATCACTATGACAAACAGGTATTTATATTTGAGATTTATACTCTCGGCTATGCTGCTGTCTATCTGCTCAAGTTTACTATTTACTTCAGCCAGCAGTGCATCAACGAATTTGCCAATCCTGTCAGATCGCTCATCCGCATCGGTATCCATGGCATCTGAATATCGTCTTGGGCGTAATTGGGCACGCCTGTTGCGTGGCCGGGCACCCTTGCTGCATGATCCGTTGATATTTCAATACCTGGAAGAGCTCCTTTGGGATCTTGCCCCACACAGCCAGCTATCAGATCGGCGCCTTGAGTTGATTGTTCTGGATAATCCGACTTTCAATGCCTTCGCCGTACCCGGTGGGGTTATCGGCGTTCATGCCGGGCTGATCACGGCTGCCGGATCAGAAGATGAGCTGATATCAGTGCTTGCACATGAGCTTGCACACTTAAGCCAACGTCACTTTGCTCAACGTATCGAAGAAGAGCGACGCAACCAGCCACTGGTCTTAGCGGGTGTACTGGCTAGCATACTCATTGCAGCGGCAGACCCCCAGGGTGGAGCGGCAGCACTGTCATCAACCATGGGCGCCTCAGCACAAGCACAGCTAAACTTTAGCCGTCGCAACGAAGAAGAAGCTGACCGGGTGGGCATGCAAACCATGGTTGCCGCTAACCGAGATCCCAAAGCCATGCCTCAGATGTTTTCACGCCTGCAGCGAAACTACCGGTTTTATGGTCAGCGCCCCCCTGAATTTTTACTCTCCCACCCGGTCACTGAAGCCCGTATTGCTGACTCATTAAATAGAGCGGAGACTCTACCAGCTGTCAGCCCCCGCCCTTATTCACCAGAATTTGACATTATCCGAACCCGTTCAGAAGTACATCTCAGTGATCAACCCGGGGAAATATTAAAGCGCTTTCTTGCTGATACCGATCAAAGCAATAGTGCCATCGCACACTACGGCGTTATGCTGGCCGCCATACGCACGGGACAACTGGATCTCGCCACCCAACACTTTAATCAGCTACCGGCGCCGTGGAAGCAGCATGCCTACGTTCTATTAAGCGAAATTGAATTATTGCTGGCAAAAAACGACTTCAGCCAAGCCGAAACCCGCTCTGAGGAAATGCTGGCCTTGTATCCTGACAGCATGCCTGTGATGAAAATACATGCTCGGGTGATGCATATGTCGGGGCAGCCAGAGCGTGCGGTTCCAGTCTATAGACGCCTGCTACAGGATTACCCGACTGACACTGACAGCTGGTATCAACTGGCCGAAGCCGAAGGCCTGGCTGGCAATATTACCGGGGTTCATGAAGCCCGTATTGAATACTTCCTGCTGACGGGTGATATCGACAGCGCCTTACAACAAGTCACTTTTGCCAAGCGCGAGTCTGGTCTTCGGCCTTCCGATATAGCAAGACTGGAACAACTGGAAGCTGAAACCCTGGAAATCCGCCGACAGATCAAGGAAGACCTGTAGGCGGCAATCGGGTTAATTCAACGGAAAATCAAGCATACGCTGCAAAGGTACGCGGGCTCTCCGGATCAAATCACTGCTGACGTGTACTTCCTGGTCACCGTTTAACAACACATCCCGCAAATTTTCCAGACCATTCATCGCCATCCACGGGCAATGAGCACAACTGCGACAGGTTGCGCCGGTACCACCGGTAGGGGCTTCAATCAATGTTTTTCCAGGTGCTGCCTGCTGCATTTTGTAAAAAATACCGCGATCCGTGGCAACAATAAACATCGGATTGGGTAACGTAGCAGCAGCCTTGATCAGCTGACTGGTAGAACCTACCACATCGGCAAGCTCCACTACCGCTTCCGGGGATTCTGGATGTACCAGAACCGCCGCTTCAGGGTAAATGGCTTTCAGATCACGCAACCCTTTGGCTTTGAATTCCTCATGCACGATGCAAGCACCGTCCCAAAGCAACATCTCAGCCCCGGTATTCTGCTGAACATACTCACCCAGATGCTTATCTGCGCCCAGATAACTTTCTTGCCCTGCTCTGCCAGGTGCGCAACCACACGCAGCGCAATACTTGAGGTCACAACCCAGTCAGCACGCGCTTTCACGGCGGCTGAGGTATTGGCATAAACAACAACCTCATGATCCGGGTACTGATCGCAGAAAGCCGAAAATTCATCAACCGGACAGCCTATATCCAGAGAGCAGGTTGCTTCCAGCGTTGGCATAAGAATGCGTTTTTCCGGGCTGAGTATTTTCGCGGTTTCACCCATAAAGCGCACACCCGCCACCAGCAGCGTGGAAGCGTCGTGCTGACTACCAAACCGCGCCATTTCTAACGAATCCGAAACACAGCCACCACTTTTTTCAGCCAGGGCCTGAATAACCGGATCGGTGTAGTAATGTGCGACCAGACAAGCATTTTTCAGCTTCAGCAGCGACAGGATTTCATCAATCAGCACAGATGTTTGCTGCTGATCCAGCGCATCAGGTAAATGCTCCTGAGCAAAATGCTCTTGTACAAGAATACGGTCTGCCAAATCTCGTTTACTTAGCATCAATACTTCCGAGTTGAATAAAGGGTCAGCAAGCCTTGGGCATGCATGAAAACTAGGCATTATAGCACATAGAAAAACACGAATAGACTGATAAACTATCAGGGTTGGTAGCGTGTCGGATCAGGCACACCGGCCTGCTCAAAACCCTTGGCACGCAAACGACAACTGTCACAACGCCCGCAGGCACGCCCTTCATCATCGGCCTGATAACAGGAAACGGTGTTAGCGTAATCCATTCCAAGCGCAGTGCCAGCCTGAATAATTTGTGCCTTAGTGAGATCAATCAGTGGTGTATGGATACGTATCGGCTTACCTTCAACACCCTGGCGTGTTGCCAGAGCCGCCATTGCTTCAAATGCACGGATAAACTCAGGACGACAATCCGGATAGCCGGAATAATCGACGGCATTTACACCGATAAAAATGGCACTGGCATCCAGGACTTCAGCCCAACCTAACGCCAGAGATAAAAACACGGTATTTCGCGCAGGTACATAGGTCAGCGGAATACCTTCCTCCTGCACATCATCAGTATCCGATTCCGGCATACTGAGGTTATGATCTGTCAGCGCAGAGCCACCAAAATCTTCCAAATTCAAACGCAAGACACGATGTTCAACTACATCAGCTTCCATAGCAACAATGCGCGCAGCATTCAGCTCAGTCAGTGAACGCTGCCCATAATCAAAGCTAAGTACATAGCAGCTATAACCCTGATCTTTGGCCATAGCCAGAACCGTTGCTGAATCCAGCCCTCCGGACAGGAGTACAACGGCACATTTGCCAGTCATTATTTACGCCCTCTTCAGTTGCTTTCTACAGGTTGGAAACTTTGCGCCAGGGTCGCAGCGGTACTCTGTGGATACTCGCTGATCACACGCTGCAGCAAATGCCGCGAGCGCTCCTGCTCCCCAAGCCTGGACAAGGTGACGCCCAGCTTATACAGAGCATCAGGAACCTTATGGTGATTTGGAAATCGCTCAAGCACGGTTTCAAAAGCACTGCTGGCAAGCTCCGGAGACTCTTTAGCAAGATGCAATTCACCTAGCCAGTAGTAACCATTGGCCGTATTGGCATGTTCTGGATAACGTTGCACAAACGCTTCAAAAGCACCAATAGCTGCGTCGAAATCGCGTGCCCGTACCAGTGCAAAGGCTTCGTCATAGGCCAACTGATCGTCAGCGGAAGCAGGTTCAGCCACAATAGCCGGATCTGACTCAGCCTCAGAAGGTGGCAGGGTATCGGCAGGCAATAAATCTGAAGGGGCTGAAAGTGGAGGAAGGCTATCAGAGTCCATGGCCGCCTGCATCAGCACACTAAGGCGCCGATCCATATCACGGTAGCGATCTGAGGAATCGGCTTCCAGCCGTTGCAACTTATGCTGCGTAGTTTCGAGTTCTCCACGCAAAAAGCGAACATCTTCCTGTAGCTGAAGAACCAGCAACATCAGTTCACTCTGACTGGAAACACCCGCTGGGGCTGCTGATGCATCCCCACTTCCCCTGATCTCGATCACCGGCACCTGAGCTTGTGCTGACAACGTCAGCACAGCACTCAGACAACCTGCAACTGCGTATTTCAGTGAAGGTTTCATCATTTTTCAATCAACGGCTCAGGTATCTCAATTCAACACGACGATTCTGTGACCAGGCACCTTCATGGTTGCCCGTAACGGCCGCACGCTCTTCGCCATAGCTGACAGTTTCGATCTGACCTGCATTCGCACCATTGACAATCAACAGACGCTCAACAGCATTGGCACGACGTTCACCCAACGCCATGTTGTATTCACGTGTACCACGCTCATCCGTATGGCCATCCAGTCTTACACGTGCTGACGGATTACCTGCCAGGTAACGCGCATGTCCTTCCAGATCAGGAAAAAATTCCTGACGCACGACAGCACGGTCAAACTCGAAATAAAACACATTTTTCAGAGTCGCTACTTCCTCCCAGCTACCTGGCGTTACGCCAGTACCTGTTCCAGTACCATAGGCACTGGTGTCAGTACCTGTACCTGTACCATTCATAGCCCCTGAATCACTTTTACTGCCTGTAGAGCTACAGCCTGCAGCAAACGCCATAACAGCAGCCAACGCTAGCGCTTTAGTCAAATGAACATAACGCATTTCTTTCTCCTGTTGCCCGCTTTAAGAGCAAGCAATTCAATTTAAGGTTGATACAGTTTATTGCAAAAATGGCGACCACGCCGGTTCTCTGACATCTCCCTGAGGAACCGGCATGCTGAAACGTATACGCCCATCCAGAGATACAGCGGACAAAATACCGCGGCCCCTTTCCTGAGTAGCATACATAACAATACTGCCGTTCGGTGCGATGCTTGGAGACTCATCGTAATCGCTGTTGGTTAAAATATCCAGACGTCCACTCTTTAGGTCCTGAACAGCTATCTGGAAGCGACGCGAACTGCCACGGTGAACCATGGTCAGAAAACGCCCGTCTTGCGTGAGACGTCCGCGGGCATTGTAACTGCCTTCGTAAGTAACACGTTCCACTGAACGTGAAGACAGATCCATCCGATAGATCTGTGGCGAGCCGCCACGGTCAGAGGTGAAAAATATTGACTTACCATCCGGTGCCCAAAAAGGCTCTGTATCGATTGCACTGCTTTGCGTCATTCGATCCAGTGCATGGGTTCTTAAATCCAGCACATAGATCTCAGGATTGCCATCTTTGGACAGGACCAGCGCAAGCTTGTGGCCATCAGGCGACCAGGCTGGCGCACCATTTAATCCAGGAAAAGACTGTATCTGCTCACGCTGCCCTGTGGCCAGATGCTGGATATAGATAACCGGACGGGTAGTTTCAAAGGAGACATAGGCCAGCTTGGTACCATCAAATGACCAGGCAGGTGACAAAATTGGCTCATTGGATTCCAGTATTGTTCGGGCACGCTCACCATCCCAGTCAGCCAGACGCAAGCGGTAACGCTGTTCATCCGTATCACGACGATCCGCTGCCACATACACAATACGGGTTGAAAAAGCCCCCTTAATCCCTGTCAAGGCTTCAAAAATCACATCGGAGATATAATGAGCCGCATCACGAAGGTTCTGACTGCCTGCTGATACTTCGCGCACCAAAATACGCTCTTCTTTAAGTACGTCATACAGCTCAAAGGTAATTTTCACCTCACTAGCAGACAGAGGCTCCATACGACCTGTTACCAGATAATCCTGATTCATCATACGCCAGTCGCGGAAAAATACCTGCTCTTCACGATCAGGAAAGCTCAGCATATTTTCACGACTCATCGATTTGAAAAAGCCACTGCGACCAAGATTCTGGCTGATAATGCCAGCAATATCGTCCGACAAAGCTGCCTCACCCTGCCAACCAAAAGGTGCGACAGCTACGGGCACCGGGCTTTCAACACCCTGGGTCACTTCCACCACTAGCTGTTGCGCCATCAGCGCTGAGCTGAAACTGAACATTAACAAAAATAACAGTTTTTTAAATATACTCATTACCATCTCAATCCTTCAGGCCTGAAAACCACCTGTGTTCTTCTTAGACGACGCTCAAATAATATCGGATCCACTTCGGCTACCCGTGGCAGGCGCTCTGTTCTTCTTACAGCCTGCTCCGCTGAACGATCAAAAGCCAAATCACCACTGCTCTGTACAATACGCACATCGGCAATTTCGCCATTTGGCATCAATTGTATCTCAACCGTTGCCTGCATTCCTGAGCGTGCAGTGGCTGGAATATTCCAGTTTTTTGTCAGCATGGTACTGATATAAGAGCCAATATCACCGATAACCGCATCAGCTGCCGCCTGTGCAGCCCGCTGCGCTTCAGCTTTGGCCTCTGCTTCAGCCTGAGCCTGAGCTTGAGCCTGTGCTTCACGTTGGCGTGCCTCTTCCCGCGCTTTGGCTTGTGCATCCTCCTGACGTTGACGCTCTTCAGCCTGCCGGCGCTCTTCCTGTCGACGCTGCTCTGCTGCGGCTTGACGTTCAGCTTCTTCACGGCGCTGGCGCTCGGCATCAGCCTGCTGCTGGCGTTCCTGCTCGGCACGAATGCGCGACTCAACCTCGCGCTGTGCGGCTAACTCTTGTTCACGCTGCTGCTCGGCTTCACGCTGCTGTTGCTGCTGGCGTTGTTGCTCCTGGCGCTGCTGCTCTTCTTGACGCTGTTGTTCCTGCTGTTGTTGTTCCTG
>NZ_JRLB01000026.1 GCF_000764495.1 Nitrincola sp. A-D6
CCAGCAGATGTCGCTCACCGTAACGCTTGCAGGTGCGGCTTCGCGCCAGTTAGGAACGCCCCCGCGCACCAGGTCATAGGTCTGAAACAGCAAAGGGGCCGCCGATCTCACACCGAACTGCGCGGCCACTGGTGTGCCGTCGGGACGACCTATCCACACACCGATCAGATAGCGCGGCCCGACTCCGATCGCCCAGGCATCACGGAAGCCGTAGCTGGTGCCAGTTTTCCATGCCAGGGCCGGGTGCGTGGCGGCATCCATCGACAAGGACTGGCCCGAGGCACGTCGACCGAGCAGGGTCTGGCGCACGATCCACGCCGCCCCCTCAGACATCAGGCGACGCTCAACCAAGGATCATCCTCGAACCAGCGCAGGCGGGCGACACGACCCTCGCGCGCAAAGGCACCATAGCCAGCCAGCAAGTCTTCCAGGCGAGTGCCGACACCCCCGAGGATCACCGCCAGATTGGGAGCGGCGTGAGCTGGCAATGCCATCGGCACACCCGCCTGTACCAACTCGGCGTGGAAGCGTCGCGCACCATAGGCCTCGATCAACTGCACCGCTGGCAAATTAAGCGAACGGGCCAGCGCCTCAGCCACTGAGACAGGACCGGAAAAACCGCTGGCGAAGTTGCCAGGGCGATAGTCGGCGTGGACGCGCGGCACATCCTGCAGCAACGACTCCGAATGGACCAGGCCCGCATCCAGGGCCAGGCCAGTAAGGAAAGGCTTGAGGGTTGAACCGGGCGAACGCAGTGCACGCACCATATCAACATGACCGAAGCGTTGATTATCACCAAAATCAGCCGAACCAAGATAGGCGCGTACTGCCATGCTTTGGTGTTCGACCACCACAATCGCCGCCGAGGTACGTGGTGGCAAACGACCACGCCAGCTTTCCACCAGCGCTTCAATACGGCGCTGCAAGCGGGCATCCACCGTGGTAAGCAGACGTGCGCCACCCCCTTCACCCACTACCCGGCGCGCAAACAGGGGTGCCAATCCGGGCGGATCGGGTGGCGCCAGCATGATAGTCTCCTCTAGAGCCTCATCCACCACCTGTTGCGACCAGCGTTCACCGTCTCGCATGCGCATCAGCACCTTGTCGCGTGCAGCAGTTGCCCGCTGGGGATAACGGTCCGGACGCAGACGACTGGGCGCCTGAGGCAATACCACCAGTAAAGCGGCTTCCGCGGGAGTAAGGGCGTCGGGAGACTTACCCAGCAGTGTCCAGCTTGCCGCCGCAACCCCTTCGAGGGTGCCACCAAAGGGCGCACGATTCAGGTACAGGGTAAGGATCTCATCCTTGCTCAGATGCCATTCAAGTTGCAGCGTCCGCGCAAGCTGGCGAAGTTTACCTGACAGCGTACGCGGGTGAGGGTCGAGCAGACGTGCTACCTGCATCGACAGCGTGCTGCCACCGGAGACGATGCGTCCGGCGCGCAGATTGAGCCACGCGGCCCGCACCAGTGCCAGCGGATTAACACCAGGATGACTATGAAACCAGCGATCCTCATAGGCGAACAAGGCTTCAAGATACAAGGGCGACACTTCATCAGGCCGCACGGCATGGCGCCATACGCCCTTGTCATCGGGAAAACGCCAGAGCGGCGTGCCATCCTGGGCAAGCACGATGCGCGCACTGTCCTCATCAGGGATAGGCAGTGGCCACAGGCGGTCAGCCACCCAGGCCATCATCACACTCAGCAATAGCCCTAGCAGGACAGCACTCAGGCGGCGCCTGTACCTGCCAACTCGCTCCGACCTCGCACTATCCCCGCCCACGACCCTCGCGCCCACCGGCTAACTCAGCGCGCCAACACGTGCAGGTCTGGCGGAGTCGCCCCACGACCCTGTAGTGATGGCCGGTACATCGACTCAACCAGCGGCGGTGGTACCCGGTAGATACCGGGCGTGACCGCGCGGGCGAGATAGAGCAGCTCGGTACGCACACCCTCATGAAGGTCAACCGCGGCAACATAACGGTCGCCCAACCAGGCCTCATGTCGGGGCGTATGTTCGCCGCGGCGTTGCAGCAGTTCGTTGATCTCGGTGCTGGCGTTGGGCAGACGCGCGGAACCATCCAGACGCTGGTTTTCAAGCTCCAGTCCAGCCGGGAGCAGATCAACGACCAGAGCATCATGCACACGGGTATGGGCACGCAATGTCAGATGCACCAGCACCAGTTCGCCACTATCGAGTTCATCGGTAACCTCGCTACCATCTAGACGCAGCATACGCCGACTGACCGCGATCTCGTGTTCGTCCGCTGGCAGTGCGCTGCGCGGATAGCCGGTCAGGGTGGTACGCTGATACAAGGTTGCGGTGCCCGGGTTGCTCAGTTGGAAATCATCCCCCAGCTCGGCTTCATTAAAACGCAGTGCGCGTGGACGATCGCCCTTGATGCGGCTGGTAACTCCGGCTGTCACTTCCGCCTGCCAGGTCTCACCCACACGCGACAGACCATGACGACCAGCGAGGAACAGCGCATTGCGCTCCTGAGTCGATAGCCACGGACGCTCGCGCAACTGCTCGCTGAGCATCAGGTGCAACTGGTCACGTCCGCTCACCACCAGCGAATGCTCTTCGAACAAGGCCAAAGTCAGCGCCAGGTCGCGCAAGGGACTGCCGTAGTCGCCAATCCAGCCGCTACGACCCTGGTCGCGCGGGTGCTGCAGCGCGGCACTGAGCAGTGCGTCGGCACGGCCGCCATCACCCATGCGCTGCAAGGCAAAGCCCAGTTGTGCCAGGGCCAGACCGGATGGTGCGTGTTCGCGCTGTTGAGCAAGCTGGCGCAGACTGCCCAGCGGCGCCTGACCATGACGGGTGAGCACATAAGCGGCATAGGCCTGCACCGCGAAGCGGGTACGCTCGGCATTGTCAGTGTAGTACGCTTCAATCTGGGCTGGATTCTGTAGATAGGCGAGCAGGCGTGTACGCAGCGATTCCAACGCCGTATCAGGCACAGAGAAGCCCTCTTCCACCGCACGCAGGAGGAAATCCCCGACGTAGGCGGTCAACCAGAACTCTTCCTCGCCATCACTGTTCCACAGCCCAAAGCTGCCGTTATAACGCTGCATTCCAAGCAGGCGTTCGATGCCAATCTCAATGCGGGTTTGGCGAGCCTCTGCGTCCTGCCCGCGAATACCCAGACTGGCGAGCAGCTCCGACCGCGCATAGAGTGAAGGATAGAGTCCACTGGTGGTCTGCTCGGCGCAGCCATAGGGGTAGGCGAACAGCTCGCGCACATGCTCAGCCAGGTCCAGTGGCGGACGGGCGGACAGGGACACCGCCACACTGCGTGCATCCAACTGCTCATACTGAGGGGCTAACTGCTGTAGCGACCAGGCACTGCTGTCGGGCTGTAGCGCCGCGACGAAGCTCAGCGTCTGTGCTGGCCAGGCGGGCCGCACGCCGATACGCCAATGCTGCTCAAGTGGCGCAAAGGTCTCATCCGGCAACGCAAGACCATCAACCACCAGGTTGAGCGTGCCTTCGCCGATACCCGCACCGGCTTCAACAAGCATACGCAGAGTGGTGCGCGCACCGGGTGCCAACTGAATGCTGTCAGGCCAGCTAGCAGATGTCGCCAACAGTCCACCGACCTGCAACTCGGCTTGCAGCGTCTGTGGCTGGTCAGTCAGGTTAGTCAGGTCGATGGCCAGCTCAGTTTGATCACCACCTGCCAGAAAACGCGGTGCGGCCAGGGTTGCAACCAGCGGCGCAGCAACGGTAGTGTGCGCCTCACCCATACCGTAGGCACTATCACTCCAGGCCTGTGCCATGATACGCAGTTCGCCGTTGAAATCGGGGACCTGCAAATGTACTTCGGCCATACCGTCGGGCCCCACTATCACCGGAGTCGACTGCAGGGCTACCAGTTCAATAGAGGTAATCGGCGAGACTCCACCGCGGTCGCTGTCCTGATCGCCGCCGAAATTGAGCTGGGCACGGCGCGTATCGCCCACTTCGATCAGCTGTGCGTAGATATCGAGATGGTCGATGCCGTAGCCGCGCTGGCCAAAAAAAGCCGCGAAGGGATCAGGGGTCTCGAAATTAGTCAGATTGAGAATGCCGACATCAACAGCTGATACGATTACCCGTACCGTCTCGCCTGCCTGCTCCGGCAGGCTAAGTTGTACCGGTAGTGTACGGCCAGGACGCATTTTCTCGGGCACTTCGAGTTGGATCGTCAGGCGTCTATCCTCACGATCAAGCGGGAGGTGCAGCAAACCCACGGCACGACGCGGTACAGTATGAGCGGAACGCTCACCGGGGCGTACCACCAGCGCGCTCACGTAAAGGTCATGTCGTGCCCAGGTCTCTGGAATCGGCAACTCGAAATGCGCGCCCTCGGCTGGTACCTCTATCGGCTGCCACCACAAGGGCCCTTCGGCTGATTCCACCATCAGATAACCCTGTCCGGCGGCTGGCGCCTCGACTCCGACGCTCACCACATCGCCCGCTTGGTAGCGCGGCTTGTCCAGGGTAAGGCGAACTTTGTCAGGGCGCACATTGCCCTCTTCGGCGTTTTCCTGCCAGCTATAGCCCGCATGGAAGCGCACACTGGAGAGCAGCCCGGTTTCGGGGTCTTCAGCTTCAAGACGGTACCAACCCCACTCAGTTGGCAGCGCCACTTCGATCTGATCGCCAGCGGCGATATCATGGCGCTGCGCCGACAGGACCAGGTCCTTCTGGTTGAAACTGCTGCGCCAGCCCTCGTTGGACGAGAATTGCCAGAAATAATCGCGTCGCTCCTGCACCAAACGCACAGTCAGATCGTTCACTGCCAGGCGCGTTCCAGCCGGATCAGTCACCAGGATTTCAAAACGTGCCTCACTCGATGCATCGACGCGTCCATCGGCAAAAAGCGGCCGGATACCAGGCAGTCGCTCTCCCGGCCACATCGACAGGGTAGCTCGCCGCGTCACCGGCCGACCACCTGACTCCTGCACACTTGCCTGCAGGGTCAGCGACAGCGGCGAACGTCGTTCGGTCCATTCGCTGGGCACACTCAGCTCGCCCACGCCAACATCATCCAGCCAGCTTTCACTCAGCTCGATCACCCGATTTGGCT
>NZ_JRLB01000027.1 GCF_000764495.1 Nitrincola sp. A-D6
GCACACATAGGGAAACCGCTTTAACTTATCTTGCCGTTGCGTTGTGGAAGAGCCTGATCAGGCGAATAAGTGGCAGGGTGGCGGCCAGCAAAACCCCTCCAATGGCCATCGCCACGCCACTTAACCACCAGGCCGGTTGCAGGGTTAAACTGCCACTTAGGTCCGCACCGTAAAGGCCGCGCAAGCTGGCCGCCAGGTCGGGTAACAGCAGACTGGCAATCAGATACCCTGCGATTAAGCCGGGCAGCGCGGACAAAACCCCCAGTAACAACAGTTCGGCCAGTAGCCACCCCAATAGTTGACGTTGGCTGACACCGCAGCTGTGCAGAATCCGGCGCAGTGGGCGGCGCTGCTCAAACGCCAGATTGATGCAGGAATAGACAATTAACAGTCCCACCACGAACGCCAGCAGGCTCAGCGCGGTCAGATTGAGGTGAAAGCTGTCCGTCAGCCGGGCCAGATCGGCTTCATCTTCGGCTGTGATTAACTTCAGGATAGGCTGATGGCTATTGGGCAGTGGGCCAGATGGATCGGCTGTCAGCAATAATCGAGAGAGCCTACCGGGCTGTGCCAGTAACTGCTGCGCCAGATAAATATCGGTAATCACCTCTGCATCTGTCAGCTCCGGGCTGACCTGCAAATCCGGTAAGTCACCGGTTTGTGCTGACATAAACAGCTGAGCAACCTGGGGGATTCCCATAGGTGTTCCAGACTATCTGCCGTTGATTGGGAAACCAGGAGTTGCCTTGGCGGCGTTAAAAAGCGACTCAAATCAAAATTGCCGGGCAGGCTGTGGGAAGACTGAACATTAGAAAATGTCAGTGTTAAGGGATCCAGGCCAATAATGCGTAGATTCTGACTAGCGGGGAGTTCCAGTGTGCCCTCCAGTAGCGGTGTAACTTTCCAGCCCATACGCCGCAGGTCAATATAATGCTGTTCAGAAAAATTGCCTCCGGTACGGCTGATAAGTTGCGTCTGAGCAAGGTTGTTAAAACGCTCGGCTGCCTGGTCGTAGCTGCTACGTGCCTGGTCGTTAAGTGCCTGTACGCCGCTCCAAAGCGCCGTGGCTGCAATCAGCCCGCAAGCCAGCATCAATAGCTGTAAGGGATGTCGACGCCAATGACTGAGCAGCGCATGCAGAACCCAGCCTTGAGTAAAGCGCGTAACCGTCATTGCAGTTGACCGTTATGCAGTGTCAGACGGCGATCGAGCAGGTCCGCCAGGCGAGCGCTGTGGGTAACCATCAACAAACTGGCTTCGGTGTCCCTGACCAGTTCCAGAAACAGTTGCATCACCGCATCACCGGTACGTTCATCCAGACTGCCAGTGGCTCATCAGCCAGAATAAGATCAGGTTTTACTGCCAGAGCACGGCCAATGGCGACACGTTGTTGCTGTCCGCCGGAAAGCTGATGGGGGTAACGGTCTGTTAGCTTATCGAGCTCCAGGCGCCGAATCAGTGTCTGTTGCCAGGTCAGATCATGGTTGCCAGCGATACGCGCCTGAAAGGCTAGGTTATCCTGTACATTAAGACTGGGTATCAGATTGAGTTGTTGAAACACTATGCCCAGATGCTGGCGCCGGAACACTGCTCTTTGATGGTCGTTCATCTGCAGTAATTGTTGCTCGCCAAGTTGTATACTCCCGGCATCAGCCTGCTCCAGTCCAGCCAGCAGTTGCAGCAGAGTGGACTTACCACAGCCGGACTCTCCCATCAGTGCTAAACTTTTACCCTGAAGCAGGGTCAAATTCAGGTTGGAAAACACCTGTAGAGCCCCCTGAGGGGTGCTGTAGGTTTTACATAATCCGGTAGCTGTCAGCATAGCGACGTCCATTTAATTATTTCCCGATGCTACGGGGTTTTGATTGGGAAAGCTGTGGTAAAAGTATACAATTCTTTCTTTTACGTAGACCAAGTGCAAGAGGAGCTTTATGGCGGATAATCATGGACTGAAATGGCTGTTGGGATTGGCAGGTGTCATAGTGATTCTGGCCGGACTCAAAGCTGCTGAGGCTATCGTCATTCCGATTATGCTGGCTCTCTTCGTTGCTATTATTAGCACGCCATTTTTGCGCGCCTTAACGCGCCGTGGTGTTCCTTCGTATATGGCTGTTCTGATTGTACTTTCAGTATTGATCATTTTTGGTGGTGCGCTGGGATGATTGTCAGTCAGTCGATTGACTCGTTTCTTACGCGCATGCCGCAGTATCAGACACGCATGCAGACCTTGATTGTAGACTGGTTGCCCTATCTGGAGCGTTGGGATATTCCGGTTAACCGGGATATGGTGATGAATCACTTCAATCCATCCCAGATAATGGGGCTGGTAGGTACTACGCTGTCTGGTATTGGGTCTTTGTTGACCAATCTGTTTCTGGTGGTCTTTATTGTGATTTTTATTCTGCTGGAAGAGGCGGGTTTTGGCGATAAAGTGAAGGCGGCACTGCCCAATGCGGAAAAGTCCATCCGTGATGCCCAGGGTTTTATGAAACAGGTTAACCAGTATCTGATGATTAAAACCACTATCAGTTTTATTACCGGTGTGCTGGTGACTTTATGGCTCTGGTGGCTGGACGTTGATTTCCCGGTATTGTGGGGATTGATTGCCATGTTAATGAACTATATCCCTAATGTGGGTTCATTGATTGCGGCCGTACCTGCTGTGCTGCTTGCACTGGTGCAGTTAGGTGTGACAGACGCCATGTTGGTTGTTGCCGGTTATGTATTAGTGAATGTAGTGATGGGTAATCTGATTGAGCCTCGCTTTATGGGGCGAGGATTGGGTTTGTCTCCCTTGGTTGTATTTCTTTCTTTGATTCTTTGGGGCTGGTTGTTCGGTCCGGTGGGTATGTTCTTATCCATTCCTCTGACGATGATTGTCAAAATTGCGCTTGAGCAGAATCATGGCACCCGCTGGGTGGCTATCTTACTGGGCAATGAAGTTCCAGATACCTCAAAATAACCGCGTTATTCAAGATATAGATCTATTATGCTAAGCACAGCTCGTACCCTGTTATCCCTATATGCCAGCTATGGTTTGCTGGTTTTGGCTAATGCACTTTTCACCACATTGACCAGCTTGCGTGCCGATCTGGAAGGCTTTACCGTACAAACGATAGGCCTGATCATGGCCGGTTATTTTCTGGGGATGTTTCTGGGTGCCCGTTACACTTCTAAAGTGATACAGCGTGGTGGGCATATTCGCGCCTTTGCTGCATTCGCTTCATTCATGTCTTTGTCTCCCCTGATGCATGCCCTGTTTATCGATCCCTGGGTCTGGTGGGTATTACGCCTGATTGATGGTTTCTGTCTGGCAGGCTTGTTTATCATCACCGAAAGCTGGCTGAATGCACGTTCGGATAATAAGACGCGTGGCAGCATCATGGCGATCTATATGGTGGTTAACTACCTGGCATCAGGCTGGGGCAGTTGTTTCTGCTGTTTGCATCGCCGGACTCCTTTGAGGCCTTTGCTGTGGCATCAATCTGTTTTTCACTGTCCTTGCTGCCGTTGATGATGACTCGAACAGAGGCACCCATACCGCATCCGGTAACCGGCTTTACCGTTAAGCCTTTGCTTAAGGTGGCGCCAGCGGGATTTTATGGTTCCGTCTGTGCAGGCTCTGTCAATGCGGCCTTTTTTGCTATGGCGCCGATCTATGCGCAGACGCTCAATTACTCTGTCCAGGAAATTTCCCTGTTCATGATGGCGGGGTCTTCTCTGGTCTGGTGCTTCAGGTGCCCTTAGGTAAGCTTTCAGACCGTATTGAACGGCGTAAGGTATTAGCGGGCGTGTGTTTTGGTGCATTGGTATTCAGTTTACTGATGGTGCTACAAAGCTTCTTTCAACTGCCGTTCTACTGGCTGTTGATCAATGTGTTCTGCTATGGCTCTTTAGTGTTTGTTATCTACCCCTGTCAGCGGCGCATGTGAATGACTGGAGTGAACCAGATCAACTGATGCAAACCTCTTCAGGTCTGATGATAGGCTATGGTAGCGGGGCCATTTTTGGACCCATGCTAAGCTCTTCACTGATGTCCTGGATAGGGCCTGCCGCTTTGTTTGCTTATATTGCCCTTAATCTGCTGGTGATGATGTTCTACGCAATTTACCAGTCCAAAGTGGCCGGTCTGCAGCGCGAGAAAATGGAGTTTGTACTTCAGCCTTCAATACAGTTCCCGACCGACGAGCTGTATACCGCTGCACAGGATGATCTGACGCCGGTGCCAGAAGAACTCTACCAAACGGAAGAGCCTGTAGAAGGTGAGTCCGTTACTGGTAAAGCCGATGCAGATGAAACATCTGATAGTGTTACCGGCGAGGACAACTTTGAGGATGCGGCGGTTGTGGAGGAGCCTGTTGCACCTGCCTTGGCCTCTGATGATATGGCGGCTGATGGCAGTGCAACAGTCGCTGCTGAAACGCAGGATGCAGAAGATGAGCCGATTACTACCGAATCGCTCATTGAAGCCTGGGAGCAGGAGCAGCTCAGTGAAGCCGGTTTAGTACCTGAGAGTGATGAGCAGATGCTGGTTCAGGAATCCAAACCAGCACCTTCTAAGGATTAACGGTAATCTTCAACCGGTATGCAGGCGCAGAAGAGGTTGCGGTCACCGTAAACGTTATCGATCCGGTTGACGCTCGGCCAGATTTTTGCCTCTTTCAGCACTCGGCGGGGAAGGCTCCCTGCTCACGGCTGTAAGCACGCTCCCAGTTTGCATCCATCAGGTCAGCCTGAGTATGCGGTGCATGGCGTAGCGGGCTTTGTTCTGCTGTCAGCTCACCGGCTTCAACGGCGGCTATTTCCTGGCGTATCTGAATCATCGCATCGATGAATCGGTCGAGCTCAGCTTTGGGTTCAGATTCGGTTGGCTCGATCATCAGCGTGCCTGGAACCGGGAAGGACATAGTAGGGGCATGGAAGCCAAAGTCCATCAAACGCTTGGCAACGTCTTCTTCGGTAATGCCAGTGCGCTCTTTCAAAGGGCGCAGATCGATAATGCACTCATGTGCTACACGACCATTGCGCCCGGTATAGAGTACCGGGAAGTGTTCGTTTAGGCGCTGGGCGATGTAGTTGCACTGAGAATGGCCACTTCAGTTGCCTGGCGCAGGCCGGTGCCACCCATCAGGCTGATATACACCCAACTGATCGACAGGATGCTGGCACTGCCCCAGGGAGCGGCAGATACAGCGGTGTTTTTGCGGTTGTCATTGTTGACTGACACCACTGGGTGGTTGGCCAAATGCGGGATCAGGTGGGCTTTCACACCTATCGGACCCATACCCGGACCACCGCCGCCATGTGGAATACAAAAGGTTTTATGCAGGTTCATGTGCGAGACATCGGCACCTATGTCAGCGGGTTTGCTGATGCACACCTGCGCATTCAGGTTGGCGCCATCCATATACACCTGGCCACCACAGTCATGCACGATGGCACAGATCTCTTTGATCTCTTCTTCGAATACCCCGTGCGTGGAGGGTAGGTGATCATCAGTGCGGCCAGGTCGTTTTTGTGCTCCAGTGCTTTGCTGCGCAGATCTTCGACATCCACGTTACCCTGAGCATCGCAATCGACCAGCACCACTTGCATATCCACCATTGCCGCTGAAGCCGGGTTGGTACCGTGAGCTGAGGTCGGGATCAGGCAGACGTTACGGTGCCCTTCGTCCTTGGCACGCAGGTAATTACGGATTGCCATCAGCCCGGCATACTCGCCCTGAGCACCGGAGTTGGGTTGCATGCAGATGGCATCAAAGCCGGTAATCGCGCGTAGCATCAGATCCAGTTCATCGATCATCTGCTGATAGCCCAGCGCCTGCTCACGCGGAGCGAAGGGGTGCATATTGGCTAATTCAGGCCAGGTCACCGGCAGCATTTCGGCGGTGGCGTTGAGTTTCATGGTGCAAGAGCCAGCGCAATCATGCTGTGGGTTAGAGAAATGTCCTTGTTTTCCAGTTTTTTCAGGTACCGCAACATCTCAGTTTCACTGTGGTGGGTGTTAAATACTGGATGGGTCAGGATTTCGTTATCCCGTAGCAGTGAAGCAGGTAGTGATTCGGAGCCTTTCTGTACCAGTTCAAGGTCAAGGGCTTCGCTATCAAGTTGATGTGTTTCGCCCAAAATCGCTTTCCACAGGGTCAATATCTCTTCTCGGGTGGTACGCTCATCACAAGTAATGCCCAACTGTGTATCACCGACCTTGCGCAGGTTAATACCCAGCTCGGAAGCACGTTCATAGACTGTATCACGCGAAAAGCCCAATTCCAGCGTCAGGGTATCAAACCAATGGTGGTTGACCAGTTGAACGCCTTTAGCGGTAAGGCCTGCCGCCAGAATATTGGTCAGACGATGAATACGTGAGGCGATAATTCTGAGCCCTTCAGGTCCGTGATATACGGCATAAAAAGCCGCCATATTGGCCAGTAGTGCCTGGGCAGTACAGATGTTGGACATGGCTTTTTCGCGGCGAATATGCTGCTCACGCGTTTGCATTGCCATGCGCAGTGCCGGTTTACCACGACTATCAACCGATACGCCGATGATACGACCGGGTACGGAGCGTTTGAAAGCATCACGGGTGGCAAAGTAGGCCGCCGATGGGCCGCCGTAACCCATGGGCACGCCAAAACGTTGAGATGAACCGAATACTACATCGGCCCCCAGATCACCGGGTGATTTCAGCAGCACCAGCGCCATAATATCAGCGGCGGTGCAGAACAGCGCTTTTTGCTCATGGGCCTTGGCAATTAAAGCCTGATAGTCTTTAACATTGCCCAGTGTATCCGGGTACTGCACTACAACACCAAAATAGTCATGCAGCTCCATCAGGCTGGCAACATCGCCTACGACTACCTCAATGCCCAATGGCTCGGCGCGAGTCTGAATAACGCTGATATTTTGCGGGTGCATATGCTCATCAACGATAAAGACATTGGCTTTTTTCGCCTTGGACATACGCTTGCACAGGGTCATGGCTTCAGCTGCTGCTGTGGCTTCATCCAGCAGTGAGGCATTCGCCAGCTCAAGCCCGGTCAGGTCCATAATCATCTGTTGAAAAGTTAACAAACCTTCCAGACGGCCCTGCGAAATCTCCGGCTGGTAGGGGGTGTAAGCGGTATACCAGCCCGGATTTTCCAGCACGTTACGGAGGATGACATTAGGGGTGATGGCATCGGTAAAGCCCATGCCGATCATGGAGCGCTGTACAATGTTCTGGCTCATGATGGCCTTTAGCCGCTCCAGTGTTTCGGCTTCGGTGCGCGGGCTGTCCAGTTGTTCCGGAATATCACAGCGAATGGAGGCAGGCACTGTACGCTGAATCATATCTTCGAGTGTCTGAAATCCAGTGGCTGTGAGCATAGCCTGCTGCTCTTCAATGGAGGGGCCGATATGGCGTTCAATAAAGGCATCATGATGTTCAAGGGTGTGTAGCGAAAGTGACTGTGGGCACATTACTAATGAATCCTGAATGGGTGTTGGCTTGCTCGCTCACCTGGGTGGGAAAGACTTATTCGGGGACAACGCCCCCTGAAACTGAAAAATTTAGCTGCTAATGTTAACCGTTTTTGCGCTAAAAGTGGGCAAAAAAATGGTCGTAGGGTTGGGTAATCCAGTTTTGGCCGTTAGGTGGCCTTGGGCTAATGGGCCGTATCTGTCTGACACGCCGTGAACCCATCCCTGGGGGCTCCCGTGCGCCTTCCATGGCGCACAGGGTCAGCCAAATCCGATCCCATCAGCCCCACCAATCTGGGTGCCTGCTTAAAGTCGGTTTCAAATCGGTATTTGTACAAAATCCCCGCCATGCTGAGAGTCTGGATCTTAACTATGTGCTCTATGCCATGACTATGGTGTCTGTCCTGCTCAGCTTGATATTTGAGCTGGCAGAGGACTGTGGGCGGGGTGGTGGTATCACTTTGATGTGACCGTCTGCNGTCAGAGCGGCAGCCGAGCGGTCATGGATGACGAAAAGCGCGTCACACCAAAGCGATACCACCATCCAGCATGGCACTGATCTAAACCATGAGTCACACCGAACCGATGCCCCCAACATGGCACTAAAGGGTACTGACCCCTTTTAAAAGAAAAACCCGGTGCACTAGGCGACCGGGCTATAAAGGGGGGAACGCTGTTACAATCAGGCAGCGGCTTCGTCTTCCACTGAGGAGCGGATCAGATAATCAAACGCACCTAACGCCGCTGCAGAGCCATTGCCCATGGCAATAATAATCTGTTTATAAGGCACATTGGTTACATCACCGGCGGCAAACACACCGGGAAGATGCGTTTCTCCGTGTGAATTGACTTCGATTTCACCAAAACGTGTCAATTGCAGATCATCTTTCAACCAGTCGGTATTCGGTACCAGACCGATCTGTACAAAGATACCCGCCACATCCACATCGTACATCTGTCCATCGTTACGGTCTTTATAGGTTAAACCGATCACTTTCTTGCCATCACCACGCACTTGCGTCGTTTGTGCCATCTTAATGATGGTGATATTGGCCATGGAGGCTGCTTTTTTCTGCAACACCGCGTCAGCACGCAGGGTGTCGCCAAATTCCAGCACGGTGACATGTTCAACAATACCGGCCAGGTCGATAGCTGCTTCAATACCGGAGTTACCGCCACCAATAACCGCGACACGTTTGCCTTTAAACAACGGACCGTCACAGTGTGGGCAATAGGCTACGCCTTTACCACGGTATTCCTGCTCACCCGGTACGTTCATTTCACGCCAGCGCGCACCCGTAGCCAGAATGACCGACTTGCTTTTCAGCGTGGCACCATTTTCAAGGTCGATTTCAACCAGCTTTTCCCGGCGCAGTTTGCGCGCACGCTGATTGTCCATAATGTCGACTTCATACTCTTTAACATGCTGCTCAAGACTGGCAACCAGTTTCGGGCCCTCGGTGTAGTTAACCGAGATAAAGTTTTCAATGCCTACGGTGTCCATCACCTGTCCACCGAAACGCTCGGCAACCAGACCTGTACGTATGCCTTTGCGTGCCGCATAGATCGCTGCCGCTGCGCCGGCGGGTCCACCACCGACAATCAGTACATCGTAAGGCTCTTTTTCGTTCAGGCTGGCGGCTTCACGTTTGTCTGCACCTGAATCGACTTTGTTCAAAATCTCTTTCAGTGTCATACGCCCCTGACCAAACGGCTTGCCATTTAGCAGCACGGTTGGAACGGCCATGATTTCCCGCTCAGCCACTTCATCCTGAAACAAGGCACCATCAATCATCACACTGGTGACGTTCGGATTCAGCACCGCCATCAGGTTCAGTGCCTGCACCACATCCGGGCAGTTCTGGCAGGAAAGTGAAATATAGGTTTCAAAATGAAACTCACCTTCCAGACTTTTGGCCTGCTCAATCAAAGCGGCTTCCGCTTTGGAAGGGTAACCACCGGACTGCAACAGAGCCAGTACCAGCGAGGTAAATTCATGCCCCATGGGTATTCCGGCAAAGCGCACGCGTGGAACTTCTCCAACCGGTGCAATCGCCATACTCGGGGTTCTTTCACTGCCATCGGTCAGTTGCTTGAGGCTGATTTTATTACTCAGCTCAGCGATTTCCTGACACAATCCAAGCAGCTCTTTAGATTTGGCACTATCGTCAGTGGACACAGTAATCTCAATTGGATTAACGATATTCTGCAGATAAGTGTCCAGTTGTTTCTTAAGATTCGCATCCAACATGAGACCGTCCTTTAACAATAAGGAAATTAAATTCGGAGGGTATAGAGCCGGCCCAGGTACTGGACCGGCTGAGTCAACAGATCAGGGTTTAGATCTTGCCAACGAGGTCCAGAGAAGGTGACAGCGTTTCTTCACCTGGCTGCCAGGAAGCTGGGCAAACTTCACCATCATGCTCAGCAACGTACTGAGCGGCCTGAATTTTACGTACCAGCTCTTTAGCTGAACGACCAATACCCAGGTCGTGAATCTCGGCTACTTTGATTTCGCCTTCAGGATTGATCACGAAGGTACCACGCAGAGCCAGACCATCTTCTTCGATCATCACGTCAAAATTACGTGAAATCACACCCGTTGGGTCAGCAACCATGGGGAAGTGAATTTTTTTGATGGTGTCAGACGCATCGTGCCATGCTTTGTGGGTAAAGTGTGTATCAGTTGATACAGAGTAAACTTCAACGCCCATTTCCTGCAGTTTCGGATAGAAATCTGCCAGATCACCCAGCTCAGTCGGGCATACAAAGGTGAAATCAGCTGGGTAGAAGAATACGACTGACCACTTGCCTTTCAGGTCAGCATCAGATACCTGAACGAACTCACCCTTGTGGTAAGCCGTAGCGTGGAAAGGTTTAACTCCAGTGTTAATCAGTGACATTTTGTTCTCCTGTTAAGGTTATCGTTATTCAACGAAACCATAATAGGAAAATTTTTAGGCTTTGGGAAATTAATATATATTAACTGATCGATTGATTTTATTTATCAGGATGCAGGTACAACCCGGTCAACCATCAATTGCAAACTAACCTGGCCACGAAACTCATTGCGAGAAAGACGATAAACCAGGTGTACCTGCTGAACCGATTCATCCGGCCAAAGCTCTGTATCCACATTAAATGCAATCGCATCCACCGCCAACGAGCCACCTACTGGCATCACTACCAGTTTCAGATGTCGATAACCAACAATACGTTGCTGTAATACCCGAAACTCACCATCAAAAACCGGCTCAGGAAACTGGTGTCCCCAAGGACCGGCATCCTGCAGCAGGGCGGCTAGCTCCAGAGTCAAATCCACCTCTGACAGTGCACCATCCGTCAATAGAATACGCTGAAGATCCTGGGGCAACAAACGCGCCTTGACCTCCTGATCAAAGGCCTGACGAAACGCCTCCAGATCCTGCTGCGCCAGGGATAAACCGGCTGCCATGGCATGCCCACCAAACTTTCGTAGCAACCCTGGATGACGCGCAGCAATCGCATCCAGTCCATCGCGAATATGGAAGCCGGGGATAGAGCGCGCCGATCCTTTAATCTCATCCCCCTCTCCCGGAGCAAACGCAATAACCGGACGGTGCAGGCGCTCCTTAATACGTGAAGCCAGGATACCCACGACTCCCTGATGCCAACCCGGATCAAACAGACAGACGCCCCAGGCATCTCGGACTCACTCAACGGCAGATCTGCCAGTATATTCAATGCCTGCTGCTGCATCTCACGCTCGATACTGCGGCGCTCAACATTCAGATCATTGAGCATCTGTGCAAATTCTTGTGCCTGTTGTGGATCATCGCACAGCAAGCACTCAATACCGATCGACATATCTTCAAGACGTCCGGCTGCATTCAGCCGCGGCGCGATAGCAAAACCCAGATCAGCCGCCATTAACTGCTCACGGCGGCGCCCGGCCACCTCCAGCAGCGCCAAAATGCCGGGGCGTGCCTGTCCGGCACGGATACGTAACAGGCCTTGATGCACCAGGGTGCGATTATTGTGCTCCAGGGCGACAACATCAGCTACAGTGCCCAAGGCTACCAAGTCCAGCAAGCTGGCAAGATTCGGTGCCTGAATAGCCTGCTGCTCAAAATAACCCTGCTGTAACAAGGCTCGGCGCAAGGCAATCATGACATAAAAAATCACCCCGACACCGCAGGTCGACTTGGCCATAAACTCGCAACCCGTCTGATTCGGGTTAACGATGGCACAGGCAGCCGGAAGCTGGTCTCCGGGCAGGTGATGATCGGTAATGATGACATCCAGTCCTAGTTGGCGTGCCCGCTCAACCCCTTCCACACTGGAAATACCGTTATCGACTGTGACGATCAATTGCGGTTGCTGCCCGGCCGCCACCTCGACTATCTCCGGGCTCAGGCCATAGCCAAATTCGAAACGGTTGGGCACCAGATAGCTGACCCGCTGGGCACCCATCATTTGCAGTGCCAGCATTGCCAACGCGGTACTGGTAGCACCATCACAATCAAAGTCACCGACAATCAATATCGATTCCTGCTTTTGCAAAGCGCTGATCAGGCGAGCCACGGCCGCCTCCATCCCTTTCATCCGACTGTCCGGTAACAACTCACGCAGATTACGTCCAATTTGAGTTGGATCGGTAATGCCCCGTGCCGCATACACCCGAGCCAGAACAGGGTGAAGGCTATCCAGGGCAATAGTGGAGTCAATGGCAGAAGTACGGCGTTGTATCAAGGCAGAAGACATAGGGAAGGAAGCGCCAGTCAGAACAACAAGGACACCCGGTCCACAGACAGGGTGTCCACAGGAATCAATCGCGATGTACGTGCGATGCAATATACGCATGCACTTCAGCAATGGATTTGGGCAACACGGTGAAGCGCTCTTCACGCTGCATCAGGTCACTGAGACGCGCCGGCAGCTGAGGTGCTTCCAGACCGGCTTTGACCACAGGCTCAGGGAACTTCACCGGATGTGCAGTTGCCAGCGTAATCATCGGCACACTACGATCTTTCCAGCACTCACGTGCCGCTTTGAGACCTATGGCAGTATGCGGATCGAGCAGGTAGCCGGTTTCAGCCTGCACCTGACGGATCACCTCACAGGTGGTATTGTCATCAACGGCATAACTGTCGAACAAGGCGCGCACACTTTCCCAGCGCGCCGGTTCCAGCTGTACGGCTTCAGTTTTGAAGCGTTGCATCAGATCCGCCACCGCGCCGCCATCACGCCCATAGACATCAAATAGCAGACGTTCAAAATTTGACGACACCATAATATCCATCGAAGGCGACAAGGTATGTTCCAGGGTGCCTTTGGACATATCATTGCCGGAAATCACCCGGTGCAGAATGTCATTGCGATTGGTCGCAACAACCAGTTGCTGAATCGGCAAGCCCATCTGCTTGGCCAGATAACCGGCGAAAATATCACCGAAATTACCCGTTGGCACAGAGAAGGAAACCGGACGGTGTGGTCCACCGACTGCCAGCGAAGCTGAGAAGTAGTAAACAATCTGAGCCATGATGCGCGCCCAGTTGATTGAGTTCACCGCACCCAGCTTCATGCCTTTAAGGAAACTCTGATCCGCAAAGCTGTCTTTAACCATCTCCTGGCAATCATCAAAATTACCTTCCAGGGCGATGTTAAACACATTATCAGCCAAAATACTGGTCATCTGGCGACGCTGCACCTCAGACACCCGGTTGTAAGGGTGCATGATAAAGATATCCAGGTGTTTACTGTGACGACAGCCTTCTATCGCTGCCGAACCTGTATCACCCGAGGTAGCCCCCATGATTACCAAACGCTCGCCACGTTCGGCGAGCACATGATCCATCAAGCGTCCCAACAGCTGCAGAGCGAAATCTTTAAAAGCCAGAGTGGGGCCGTGGAAGAGTTCCAGTATCCACTCATTCTGTTCCAGTTGGACCAGTGGCGCTACGCCAGTGTGATCAAATACGGCATAGGTTTCATCAACCATCCGTTTCAGATCGGCATCACTGATACAACCCTCAACAAACGGCTGAATCACCTTGAACGCCAAGTCTGCGTATGAAAGCCCTGACCAGGAAGCAATTTCAGCCTGACTGAATACAGGCAGTTGCTCCGGCACATACAGACCGCCGTCTTCGGCCAGGCCCGCAAGTAACACATCAGAAAAGCTCAGCGAAGGGGCTTTTCCACGCGTAGAGATATACTTCATTACCTGATTCCTCAACCTTCCAGATGATCGATACGGATGCGGATTAAATCACCCAGGATATCCGGCAGTGCTTCGATTTCGCGTATGGCTTCATTCATCATCCGCTCTTCAACACGCTGGGTCAGCAATATGACCGGCACTTGTGCTTCACGAGTCTCTTTCTGCACAATCGCTTCAATATTTATGCCTTTCTCACCCAGAATACGGGTGACATGTGCCAGCACCCCAGGGCGTTCAACGGCCTGCAGCCGCAGATAATAGCCACTGACAGTCTGGTCAACCGGCAATACCGGCGTTTCAGATAGCTGGTGAGACTGGAATGCCAAGGGTGGCACACGTCCATGAGACGGCGTATCCAGCATGCGTGCCACGTCAATCAGATCAGCCACCACGCTGATGCTGTGGGCTCAGCGCCAGCACCTGGACCATAATAAAGCGTCTGCCCGACTGCATCGCCGGATACCAGAATCGCATTCATCACACCGTTGACGTTAGCCAGCAGGGTTGATTTGGGGATCAATGTCGGATGCACACGCAGTTCAATACCCTGCTCTGTGTGACGGCTGATACCCAAGTGTTTGATACGATAGCCCAGCTCTTCAGCGTATTGCACATCTTCCGGAGTGATCTTGCTGATACCCTCGGTATAGCTTTTATCAAACTGCAACGGAATGCCATAGGCGATGGAGGCCAGAATAGTCAGCTTGTGTGCCGCATCGATACCTTCGACATCAAAAGTGGGATCGGCTTCGGCATAACCCAACGCCTGCGCTTCAGCCAGCACGTCATTAAAAGCACGGCCCTTCTCGCGCATTTCGGTCATAATGAAGTTGCCAGTACCATTAATGATACCAGCCAGCCAGTTGATCTTATTGGCAGCCAGCCCTTCACGGATCGCTTTAATAATCGGAATCCCACCCGCCACAGCAGCCTCAAAAGCAACCACGACATTTTTTTCGTTGGCAGCCGCAAATATTTCGTTACCGTGTACTGCAATCAAAGCTTTGTTGGCAGTGACTACATGCTTGCCATGCTCGATAGCAGTCATCACCAACTCGCGCGCAACCTCATAACCACCAATCAGCTCAACAACAATATCGATATCAGGATCACGCGCTAGTGCCATAACGTCGTTGGTGAAGGTGAAACCGGATGTGTCGCAAGCAGAATTTTCACGGCGCGAAGCAATCGCGGCCACTTCAATGCTGCGACCAGCACGCCGGGCAATTTCATCCGCATTGCGTATCAGCACATTGAAAGTACCGCCACCGACAGTTCCCAGTCCACAGATCCCGACTTTTACAGGCTTCAAACCACACCTCACAATTTCAGTTCACGACAAAATCCCACGCCAGAGTGACGGGAAAATAAAATGGTGGTTAGTATAACGAAAACGGGGGCATTGCACTACGCAAGCCCCCGTTTTACCGTGCCCAGTCTGACGTATCAGTAGTCTTATTGGGGTATTAATTCAATCCCAGCATCTGCGCAATGCGCTCTGCTGGCATATAACCCGGGATCAAAGTACCGTCTTCCAGAACCATGGCTGGCGTTCCCGAGACACCTATTTTCTGCCCCAGCATCAACTGCTCAACAACCGGGTTTTCACAGGTTTTATTGTCAATGGTACTACCGGATTTGACACGATCCATCAAATTAACGCGCTCTTCAGCTGTTTCGCCGCACCAAATAGTCACCATTGTTCTGTAAGTCGCCGTATTCGGACCGCTACGAGGGAAAGCCAGATAACTAACCTCAACCCCCATCTCATTTAGAGCATCCACTTCGTCATGCAACTGGCGACAGTAAGGGCAATCCACATCGGTAAAGACTCGCAAGGTGGCTTGCTTCTCACCCTTGGCCGGATAGGTGATCATTTGCTCCGGCGCTATATCGGACAGCGCTTCAACACGCATCTGATTCTGACTTTGCTCAGTCACATTAACCAAACCCTGTTGATCATCAATACGGAACAGATGCCCTACAAGAAAATACTCACCTTGCTCATGGGCGTAAAGCAACTCACCACTCTCCAACAACACCTCGTACATGCCCTCCAGAGGTGCTGCCTCAATGCTTTTGATCGGGATTCTTGCATCTGCCTTGTGTAGCTGCTCGCGGATCAGATCTTTGGCGTCAGCCATACTCTGCGAGCTGAGCAGAAATCCTACTAATAAAACGACCCAACCGACGTACTTCTTCATAGTTTCCTCATTCGATTAATGACACTTAGTTATCTGAGTAACCACACCCACAAAAGTTCACCCACGCGGATGATGTGCCTGATGCAGTGACTGTAATCTGTGTGTTGCTACGTGCGTATAAATTTGCGTTGTTGACAGATCGGCATGACCCAGTAGCATCTGTACAACGCGCAGATCGGCCCCATGATTGAGTAGATGGGTTGCAAAAGCATGGCGCAACACATGTGGTGATAAGGATTTTTCAATACCCGCCTGATTTGCATGCAAACGCACCCTATGCCAAAACGTCTGACGTGTCATCTGATTGCCCCGTCGGCTCAGGAACACAATATCCTGCGAAGCATCGAGCACAAGCAAGGGCCGCGAGGTTTTCAAGTAGCGGCGCATCCATTCCAGCGCCTCATCTCCCACTGGCACAAGACGTTCTTTATCGCCTTTGCCGACAACCCGTATCACCCCCTGACGCAGATTCATCTGTTCGCTACGCAAACCAACCAACTCAGTAACACGCAAGCCGGAAGCGTAAATCAGCTCCAGCATGGTTCTGTCACGTAATCCCAGCACATCCTTCACATCAGGCGCCGCAAGCAGGCGCTCAACATCAACCTCTGTCAGAGTCTTGGGTAATGGCCGCCCAGGCTTGGGACTGGCAATATTGAGTGTCGGATCCTGCTCAATTCGCGCCTCACGCAGCAGATAGCGGTAAAACCCTCGCAAACAAGACAACACGCGTGCTGTTGATACCGCTTTGAAGGCCTGCCCGACACGCCAGTCAAGGTAGGCCTGTAAATGGTGTCGCTGCACCTTTAGCAAACTCAGCGCTTGTGCATTCAGCCATAAGGCAAAATGGTTAAGATCACGTCGATAGGAAAGCTGGGTATTGCGACTTAAACCTTTCTCTAACCAGGCTAACTGCACATACTCGCGAATCACAGACTGATCCTGAGGCAAAGGTTCCAGAGCAGTAAAACGACGGTCCGGGGTCAACGAAAAACCTCTGTAGCCTGAAGCGTTTCCAACTCAACCGGATACTGTGCCGTACCATGCTGGACACGTTCAGCTACACGCGCATTGCCATCCTTAACACTCACTAGAATGCCTTCAACTCGTTTTCCAAATGAGGTATAAAAGCGCACCGGATGGCCAATATAATTTTCCAGATCCAGTGGGTCTGTACGACGGTATTCCAAGGGTTCAGCCGCTACGGCAGGCGCTACCGGTGCTGAGGCCACTCCTGGCATAACGCGAGGCATGCCCGCCAACTCAGATGCCTCAGACTCTTGTGTATTTACCTGCGATTCCAGCACTACAGGTTCTTGCATCAAGACCCAAAGCCGCTCTAACTGCTCGGGTTTAAGCGTTAGCGATTGATCATTCACACTCAGAGACATCCCACGGCTTAACACCTCACCGCGGTAATCCGGCGCATTAAGCGCCTGCAAATCCACACCCTCAAGATTCAGACCCATAGCGAGTCGTGCACCCGGCTCACCTGTTTGCTGGTACACTGGCATTAGCACAGCAGCCAAACCCGGCGCTTGCTCATTTAACCAGTCCTGAATCAGGCTCTGATGCTGGTCACGATATTCTGCAACACTCAGACCGGACTGCATGGCGCAGAACTGGTTTTTACGCTGATTGTAGCCCATATCCTGGTAACTGATAGCCAAACGCCGCAACTCTGGCTCTGTTGTGACAAGGCCTGCGGGGATGCATTATCTGCCTGAAGGCTCATATCAACTGCCACTTCAGCCCAACCGTACATATAACCCAACAGCTCCAGGTTCAACTGATCCTGAGCGACCCTGTGCAGATTGGCATGAAAATCAAAACGCCCCTGGCGCATACCCATCATACGCAACGCAGACATATCAAAATAGCGAACCGATCCACACCCCAACGCGGCAGGCTGAACCCCTTGCTCATCCTGCTGGGTTAACTGCGCCAACATCGCAAACAAGGCATATTAAAATCTATATTCAAGCCTTCAATCGCCAACGCCAGTTTCTCCGGCCAGTCACCGGCAGACACACGTGACTCAAAACGAAGAAAAAATAGTGGATCAGAAGTCAGTCGGATTTTGTCGATAATAAATCCGGAAGGCTGTCCCATCGGAGTGAAAGTGACCGTGCTTAACTGGACGTCACCCAGTGGATTGACATAGAGCGAACCGTATTCAGCTTCGATCACTGGACGCAGTTGCTGTAGCTGTGTATCAATTGCTGACTTCACCTGATAATAATACAAGCCGTAAGCAATCAGCAGCAGTAAAAACAGCAGCACCAGCACTTTTGAAAACAGTTTTACAATCCGCATCCGACGTTTCTCAGTAAATTATCCCCGATATTGCATTCTATGCACAATTTACTTTTTACGCGAATGCCCAGACGAAAAAAAAACGGCCCGCAGGCCGTTTTTTTGATATCGCGCAATTAACCCAGCTTTTCTTTGATACGTGCTGACTTACCGCTACGTTCACGCAGGTAGTAAAGCTTAGCCTGACGTACATCACCACGACGCTTGACACTGATGCTGTCAATAACCGAGCTATAAGTCTGGAAAGTACGTTCAACACCCACACCGTGAGAGATTTTACGTACTGTGAAAGCTGAGTTCAGTCCGCGATTACGCTTACCAATCACTACACCTTCAAAAGACTGCAGACGGCTACGCTCGCCCTCAACAACCTTAACCTGGACTACAACGGTATCACCGGGTGCAAATGCAGGCACCTCTTTATTCATCTGTTCAGCTTCAATCTGCTGAATAATATTACTTTTGCTGCTCATCGCTCGCTCCTGTATTTTCAACCGCACGCCTATTCGGCTTCGCGGATATATTCGCTTAACAGCGCCTGCTGTTCCGGGCTGAATTCAATCTTTTCCAACAAATCCGGTCGCCGCTGCCAGGTTCGCCCCAACTGCTGCTTCAAACGCCAGCGTTTGATATCAGCATGATTGCCACCTAACAGTACCGACGGTACCTGTTTATCATCGAGTGTTTCGGGTCGAGTGTAGTGCGGGCAATCCAGCAAGCCTGCAGCGAAGGAATCCTCTGCTGCTGAATCTTCATGCCCCAACACACCGGGTAACATTCGCGAGACTGCGTCCACCATAACCATGGCAGGCAACTCACCACCACTGAGCACAAAATCACCCAGCGACCATTCCTCGTCAATATCAGCATCCAGTAGACGCTCGTCAATACCCTCGTAGCGACCAGCCACCAAAATCAGGCTGTCTGCTACTGCAAGCTCTGACACGCCTGCCTGATCCAGCCGTCGCCCCTGGGGTGACAAGTAAATCACCCTGGGTTGCCCTGGCGCTTTCAGCCTGGCGGCCTGTATGGCATCTCGCAGCGGCTGCACTTTCATCAGCATACCGGGACCGCCGCCATAAGGCCGGTCATCCACGGTACGGTGCTTGTCAAGCGTGAAATCCCTGGGATTCCAACATTCAACTTCCAGCAAGCCGCTACGAACTGCACGTCCGGTGATGCCGTAGCCAGTAACGGCATCAAACATCTCCGGAAACAAACTGACAATTCCGAACCACATCGATCAGAACTCCGGGTCCCAATCGACCCGCATCGTTCCTTTTTCAAGATCTATCTCTTTAACCACCTGTTCCGGCAAATAAGGAATAAGTCGCTCTTCCTTATCCCGACTATCTGCAGTCGCTTTGACCACAAACACATCGTTCGAACCGGTTTCAATCAGGTGACTCACCCGACCCAGCAACTCGCCGGATTCGGTATAAACCAAAAGATTCTCAAGCTGGCTCCAGTAGTACTCTCCTGCATCCAGTTCAGGCAACTGACTTTGTGCGACATGAATTTCCGCACCATTCCAGTCTCTGACCTGCTCAGGGGTATCAATACCCGCCAACTTGGCAATCAAGCCTTTACCGTGACGTTTTCCGGATTCCAGTTTCACCTGAAACCACTGATCGCCACGTTTCACCTGCCAGGGAGAATAACAAAACACATTATCTATCGGGTCAGTATAGGAGTGGACTTTGATCCAGCCCTTAACACCGTAGGGTGCAGTCAGCTTACCTATAACGGTGGACTTATCTGCCTGCATCTGTTCCATACCTGTCAGGTCCGCCAAACTTACTGTGCGGCTTTACGTGCGTCTTTAACCAAACTAGCAACACGCTCTGAAGTCTGAGCGCCTTTGCTGATCCAGTAATCAACGCGTTCCAGGTTAACGCGCAGACGCTCTTCCTGACCCCGGGCTACAGGGTTAAAAAAGCCCACCCGCTCAATAAAGCGGCTGTCACGCGCAAAGCGTGAATCGGCAACGGTGATATGATAAAACGGACGCTTTTTGGCGCCGCCTCGAGACAAACGAATAGTGACCATGCGCTGGACCCCTTTATTTCGCAAGGATGGGTTTTAGGATCGCCCATCGTTAATAATCCCCGTCTCTTCGCTATGCTAGCCGGCAAGACGGGGGCCAATCTAAAAAACAAGGCGCGAATTGTACGTCAAACAACCAACAAATAAAAGCAATTCATACCTCAGAAGCGTGGAAAACCACCACCGCCGCCCATACCGGGAGGCATCATACCTTTCATGCCACGCGCCAACTTGGTCATGCCTGACTTACTGCCAAATTTTTTCATCATTTTGGCCATCTGCTTATGCTGCTTCAGCAGACGGTTTACATCCTGAATCTGGGTGCCGGACCCCATAGCAATACGCCGCTTGCGCGAGCCGGAGATAATATCCGGATTACGCCGCTCTTTGGACGTCATCGAATTGATGATGACTTCAAACTGCTGCATACCTTTTTCTGCCTGAGACTGCCTGGGCCGCCTGCGCCATCTGCCCCATACCCGGCAGCTTTTCCAGCATACCCATCATGCCGCCCATATTACTCATCTGCTGAATTTGCTCTCGAAAATCTTCCAGATCAAAACCCTTGCCTTTAGTCATTTTCTTGGCAAGTTTTTCAGCTTTAACCTTATCGATCTTCTGCTCAGCTTCTTCAATTAAGCTGAGTACATCTCCCATACCCAGAATACGCGAAGCGATACGATCAGGATGGAAAGGCTCCAACGCATCGGTTTTTTCACCCACACCGAGGAACTTGATCGGCTTGCCGGTAATATGACGCACCGACAGCGCCGCACCACCACGAGCATCACCATCAGTTTTAGTCAGTATGACACCGGTCAACGGCAGCACGTCATTAAAAGCACGTGCTGTATTGGCGGCATCCTGACCGGTCATGGCATCGACGACAAACAGGGTTTCAACCGGTTTAACCGCGGCATGCAGGTCGCGGATTTCAGCCATCATCGCATCATCAATAGCCAGGCGACCCGCGGTATCTACCAGCAGCACATCGTGATGCTGCAAGCGCGCATGGCGAATAGCGCTGTTGACGATGTCTATGGGTTTCTGGCTGATATCTGACGGGAAAAATTCCACACCCACGTCAGTTGCCAGGGTTTCCAACTGACGAATGGCAGCCGGCCGATAAATATCGGCCGACACCACCAGTACTTTTTTCTTTTTGCGCTCTTTCAGAAAACGCGCCAGCTTGGCTACAGAGGTGGTTTTACCCGCGCCCTGTAAGCCCGCCATCATTACCACTGCTGGCGGGGTAGTGCTGAGATCGAGCTCCGTATTGGCCTCTCCCATCACCTTAATCAGTTCTTCATTGACAATTTTAACGAAGACCTGTCCAGGGCTCAGGCTTTTACTGACCTCCTGACCTACCGCACGCTCTTTGACACTGTTAATAAACTCTTTAACGACCGGTAAAGCCACGTCCGCTTCAAGCAATGCCATACGCACTTCGCGCAAGGTATCTTTAATATTTTCTTCTGTCAGGCGCGCCTGACCGGTGACGCTACGTAACGTCTGCGTTAATCGTTGTGTAAGATTATCAAACATCTTCTGCCTCTGATCGGATCATCTGTGGCCAGCTGAGGCCTTGTCTTCAGCAACTTGTACAACTACTGAACAAACTTTGTTCGACATTATACAGATCCATGCACCAGCACTGCACCCTATATTTCTTCTTTACAGAGTTTATGCCAAACTTGTGCGCTTGAAAGGAGATTCATTGGATGCTGATTTTCATCTCATTATTTGCAGTTTTGTGCTACGCCATCGCATCCTGGCTGCAATGGCAGCGTGCCACGGGTCGGCGGCAGAGTGTACGCCCCACTGTGCTCATATCAGGCATGCTCGGCTTTGTTGCCAGGGTGTTTCGGTATACCACACCCTTCACCACCAGGCGGGGATTGACCTTGGTCTGTTTAGCATGGGCTCATTAATCAGCTGGCTGGTGGCTGCACTGGTGATCGGTAGCAGCCTGCGTCAACGCATCGACAATCTGTTCATCGGGGTTTTTCCGATGGCTGCTCTTGCCGTTTTGCTGGCAGCCGTCATGCCTGCATCGGAGACCCTAAAGCCCTATGGCAGTGGTTTATTTCTGCACATTCTTCTATCTGTTCTGGCCTACAGTATTTTCACCCTGGCGGCCCTGCAAGCCATTCTGCTCTGGCGCCAGCAATTGGCATTAAAGCAGCACCATACACGCGGTCTGGTAGCCAGCTTACCGCCACTACAAATAATGGAAAAACTGCTGTTTGAAATGATCTGGGTGGGTTTTATTTTACTCAGTATTTCGCTGATCAGCGGCTGGCTGTTTGTGGACAACCTTTTTGCGCAACACCTGGTACACAAAACACTACTCTCCATCGCAGCCTGGCTGATTTACGCCATGTTGCTGGTTGGCCGAAAACTGCTGGGATGGCGCGGTATCACTGCCATACGCTGGACCATCGGTGGCTTTTTACTGTTGATGCTGGGCTACTTTGGCTCAAAGCTGGTCATGGAGTTCATCCTCTAGCCTTTCAAAGCTATTGACACAGCCGGGCTCTGCTCTGAAAATGGCTGTCCCTATTTATAACACAGGTTTTTATTTTGGAAGACGCGTCGATAAGCTCTCTGCTGATTCTGCTTGGCTTTCTGATTGTTTTGTCAGCTTTCTTTTCCAGTTCAGAAACCTCAATGATGTCGTTAAACCGCTACCGATTGCGGCATCTGGTTAAAAAGCACCACCGTGGGGCAATCAGAGCCAGCCAATTGCTGGAACGACCTGATCGCCTCATAGGCCTGATCCTGATCGGTAATAATTTTGTTAACATCCTCGCTTCAGCGATTGCTACGATTATTGCGGTCAAGCTCTGGGGAGATGCCGGCATTGCTATCGCTACCGGTGTGTTAACACTGGTGATTCTGATTTTTGCCGAGGTAACACCAAAAACTCTGGCCGCTCTGCACCCTGAACGCATAGCTTTTCCAGCCAGTTTCATACTTCATCCGCTATTAAAAATATTCTATCCGCTGGTCTGGCTGGTGGGCATCATCACCAATAATCTGTTGCGTGCCTTTGGCGTCAAGCCCGGCTTGCATGGCAATGATCATTTGAGCACCGAGGAGCTGCGCACACTGGTACATGAAGCCGGTGCCCTGCTTCCCAAGCGCAATCAATCAATGTTGCTTGGCGTACTCGAACTGGATGAAGTAACAGTTAACGACATCATGATTCCACGCAACGAAGTGGAAGGCATCGATATGGATCAGTCGCTTGATCAGATTCTGGAGCAGCTCTCCAATACGCTACATACCCGCTTGCCGATTTACCATGGTGATATCAACAAAGTTGTCGGGCTATTGCATATGCGCAACCTGGCACAATTAATCCAACGCGGCGAAGTTACCAAAGAAGCGATTTTAGAAGTCTCACGTGATCCCTACTTTGTACCGGAAAGCACACCGCTGCAGACCCAGCTATTGAACTTTCAAAAACAGAGCCGTCGCATCGGTATCGTTGTGGATGAGTATGGTGATGTTGAAGGCATAGTCACCCTGGAAGATATCCTTGAAGAGATCGTCGGCGAACTGTCTGAAGAGAACAACGATCTGGTCGAAGATATCCATCCACAGGATGATGGCAGTTATTTTATTGATGGTGGCGCTTATGTGCGTGACATCAATCGTGCCCTGCACTGGCAGTTACCCACCGATGGTCCGAAAACACTGAACGGACTGATTACCGAAACCCTGGAGTCACTACCAGACGCCAATATCTGTTTGATTATCGGTGAATACCGCGTAGAAACACTGCAGATTCAGGATAAGTTTATCCAGACAGTACGGATGATCTCAGCACGCAAGGATAAGCTGCTCTAGTCAGCAGAAGCCACGCTCAGGCCGGGTTGGCATGCTTATCTTCATGCCAAATCCGACCGTCAGCAACTCACAGATAATATAGGCGGTCAGACCCCAGATAACCTCACCCTCATATTGCCAGGAAGGTACATCCCATATTTGCCCATCTACGGCAATCTGATCCAGATGCGGTGGCCCATGGTCAATAAAAAAGCGCACGGGTACTTTAAAAATACGCGCAATTTCGGCTGGATTTGCGCACAAGGGCAACTGTTCAGGAATCAACCCAACCCAGGGAGTCACTTGCAAATGGTGTTTGGAAACCACCTGTCCCAAGGGCCCGTACAACTCCACATCGGTTGGGCTTAATCCTATCTCCTCATCAGCTTCACGCAAGGCGGTGTGTGACAGAGAAGCATCGGACTCATCACGCTTTCCACCCGGAAAACAGACTTCACCCTTGTGTGTATTGAGATGTGAGGCCCGCACTGTCAGAATCAGTTCGGGATGACTTTCAGATCGGGTGATAGGAATCAGCACAGCCGCCTCCCGCCCTTTTTGGCGTAATCGCCAGGGTTGGTGGTTACTGATACGCTGAATGGCCTGATTGAGCATAATGCCTCCTTACCCGTTGATCATAACGTTAAAAAAACGGGTCGACTAGCCCGGCAGCAACTGACTACAATGATGGAGAAGTCAAAAGGAACCAGCCTAATGAAATACTGCTCAAATTGCGGTGCGGTGGTTGAACAGAAAATACCCACGGGTGATAACCGTCACCGTTATGTGTGTAACAGCTGCCATACTATCCACTACGAAAACCCCTGTATTATTGCAGGCTGTCTGCCGGTCTATAAGGATCAGGTGTTGTTATGCAAGCGTGCCATAGAGCCACGCTATGGCCTATGGACGCTACCTGCCGGATTTATGGAGAATGGCGAATCTACCGAACAGGCCGCACTGCGCGAAACGCTGGAAGAAGCCAATGCCAGGTGATCATTCGCAGCCTCTACACCATGACATCCATTTTACATGTCGATCAGGTGCAGATGATCTATCTGGCCGATATGCCGGAGCCAAAGTTCAGTATCAGCGATGAATCCCTTGAGGTGGAGTTGTTCCGTGAAGACCAGATACCTTGGGACGCCCTGGCTTTCCCAACCATTACCAACGCGCTGAAGTTTTATTTCAGTGACCGTAAAACCGGCCACTTCCCTCTGCGCCACCTGGCCATGAACCGCAGCCCGGCAGGGGAGCTAAGCTGCGAGCTGGGCACCCATCAATGAGGCACGCCCAGTGCCTCAATTTCCTGCCAGTAACGCTGGTACTCGGGACTGTCCTGACGGGTAAAGTTGAGGTTACGAAACAAGCTGGTCAAATGCACGAAATGCTTACGCACCAACTCTTTGGTGGTCAAGGCTGGCAAGTTTTCCAGACTCCGGGTCAGTAAACGAAACAGGTCTCGCTGCCGGGCAATCGGTACGGAAATATCCACCGGATCGAACGCATCCTGCTGCAGATACACCTGATCCAGACATTGTGACTTCTGCCAGAGAATATAATCCTCCAGCGTTACACCTTCTTCACCGGTCACCTGCATCATCTGCTGTACTTCTTCGCCCTTTCTCAGCAATAGCAGCATTTCACGTACCTGCGGTACCCAATCCTTATCCATATGCTCGGCAAACCAGTCTTCCAGTTGCTCCAGATAGCGTGACCAGGAGATTAACGGGTCCACGGATGGATAAGCACGTTTATAAGCACGCTCAGCACTCAAACCCAGGAAGGTTTTCACCGTGCGCAGCGTTGACTGGGTTACCGGCTCTTCAAAGTTACCACCCGCAGGCGATACCGTACCGATCAGTGTCAGACTGCCCATGGAACCGTCATTGGTGCGCACCAGACCAGCCCGCTCATACAATGCTCGCACCGCTGAATCCAGATAAGCAGGGAAAGCCTCTTCACCAGGAATCTCTTCCAGACGTCCGGAGGTTTCACGCATCGCCTGCGCCCAGCGCGAGGTAGAATCAGCTATCAACAACACGTTATAGCCCATCTGACGATAATATTCGCTGATGGTGATACCGGTGTAGATGGAAGCTTCGCGCGCAGCAACCGGCATGGAAGAGGTGTTACAGATGATCACCGTACGATCCATCAGTGTGCCACCTTTGGGATCAGGCGTTTTCGGGAATTCAGTGATGGTCTCCACCACTTCACCCGCACGCTCGCCACAAGCCACTATAACCACGATATCGACATCCGAATAGCGGGATATCAAGCTTTGCAACACGGTTTTACCTGCACCGAAAGGTCCAGGTATACAGGCTGTGCCGCCTTTTGCTACCGGAAAAAAAGTGTCAATCAAGCGGATAGTGGTCAGCATCGGCTCATGCGGGTACATACGCTCACTGTAACCGGCACGTAACAGATCGCGGTTCACCGGAATACGCACAGGCCAGAACTGTTGCATACACACTTCATGTTCCTGCCCGCGCTGATCACGCAAGCGCACCACCGGTGTGGTGACGGTAAAGCTACCCTCCTGAACCCAGGTCACTTCAGCTTCACCGCGTAAATTAAACGGCACCATGATTTTATGATTAAAGCGCCGTTCCTGAACCTTGCCGAGCACATCACCGGCTTTAACCCGTGAGCCTATTTTAACTAGTGGCTGAAAGGCCCAGTGCTGCTGCTGATCGATACCATCAACATCCAGCCCCCGCGGCAGAAAGAAGCCATGCTGCCCGGCAATCAATTCCAGCGGATTTTGCAAACCATCATAAATTTGTCCGAGAAGTCCTGGACCCAGCGCCACCGAGAGTAGCCGGCTGCTCTGCACCACCACATCACCGATTGAGACACCGCGGGTGTTCTCAAACACCTGCACATCGGCTTCACCATGGCGAACACGCAGCACCTCAGCCTGTAAGCGTTCCTGACGCCCATCGGCTGGCAAGCGTGCGGGACAGATATACACCACCTCGTTTTTGACCAACGCAAAAAACTCGCCTTCACCATCTTTCATCAGACGTATGGTGACAATATCATCGCGCACACCCGCGACGCGCGCGGTTACTGGTGTTGCATTCATGCGTTAAATTCCTCAAACATATTCGCTAGCTGCTGTTGAATACCACTGCTGTGCATTAGCTCATCACTCAGGCCTTCGAAGGCTGTCAGGGCCGCATCGGCATCACCACTCAGACGCTTTTCGGCCAACCCCCAACGCAAGACAAAACAGATTACGGTTTCCAGGGTAAAATGATGGCTGCGTTCCGTAGCCAGCAAATTCTGCCACAGATAGTCATCCATCCTGGTTTGCAGATCCCCTGTGCGGCCTTGCTCAAATAACAGTCCCAGCTCTTCCAGATAATCAACTTGCGTTTCCAGGCCAAAAAAAGGCTCTTGCCAGTGGCGTCGAATCCAGGGTGTCCAGCGCCCAAAGCCCTGAAAGTGCTCTACGGATGTCTCTGGACGGCGGCGGTAGCGAAAAGCGGCCAACAATGTCTGCATTTCCAGACGTAAACCGATGCTGGCCCGCAGAGCTTCTGAAGGAAAACTGTCCAACTGTCGCTGCCACTGCATCACCCGATCACGATCCGGTAAGGTACTATCACCTTTAGATGGCAGATGATAAAGCTGTTCAGCCAGATTCAATAATTGCCGATCTGCATCACTGAGCAAAGTCAGACGCTTTTCCAGCGCAATACGCGACAGGGGTAACTGGGTACACTTCTCCATCTGCTCCTGCAACCAGGGCAGAGCAACTACCAGAGTATAATAGTCCGCCACTAGCGGATCACCCCTTCCAGCAAGGCACGAAAACGCGGCTGCAGGTGTTTCAATAGCACCTGGGCTATGGCTACTTCAGTCAGGTCAATCTCAACTTCCTTACCACTCAAGCGGATGCGTAGTCCCCGGCCCGCATGAGCATCAAAACTAATTCCCTCACGCAGTAATTCAGCCGATAGCGATTGCACAAACTGGCTTAAACGCCCCTGACGATATTCATGAGAGTTGCGGCGCAACTCATCCAGACCAATAAACTCATCCGGCAGCATCACCTCGACTGTATGTCCGTCCAAATGCGACTGATCCCGCACCTTGCCAACCAGCTCCAGTATCAGACGACGCATAAATTCGGCGTTATCCATCTGCTGCTCAACCAGGCGCTCGACCTGATCAGCGAAGCTCAGCGCCATGCTCTCTTTCAGTTCCAGCAACAGATCACGTGCGGCCATTTTTAATGCATCTTCACCGGCCTTGCGTGTCTGTTCAGCATCGCGCCGAGCTGTCTGACGAATGGTTTCGGCATCATGGCGCGCTTCGTCAAGCAGTTGAGCCGCTTTCAGACGCGCGTCCTGCAGCAGCTTATCAGCTTCTGTACGCCCTTTCTGTACGCCCTGATCCCGCAGTTGCTCTATGAGTGCTTCAACGCCGGATGAGGGGTGGTGTTTTTCCTGCTGATTCATATGCCACTCCTAAGCAGGAACACCTGCACTGATAACCAAGGCAAAGATAAAGGCAAATACCGCAAAGCCTTCGACAATCGCCGCCGGAGCCAGCGACATGCCGAATATTTCCGGACGAATTTTGGATACATTGATTGCCGATGCACAGCTGCGACCCTGATAAATGGCACTAAACATCAGCGCCAGCCCACAGAGCAAACCGATACCGGCCAAACCTGCGGCATTCTCAGGGGTTACATCACGATTCAACGCAAACATCACCACGATGCCATAAATCGATTGAGATGATGGCATGGCCGAAATGCCGATATAGCGCCCATGTCCGGTTTCAGTTTCCAGTAAAGCACCCACAGCCGCCTGACCCGCCAGTGAACAGCCGATCATACTGCCTATCGCTCCCAATGCCATCGGGCCGTAAAGCCCAGCCCAGCCCAGGGCCATAATCAGGTTGTCCAAGGTGTAACCTCCTGTTTCGAGAAAGGCCGGAAGGCATAGCCTTCATCTGCCAGACTCCAGTTATAAAATTCAATAAGGTTCAGACGCAGCCCGTGAATCACCCCACTGACCACAGTCAGTATAAAGTTCAGCATATGACCTGCCAATAAAATCAATACTTTAAGAAACATACCAATGCCCGGCAATGCCGTAGCCACATCGGTCGACAGCTGGTTGAAGGTAATAGCCAAAGACGCACTCGCCAGCCCCAGTGCAAACAGACGCAAGTAGCTCAGCACATCACCGAACATTTTGGTAACATTGGTTAACGCCAGTCCACCCTGCAGCAAGCCACGTAACTGCCAGCGCTCCTCCTGACCACTCATTCCCAGTACCATCATCAGACCAAGGGCAAATACCACCCAGTGCAGCAGATGAAAGCCTTGCAGCCAACCCAGTAAGGCTGACAGTACTGCCAGCGCCCAGCCGACCGATGCCCAGGCCTGCAATGACTGACGCCGGACCCAGGCCATCATCAGGTTTCCCAGGATCAAGTGCAATGCACCTATGCTAATTGACAGACGCATCATGTTGTCAAAGTTATTAATATCAATGAATTTTAGCTGCTGCAACCAGTCAAACGGGGCAGCAGCACCAAAGTAACTGCCAACAGCCACTCCCCAGACAAAACTGGCAAGACTCAGTGTTAACCCGAGCGAACGTAGCCGACGCTGCGTTCGGGTGGCCTGCATCGATTTCCAGTAATAGGCCAGAATCGCTCCCAGCAGCAGCGCATAACCCGCATCCGACATAATAATGGCAAAGAAGCCGGTGAAGGAAAAAAACACCACACGTGATGGATCCCAGCTACGGTAGCCCGGCGTCTGAAAAAAGCTCACCACTTCTTGACCACCGCCTAACTGCTCGGAATTTTCCAGCAGTGTGGGGGGATTTCATTCGGATCAGCGTCTTCGATCAACAGCACCAGTCCCTGACTCTCGGCAAAGGCTTGCAGTTCTTGCAATTGCGTCTCGGCGACCCAGCCTTGCAGCGCAAAAATCTCGCCACAATCAAGGGTCTGATCGGCCACTTCAGATAGAAACGCGCTGTCCTGCGTAGCGGCAACACAGCGTTGCAACTGATAAATCCAGCGGGTCAGTGCTTCACGCTCAGCCTCAGCCGACTCTAACTCTATCTCAATATCTTCCAGATCCTGCTCTAACTGGCTCAAGGGGATATTGCCAGTCAAAGTCCGTGCCACCGGCATACGATTGGCATCCGGTTCATGCTCGGACAGCACGACAATATAGGCATGCCGGTTATCCCGGTGAACACAGTGCCAGATCAGCCGGAACGCTCCACCACAGGCATCTGGAAATTTGGTACCAGATAAAACCAGAGTTTCTGCTGCGCCAGGGCATCAGGCTCCGGAAAGCTGAAATCGCCCCAGGGAGTCAGATCAGCAATGCGCTTTTCCAGAAAATCCCGTCGCGACATTAACTCCAGACGCCGGGTACGGCTATGATCGATACGGTCGAGCATCTCAACCAGACTGAACTGGCGTGTGCGCACCACCTGACGGCGTTTTTCGCGACAACTGAGTAAATACTGTAATGCCCGTTTCAGTCGCTCAGGATTGACACTGTCATCTGTCTGCACATGTTGCTGCGGGTCCTGCAATGGGATGATGTGCATCAGACCCAGCGCCTGCAAAGCATCCAGCATCTGCAGTTTTTCTTCAGCCAGACCGATCAATGCGGCTTTTTTAAGTTGCAGAATACTCATGAGGTAAGCGCCTGACGTTTGCTCTTGGCTATTTTTGCGCGTACCACACCAGCACGCTCAGCGTCTGCCAGCGCAATACGGATTTTACGGATATTAGTCTGAGCTTTGGGAATCAATACTTTATCGAAAAGATTTAAGCGCTGTGTGGTTTTCTGCAAGCCCTGATTAAGCAATTCCAGTCGCTTATTCAATATCTGGCGGCGGGTTTTGATCTCCACCACCTGCTGCAACTGCGCTGCGAGTTTATCCAGCCAGTGCTCGGTCCCCAGACAGGAATAGGGATTGATCACTAGCTCCAGTGAGCCTAGCTCTGGCAAGCGGATGCCAACCAGGTTCACCTCTACCAGCTCAATATGCTTCACTCGGACCAGCTCATCGGCACGCCCCTGATAGTTGCTGAGCATACTCAACTGCCCCTTAACACGGGTTTCAACCTCGATCAGCGTCTGATCGTGTTCCCGCAACTGCTGTTGCGTCATTACCCGTGCCGCGAGCAGTTGTTTGCGCTTTAAATCCAGAGCTGGAACAAATTTCTGATAAGCTTTTACCTTGCGCCCTTCCTTGTTCAGGGTGCTTTTGTTCAGTGCCAGGCGCCCCATACGTTAGCCCTGTACAGTCGCAGTATGCGGGAAATACTTGTCTATCAGATCCTGCTTCATCAGCAATTCTTCTGCTTCAAAGCATTCCGCCAGAGTCTTCCAGCAAAGGTCCAGCGCTTTTTCCAACGGCAGTGACACCTTGATATCCATAAAACGCCGCTGGAACAGATCACCGAAGCGCAATAGGCGCTGGTCGTATTCGGTTAACTCAAATGACATGGCTTGCTTCTGCTGCGCATCCTGTGCCGAGGCATAAAAGCGCACCATGGTGTTCATGATTTGGCCATGGTCTTCACGAGTTACTTTACCTATCACATGCTGCTTCAGACGTGACAAAGAACCGAACGGGTCCAACACACCATCATGCAGGTAGAACTGTCCTTCGGTGATGTAGCCGGTATTGTCCGGTACCGGATGGGTAACATCATCACCCGGCATGGTCGTTACCGACAGAATGGTCACTGAACCGGCACCTTTATAGTCGCAGGCCTTTTCATAACGTCGTGCCAGTTGCGAATAGAGGTCACCAATATAACCGCGGTTCGACGGCACGTGCTCCATCGCCACACCCACCTCTTTGAGTGCATCGGCATAGGCCGTCATGTCGGTCAGCAACACCAGCACCCGCTTACCTTCTTCAACCGCAAAGCGTTCAGCCACGGCCAAGGCCATATCCGGCACCAGCAGCGCCTCGACGGTCGGGTCAGAACCCAAGTGGACATACATGACGGTTTTGGCCAGCACCCCCGCCTTTTCAAAAGCCGAGCGGAAGAAATGGTAATCATCGAAGATCAATCCGATTCCACCGAACACTACAACATCGGCATCAGCGTTCGCGCCAATCTGTGCCAACAGCTGGTTGTAGGGCTCTCCGGCAACGGAAAAAATGGGGATTTTCTGACTTTCAACCAACGAATTAAACACATCGATCATCGGTACGTCGGTACGGATCATTCGCGATGCTAACACCCGACGTGCCGGATTAACGGTTGGACCATCAATTTCGATATGCGGCTCTTCGGTCAGATCAGGGCCTGCATCGATGGGCACACCCGCACCGGAAAATATACGTCCAAGAATATTGGTGGAAAAGGCCACCTGCATGGAATGACCCAGAAAACGAATGGTGGCTTTGGTTGAAAGGCCTTTGGTACCGGAAAATACCTGCAGCGATACGGTATCACTACCCAGTTCAATGACCTGAGCAAGGCAAGGCAGCTGTGAGGGATCCAGTGGATTTTCAATCAGCGCCAGATCACCAAAGCCGACAGTGCCGGTTTTGTCACGCTCAGGCTCTGGTACATAGACTTTGACCAGATCACCCACAATTTCCAGAATTCTTGAATAACACAAAAGCAATTGGGACACGGCGCACTTCCTGTATAAAACCCACAGGAAGATTAAGCCATGCTTAAGTTACATTTACAATACAACAGGCTGCCTCAATTACTTAAGATTGAGTACATCCTGCATATCGTAGAGCCCACTGGGCTTCTCTGCCAGCCAGACAGCCGCACGAACCGCGCCTTTGGCAAAAGTCATACGACTGGACGCCTTGTGAGTGATCTCAATGCGCTCACCTTCAGTGGCAAACAGCACGGTATGATCACCCACCACATCGCCAGCACGAATGGTTTCAAAGCCGATCTCTTTGGCCGTACGCGGGCCGGTCTGACCTTCACGACCATACACAGCGCAGGTTTTAAGATCACGCCCCAGCGTATTAGCCAGCACTTCACCCATGCGCAAAGCCGTACCCGAGGTGCATCGACCTTGTGACGATGATGGGCTTCAATCACTTCGATATCATAACCGCCATCATCACCTAAGGCTTTAGCGGCTACTTCCAGCAACTTAAAGCACAGGTTAACACCGATGCTCATATTGGGAGCAAACACCAGGGCAATCTGTTCAGACGCCTGTTGTAAGCGTGCCTTCTGCTCCTCATCCAGTCCGGTCGTACCAACCACCAGTTGCTTGCCATGCGCCTCGCAAAACGCCAGATTCTGCAGGGTCACCTCAGGCGAGGTAAAATCGATCAACAGATCAAAATCATCCTTAACCTCAGCCAGCGAACCACTGAGCTTGACACCCAGTTTGCCCAGACCAGCCAACTCACCTGCATCTGCACCCACCAGCGAACTACCTGGCTCAACGATAGCGGCTGTAAGCTGCGCACCCTCAGCCTGCTGCACGGCGTCTATCAGGGTTTTACCCATACGGCCAGCCGCACCTGTCACTGCTATTCTGATCATCACCTTACCTGCCAAAACCAGCCGACCCTGAATCAGGTCATATCTTCAAAAAATTTCTTCACGGAATCGAAGAAACCATGGCGTTTGGGACTGTGTTTATGCTTACCCTCTTCAGTGGCATCCTGAAACTCGCGCAACAACTCTTTCTGGCGAGCATTCAGGCTTATCGGTGTTTCCACGATCACTTTGACCATCAGATCACCGACACCACCGCCGCGAACCGGGGTGATACCCTTACCACGCAGACGGAACAGCTTGCCTGTCTGGGTTTCAGCTGGCACCTTGAGCTTCACACGGCCTTCCAGTGTTGGCACATCCAGCTCACCACCAAGCGCCGCATCGACGAAGCTGATAGGCACTTCGCAATACAGGTGCTTACCATCGCGCTGAAAGATCGGATGCTCACGCACACTGACCTGCACATACAGATCACCCGCCGGACCACCATTGGCGCCCGCTTCACCCTCACCAGACAAGCGGATACGGTCACCGGTATCCACGCCTGCCGGAATCTTAACCTGCAGAGTTTTATCTTCTCGACACGCCCCTGCCCATGGCAACTACCACAAGGATCAGCAATGACCTTACCGCTGCCGTGACAGGACGGACAGGTCTGCTGCACCGAGAAAAAGCCCTGCTGCATTCTTACCTGACCTATACCACCACAGGTACCACAGGTTTTCGCACTGGTGCCTGGTTTCGCACCGCTACCATGGCAGGTCTCACAGCTTACCAGCGTAGGCACACGCAGGCTTTTTTCGCAGCCACGTACCGCTTCTTCCAGGGTTAAGTCCAGGTTATAGCGCAGATCGGCGCCGCGCTGCACACTGCTGCGTCGCTGACCACCACCGCCGCCACCGAAGATATCCCCGAAGACATCACCAAATATATCGGAGAAATTACCCTCAAAGCCGCCATGGAAACCACCGCCGCCACTCTGCCCATCAACACCGGCATGACCAAACTGGTCATAAGCGGCTTTCTTCTGGGCGTCCGAGAGCACTTCGTAGGCTTCGCTGAACTCTTTAAATTTATCTTCCGCGTCCTTGTCATCCGGATTACGGTCCGGATGATACTTCATCGCCAGGCGACGATAGGCTTTTTTAATATCGCGGTCTGAGGCATCGCGCGGGACACCCAGTAGTTCGTAATAGTCTTTTTTTGACATAGTCCGAATCTGATCCGGTTAACGATGACTCCTGCGGGAGCCGGACACGACAACGCGGGCTGGTGCCCGCGTTGCCTTCATTTCAATAGTTTATGCAGGGTATGAAGGATTATTTTTTGTCATCCTTCACTTCTTCAAACTCTGCATCCACTACGTCTTCTGCGGGCTTTTCTTCGCTCTGAGCAGCATCACCACCCTGTTCAGCGGCAGCGGCGTCAGCATACATCTTCTGCGCCACACCAGACACAGCTTCGGTCAGCGCTTCTGTTTTGCTTTCGATCGCTGCTTTGTCATCACCTTTGAGCGCTTCTTCAAGCTCAGTGATAGCCGCTTCGATCTTGGTTTTTTCGTCTTCAGTCACCTTGTCAGCCGCATCTTTCAGCGTCTTCTTCGCGGTGTGCACCATGGCATCGCCCTGGTTACGTGCCTGTGACAGCTCTTCAAACTTGCGATCTTCATCCGCGTGGGCTTCCGCATCACGTACCATCTGATCGACCTCTTCATCACTCAAACCGGAAGAGGCTTTAATCACGATAGACTGCTGCTTGCCAGTCGCCTTGTCTTTGGCTGACACGTTCAGAATACCGTTGGCATCGATGTCAAAGGTAACTTCAACCTGTGGCACACCGCGTGGCGCTGGTGGAATATCTGCCAGATCAAAACGACCCAGTGACTTGTTCTGATTCGCCTGCTTACGCTCACCCTGTACCACGTGAATGGTTACAGCAGTCTGGTTGTCATCAGCGGTTGAGAACACCTGAGATTTCTTGGTAGGAATCGTAGTGTTCTTATCAATCAGCGGCGTAGCCACACCACCCATGGTTTCAATACCCAACGTCAGCGGGGTAACATCCAGCAGCAGCACGTCTTTGACATCACCCGACAGTACCGCACCCTGAATCGCCGCACCAATCGCTACCGCTTCATCCGGGTTTACATCTTTACGTGGCTCTTTGCCGAAGAATTCAGTTACGCGCTTCTGTACCAGTGGCATGCGTGTCTGACCACCGACCAGAATCACTTCATCCACTTCAGAGGTGGACAGACCGGCATCTTTCAATGCGATCTTGCAAGGCTCCAGTGAACGCTCGACCAGCTCTTCAACCAGTGACTCCAGCTTGGCGCGAGTCAGCTTGACGTTCAGGTGCTTAGGACCTGATGCATCAGCGGTGATGTACGGCAGGTTAACATCGGTCTGCTGTGAAGAAGACAGTTCAACCTTGCTTTCTCAGCCGCTTCTTTCAAACGCTGCAGTGCCAGGGGATCATTATGCAGATCGATACCTGAGTCTTTCTTGAACTGATCAGCCAGGTAGTTGATGATCGACAAGTCGAAATCTTCACCACCCAGGAAGGTATCACCATTGGTCGCCAGCACTTCAAACTGGTGCTCGCCATCTACATCGGCAATTTCGATGATGGAGACGTCGAAGGTACCACCACCCAGGTCATAAACCGCGATGGTTTTATCACCCTTGGACTGATCCATGCCGTAAGCCAGTGCAGCCGCTGTTGGCTCATTGATAATACGTTTAACTTCCAGACCAGCAATCTTACCGGCGTCTTTAGTCGCCTGACGCTGTGAGTCATTGAAGTAAGCCGGTACGGTAATAACAGCTGCAGTGACTGGTTCACCCAGGTAATCTTCAGCGGTTTTCTTCATTTTCTTCAGCACTTCAGCAGAAACCTGCGGTGGCGCCATTTTATTGTCACGCACCTGAACCCAGGCATCACCATTGTCAGCTTTGACAATTTTGTAAGGTACCATTTTGATATCTTTCTGAACTACATCGTCTTCAAAACGACGACCGATCAGACGTTTGATAGCAAACAGGGTGTTATCCGGGTTAGTCACAGCCTGACGCTTGGCAGACTGCCCTACCAGGATCTCACCATCATTGGTAAATGCAATGATGGATGGGGTAGTACGATCACCTTCTGCGTTTTCAATGACACGGGTCTTGTCACCATCCAGGATGGCTACACAAGAGTTGGTTGTACCCAGGTCAATACCAATAATTCTTCCCATTTTAATCTCCGTAATCTTTGCCGCTCGGCGACATGAATTCTGTAATGTATCGATGCAACCTATATGGGGTTGTCTAAATGTATTTCAAGTAATATTACGCTTTCGCTACCATAACCATCGCTGGACGTACCAAACGACCATTCAGGGTGTAGCCCTTCTGCATGACGGCTACTACGGTATTGGGTTCAGCGTCTGGCGCATCCACCATGGACATGGCCTGATGCAATTCCGGATCAAAGACTTCGCCGGTCGGATCAACAGATACCAGATTGAACTTGGCCACACTGCTGACAAACAGATCCAACGTCATTGCTGCACCTTCTCGCAGGGCTTTAGTGGCCTCATCTTCAGCAGGGCAAGCCTCTATAGTGCGCTCAAGACTGTCGAGAACCGGCAGCAACTCCTGGGCAAACTTATCCAGCGCAAACTTATGTGCTTTTTCTACATCCTGCTCGGCACGCCGACGCACATTCTGAATCTCGGCCTGAGCACGCAGCTGCGTATCCAGCACCTCTTTTTTCAGCCGCTCAATTTCATCCCGCGCCAGTGCCAGATCACTCTGTTGCGCATCGCTAGCCTGCTGAGCCTGACTGCCCTCATCACTCACATCATCAACTTCGCCTTCAATCACTTCGGCAGACGTGCTGTCAGGAGCCACATCACCTTCGGCCTTTACCTGCTCAGTGACGTCAAGTGCTTCATCCGACGGTTTCTGCTGATCATTAGCCATCCACTCTCTCCTGTCATATTTCCAAATCTTGAGACTGTCAGATTAATGGGGTCAAAAAAAATGGATTCAACCAGGATCAACTATCTTTTCAACAGCACTTGCAGACCAGCCAAAAATACCTTATACATACTACTGTATAAATAACCATGTATGACGACTATGCTCACACACTTATTGATCAAAAATTTCGCCCTTGTCGACCTGCTGGAACTGGAGCTGAAAGACGGCATGACCGTTATCAGCGGTGAAACCGGCGCAGGTAAATCGATCATGCTCGATGCACTCGGCCTCACTCTCGGCGACCGTGCCGACAGCGATACGGTCAGAGAGGGCGAGGAACGTGCAGAAATTACCGCCAGCTTCGATCTCCAGGCAATCCCTGAAGCGCAAGCCTGGCTCAAGGCACAGGACCTGGAACAGGATCAGGAGTGCCAGATACGCCGCATCGTTACTCGTGAAGGACGCAGCCGCAGCTATATTAACGGCCAGCCCGCGCCACTAAATCAACTGAGGGAGCTAGGCCAGCTACTGGTCAACATCCACGGCCAACATGAGCACCAGCGCCTGCTGCACCGTGAATACCACCGGGTATTATTGGATGATTATGCTCAACAAGCCACTCTGGCAGAGCAGGTTCGTCAGCAATACAACCGCTGGCAGAAGCTCAGCCAATCACTGCAACAACTGACTGACGACAGCGCCGAAAAAACGGCCCGCACCCAATTACTCAGCTACCAACTGGAAGAACTGGCACAACTGGACCTGCAGCCCGACGAATTGACCGAGCTGGAGAACGAACAGAAAACCCTGGAAAATGCCGGCCACCTGCTGCAAACAGGTCATCAGTTGATTGAGATCACCTCTGAGCATGAAGAGCAGAACTGTGTCAGCCTGCTAAACCAGTGCCAGCACTTACTGCAGCAACTGACAGTCACAGCGCCAACACTCACCCAAGTGAGTGAAATGCTCAATAATGCCCAGATTCAAATTGAAGAAGCCAGTCACGAACTGCGTCACTACCTTGACCATATCGAGATCAGCCCGGAGCGCCTGCTAACAGTTGAAGAGCGCCTGACAGCGATTTATGACATTGCCCGCAAACATCGCATCCAGCCGCAACAGCTACCCGCCTTTCAAGCTGAGTTACAAGCGGAAATGGACAGCTTACACCGCTCAGACGAGGCTCTCGACCAGCTTCACCAGGAGGTTCAGACTGCCAGGAACAGTTATATTGAGCTAGCCGCTCGCTTAAGCAAAGCGCGCGCGCAACACGCCAGCAAACTCAGTAAAGCCGTGGACGGTCAACTGCACAATCTGGGCATGATTGCCGCACACTTTAGCGTCAGCTTGAATGAACTTCCGGAAACCCGCTGGAATGCTAATGGTATGGAGGATGTAGAGTTTCTAATTGCAGCCAACCAAGGGCAAACCGCGCGTCCTTTGGCCAAGGTTGCCTCAGGTGGTGAACTGTCGCGTATCAGTTTGGCAATTCAGGTGATTACTGCACAAACATCCAGCACACCTACACTGATATTCGATGAAGTGGATGTAGGGATCGGTGGTGCCATCGCCGAAGTGGTGGGTCGCTTGCTGCGTGAGCTTGGTGAGCGCACACAAATACTCTGTGTAACGCATCAACCACAAGTGGCGTCACAGGGTCATCAGCATCTTTATGTCAGCAAGGCCAACCAGAAACAAAAGACACGCACGCGTATCAACCAACTTGAACCTGAGGCCCGCTTACAGGAGATTGCCCGGATGCTCGGTGGCATTCAAGTAACGGACGCCACACTCACACATGCCAGGGAGATGCTCGAGCGATAAGAGCATCTCCACTCGGGCACAGGGTCGCCCGATGAATCAATCACATATTGTCTTTGAACTGCCCGTACAAATACAGCGTGCGATCAGCAATTACAAAGCCATTTTTTTCAGCAATTTCATCCAGTAACAGGCTTAAACGTGGGTCATTAAACTCACAGACTCTACCTGTTTTGACACAAACCATATGATCATGATCATCCTCACGTGCCAACTCAAACACGGAGTGACCACCCTCGAAATGATGGCGTGAGACCAGACCCGCTGATTCAAACTGAGTCAGGACCCGATACACGGTTGCCAGACCGACATCTTCACCGGTTTCCATCAACAATTTATAAATATCTTCTGCACTAAAATGCTCTCCCTCGCCGGCTCTTTCCAGCAACTGATATATTTTTACCCTTGGCAAGGTAACTTTAAGCCCCGCTTTACGGAGTTCTTGATTCTCTAATGCCATAATCTATCTCTATTTACTATGCGGTTTGGGATCTGCAGTGGTAGACTTCATTATCAATGTTTATGCGACAAAGTGGAAGTTATTTACCGATGCGAAAGATCTTGATAGTTCTCTTGGCCAGTTTTTTAATCTCCGGCTGTTTTCCCGGTGTTCATAAAATTGACATTCCCCAGGGCAATGTTGTCACTCAGGATATGATAGACCAATTACGTCCTGGTATGACTCACAGCCAAGTCCGTTTTATCATGGGAACTCCGCTAATTACAGACACCTTCTCTGATAACCGCTGGGATTATTTGTACAGCTTTCAAAAAGGCGGCAGTCAACGTGAGCAGGAACGCATAACCCTGTATTTTACCCAAGGCCAGCTAACACGTTTCAGTGGTGACTTCCGTCCCACGGCAGCCACCCCCTCAGAATAAGCTAAATCAGCAAAGGTCTTCAGGCTTCAGCCTTGACCTTTGCTGCTTTCTCAGCCGCTTTACGTGCGCGTATCTCTTTCGGATCTGCCAGTAATGGGCGATATATTTCAACGCGATCACCCGCCCGCAACACAGTTGCAAAAGGATCCTTCACGGCTTTACCAAAGATGCCTACCGGATCCTTATCTGGATCTATATCAGCAAAATACTCATTCATACGCGACAACACTACCGCTTCGTGAACAGTGGTTCCTTCATGTACATTCAACGCGATAATTTTTTGCTCATCGGGCAGGGCATAAGCCACCTCTACCGGAATCATACTATTGTCCTCAACCATAGAGTTTATCTGCCCGCTCCACAAACACATCAACCATAGTGGTTGCTACTGATGTAAAAACCTTGTTCAGCGCCAGACTGGCAAGCTTGCCGGCAAAATCATAACGCATTACAAATTCTACCTTGCAAGCATCTTCACCTAACGGCGTAATGTTCCACACTGCGCTAAACGTTGAAAAAGGCCCCTCAACCAAAGACATATCCATAAACACCGGCCGCCGTTTGCAATTACGCGTAGTAAAACTATAGTGTAATCCAGCTTTGGCAACATGCAAGGTTGCCTGTATTTCATCCTCAGATTCGCTAATCACCTGGGTCTTGGAACACCAGGGTACAAAATCGGGATAGCGACTGACATCATTGATCAGATCAAACATCTGCTCGGCCGTATGCAGCACCAGAGCACTCTTATGAATTTCGGTCATGCGGCTCCTGCCCGGTTAATGTCAAAAGGACATATTATACAGATTTGTCACAAAAATGAGCCCGATTGCCAAGGGGCCAGATAACGTAGACAGAAACGCCACAGATAATACAACACCAGCGACTGACTCAGTTCACTCTGCGTAATGCGACGACACAACATCCAACCCGCAAAGAGCGTAAAAGCCAAGCCAACCAAAGGTAGCAATAAGTAGGTGGTGACAAAGTTCAATAGATCAAACAGATCCATCCCAAACAGCCGAATGCCAGACAAATGACTGAATGAAAACAGCACGATCAAACTCAGCAACCAAGAGCCCCCACACTCACGCATGCCGCCACAGGTCGGGGCAGAGCAAAACTCTGCTCGAGCAAGGCCGTCGCCGGCTCTAACAATGAGATCACCGAAGTCACCGCCGCAAAGCCCACCAGCAGAAAAAATATCACACACAGCACCTGACCAGCATGCATCTGCCCAAAAGCCACTGGTAAAGTAATAAACAGCAAACCCGGTCCTGACGCTGGCTCCATCTGGGCCGCAAACACTACCGTAATCACCACCATACCCACCAGCAGTCCCAACACAGTATCCAGCACGCCAACACAGGCGACCGTCTGCCCTATGGATTCCTTACGGCTCAGATAGGCACCATACGTCATCACCACACCCATCCCCAATGACAGGGTGAAAAATGCATGGCTCAGCGCAGCAATAAACATACCTGCATCGATCCGATCAGGATGGAAAGCAAACAGATAATGATAAGCCTGCGCAAAATAACCGGAGTTATAAGCATAAACCAGCAGGATAAACAGCAGCAGCAATAGCAAGGGCATCAGGTAGCGGATGGCACGATCCAGCCCGCGGCGGACACCAGCCCCCAGGATCAGCAACACCACCAGCATAAAAATACTGTGACTGATCAGCAAAGATTCCGGCGCATTCAGCATAGCGGCAAAAAAATCACTTGCCTGTTCAGCACCGACATCAACCAGCAGACCAGCTGACAGGGAGAAAATGTAGTGAAAAATCCACGCAGCAACCACCGCATAGAAAGAAAAAATCAGCACTCCCGTCAATACAGCCAACCAACCAGCCCAAACCCAGCGAGGCGATGCACCCGCCTCCTGACTTAATATCTGCATTGACTGCACAGGGTTACTGCGGGTTCTGCGCCCCAGTAAGACCTCAGCCATCATGATCGGCACACCCACCAGCAACACACAAAACAGATACACCAGTATAAAGGTGCCACCGCCCTGCTCTCCCGTCAGATAAGGAAATTTCCAGATATTCCCCAAACCTGCGGAGGAACCCAGCAGCGCCAGAATAAAGACACTGCGATGAGACCAGAGCTCCTGAGCTTTTCGACCTGTCTGCATAAATTCGCTTCCTGACTCACGCTCAACCCATGGCAGAAAACTTTCTACCCTTGAACGTACCAGCTATATGAAAGCCCAAGTAAAACAGCTTTCAAAGCCTCTGTCTCGTCTATATAATTCGCACATGTCAAAAAAGAAAGCAAAACCTACCAGTTCAACTATCTGCCAGAACAAAAAGGCACGCCACGAATATAGCATTGAACAGAAGTTCGAAGCTGGTGTAGCCCTGTCTGGCTGGGAAGTTAAAAGTCTACGCGCTGGCCGCGCTCAGTTGGTTGACTCCTATGTAGTCCTCAAGGATGATGAAGCCTGGCTGGTTGGCGCTCACTTCACCCCGATTATTTCCACCTGCACCCATGTTCTGGCCGACCCGCGTCGTGACCGCAAACTGCTGTTGCACAGACGTGAAATCGACCGGCTGATGGGCGCTACACAAGCCAAAGGCTATACCTGTGTTGCACTCGCACTCTACTGGAAACAGGGACGGGTCAAGTGCGAAATCGCACTGGTAAAAGGCAAAAAGCAACACGATAAACGTGCAGCAGAAAAAGAGAAAGACTGGGCTCGCCAGAAACAACGCATCATGGCAGCGCTGCCTGATTAAAGCAACAGTTCTCTTTTATAGCAAAAACCACACAACTTAAGGTGTATAAGCTTGTAGTCAACGCGTAGATCAGCATAATACTATGAATCCTCTCAAAAAAAGGTGCCATTATGCTGAATCAGATGAACGTAGTTACCCGCCTGATTGTTTTAAGCGTATTCCCAGTTTTAGTCATCATTGCGAGCTTTTCAATCGCAGTAAAAGACATGCAATTACTGAACCAAAACACGCAGTCTCTTTACACCGATGCCGTAATCCCTCTGCGCCAGCTGAAAATAACCTCCGATGCCTTTGCAGTAGCCGGAGTTGATGCCTTTCAAAAATTCCGCGCCGGAGTTTTACTTGAACCAGAATTACGAGCACAGATTGAAGCGGCCGAAAGTGCAGGACAGGAAGCCTGGGCACTCTTTCTTCAAAGCGACATAAGTGATACTGAAAAAGCGATGATCAAACAAGCTGAAGGGCACCTACAGACCGTTTTAAATACCCAAAATGAATTTCTGGAACAAGCGGCCTCAGGCCATCTTCGCTTACTCGATCTACCCACCTTCAACACTCGCCTGTTTAGTGCTTATGAGCCCCTGTCAAACACATTAAACGAATTGATTGATTACCAGTTGAGTGCTGCTTCTACACTACGAAATCAAGCTGATGCCCAGTATATCCGTGACCGCAACATGTTTGTGATTGTTGGAATACTGGTGGTGATTATATCGAGCCTGCTGGCATGGCGCGTGTCGTTGTCGATTCAACGGCCAATTCGGAAACTGGTTGATGTTGTTAGTGAAATAGGTACGAATTCAAACCTGACTCTTCGCGCCCCGATTGAAGGTAAAGACGAGCTATCTCAATTAGGTACCCAGTTCAACGGCATGATGGATCACTTCCAGCAACTGATCCGCAATCTTGGCAACGCCACCGACCAGTTAGCCGCAGCCGCCGAAGAGATGAGTGCCATCAGCAGCCAGGTCAGCGGTGGCGCCCGTGATCAGGAACAGCAAACTACCATGATTGCGACAGCCATTAATGAAATGACAGCCGCCATCACTGAAGTGGCCACCAATGCACAGAATGCCTCCAGCTCGGCTGAACAAGCCAATGAGCAGGCTAACGCAGGCCTGGAACGCACACGCCAGACCCGCAAAGCTATTGAAGCGCTGGCCGGCAGCATTGAAACTTCAGCCGAACGTATTGGTAATCTGGACGCCCAGGCCGATAAAATTACCGAAGTTCTCGATGTCATAGAATCCATTGCAGAGCAGACCAACTTACTGGCCCTCAATGCTGCCATAGAAGCTGCACGTGCTGGCGATGCTGGCCGCGGTTTTGCCGTCGTTGCTGATGAAGTACGCAACCTGGCTGGAAATACCCAGCAATCCACTGAGCGCATTCAACAAAGCATCAGCGATCTGCAAAGCGTTGCCAAGGAAGCGGTTAAAGAGATGCAAAAATCCACTCAAGCCGCCCGGGATGGTGTCGATAATGCGCGCGCCAATGGTGAAACCTTCGATGCCATGAGCGCCGCTGTCAGTACCATTCTGGATATGAACGTGCAGATCTCCTCAGCTACCGAAGAACAAACTGCCGTAGCCAACGAAATCAATCAAAGTGTTCACAACGTCGCTCAGATTGTCAGCGAAGTGGTCAGTGGCGCCGACCAGACCGCCGAGGCCAGCCAGCTACTGACCGAACTTGCCCAGCGCCTGAAAACCGAAGTGGAGCAGTTCAAAGTATAAAACAGCTGACGGTGGTGCTTTAGCTTTCCACCGTCATGCTATATACTGCACTCGTTATCTGGGGGTGACATGGCTTCGACGCTGATTACGAACCCTTGGGTGCATGCCGAGAACGTGATGATTCTCGTAAATCCCTCATCACACAGTTATAGTTGCAAACGACGATAACTACGCTCTAGCCGCTTAAGTCGGCTAGCGCTGCACTCTAAGGTGTCTGTAACTCAGAGGTTCGCAGTGTCATATGAGACAGAATCGCCCGGATGCTTTGCTCTAAGCTGAACGGTTAAAACTAAAAGAGCTCGCCCAAAACACCCTGGCTCTCGGGTCGTGACGGGTTAATTGAATAGAGAAGCCTAAGCATGTAGATCTTAAGGCAGAGGATTGGCGGACGCGGGTTCGAAACCCGCCACCTCCACCACCCCTACCCGATTGGTGACACTCACAGGTGACACTGGGGGTTCTCAATGAATTCGTCCCTACCCTACACATACCGATCCTCGGCAGGCAATTTTTTTGTCCGTTATCCTGTCCGCTGATCTTCGCGAATCGTTAGACATACCTCCACGTGAAATTGACGCTTTCTGAAAACCCTCTCTACTGTGGTCCAGGGTAACATCCGCACCTCCAGGTGGGTGCGATTAGTTACCCAATGACAACACAGAAGCACTGACCGCTCTACTCTTCTGGTTCTTTACGCAAGCGAAATATCAGTAGTTCTCCCATACGGTCTACCGCCAGCACATATACCGGCGCTTCCTCTGAATGCCAGTTAGCCCAGTCGTTAACACTTAACACACCTGTATTCTGGTCATAACTGATACCTGCAGAGAGTGGCGATCCGTCTTGTCCAAATACCGACAAGATCGCGACAATATCAGGAAAATCGTTACGCACTTCATCAAGCAGCAATGAGTTACCAACACCAAGCTGAATCAGAGAAAGCGACAACTCCAGTATATTTACCGGTAAAGCGTCCAGATCTAGCCTCTCTGAACGGCTAGTGCTATTGCCGTCCGACGTCTCTGTCGTAGTAGTTACGATACCATCGGCTGATAGAGATACCGTGATGGTGCTGCCATCGCTATTGAAGATCGTTGTTGAACTACCATCCTGGCTCATCGGTGAAGGGCTGCTACCTATGCCAGAATCCAATATCGGTGCGGGACTAAAGGAATCACTAGCTCCACTAACAAACGCTCCGGGCTCCACATGCAGTGTTGACAACCGATCTTCCGTAGAGGCAATACCGGTTAACAATACAGAGTTGGCCGAGTTGACCTTGAGTAATCCCGAAAAACGGTTATTAGCATTATTAAGTACAATGTCACCCGTGCCCGCTGTTAGGCTGGTTGCACTGGCCACACGCAATGGTTCTGTTTGGGTGATGTTGCCGTTATTGGTCGTCGTGCTCAGATCACCACGCACCGTGGTGTCACCAAAGCTGGTGCTACTATTGGTGCCGGTAGTGGTAGTAGTCAGGTTCTGGCTATTGCCTGAGACCGTCATAGTATCGACTGAGGTCAATGTGCTGTTGCCAGTCACATTCAGGTCAGCTGCCAATGCACCTCCCGCATCAAGCTTGGCGTTACCACTGGCGTTAATGTTGACGGGTTCAAGATCGTTAATGTCATTTAAAGTGATATCGGCACCGGTCGCATTGACCAAACCATTGAAATCGTTGGCACCATCCAGAGTGATATTGCCTTTTGCGGTCAAGTCGCTCGGGCCGCTCACCACCATCAGCGTGCTGTTTTCGCCTTGGCTGATCGAGCCATTTTTTGCCTTCAATGCCAGACTGTCAGCATTGATCTCGTTATTCAACGCAAGATCATTTTGTGCCGTGGCATCCAGTTTACCACTGGCTGTAATGTCACCAAGTTCAAGAGCATTGATGTCATTTAAGGTGATGTCTGCACCTGTTGCATTGACCAGCCCCTTGAAGTCGTTGTTTCCATCCAGGCTAATGTCACCTGCCGCGATCAAATCGCTTGGTCCGCTCACGACGGTGAGTGTGCTGTCTTCACCTTGGCTGATCGAACCGTCTTCGGCTTCCAAAGCCAGAGTGTCGGCATTGATCTCGCCACTCAGGGCAAGGTCATTTTGTGCCGTGACATCCAGTTTACCACTGGCGTTAATGTTGCCGAGTTCAAGATCATTACTATCATTCAAGGTAATGTCAGTACCCGAAGCATTGACCAGACCATTAAAGTCGTTGGCGCCGTCCAGAGTGATGTCAATTGCTGCGTTCAAGTCGCTCGGACCGGTTATGACAGTAAGAGTGCTGCTGCCACCTTGGCTGATTGATCCCTCTTTGGCCTCTAGAGCCAGACTGTCGGCATTGATCGTACCACTCAGCGTGAGGTCGTCTTGTGCCGTAGCGTCCAGTTTACCGCTGGCAGTAATGTCGCCGAGATCAAGCACGTTAATGTCATTCAAAGTGATATCGGCACCCGTCGCATTGACCAGACCATTGAAATCATTGGCGCCATCCAAAGTAATATCGTAAGCAGTTGCCGGAACCTCCTCTCCATTGCTGGCCACAAGTGTCGTTGCACCTGTCACCACAATGGAGGAGTCTTCTTCCTGCTCAATCGCACCATTTGTGCTGGTCACATTTAAGAAGCCCGTCGTACTGATGTCACCCAGCGTCAAGCCACCAACACCATCCACCAGTGTAATGTCTTGCCAGCTACCATAGTTGGCACCCACAAACGATACAGCCCCACCAAAATCATTATCCGCTGCATTAAGCAACGCAATTTGGTCGGTACCGGCATCGGCGGTGAAGGTTGAGGCTCCCGTAACAACCAAGCTGTATCAGCAACCTGAGAAACGCCACCTGACACACCAGCAGCCTGTGTAGTACTCAATAAATTACCGCCTACATGTGCGTCACCAAAGATGATTTTTCCTGGGGTGCTTAGCGTCAAGTCGCCGCCCGAGCTGATAAGCGTACCAACGCTTTGGGTTATACTGCCAGTAGTGGCGCGAAGACTGATATCACTATCCCTTGACGTTAAATTGCTATTAACTTCAATTCCACCACCATATACCGAAATCGACCCCGCGATATCGAGTAGGGAATTAATAATGATGTTTGCCGTATTTGTTGCTTTGCCAAGGGTTAGACCGCCCAAATCCGAACCAAAACTCCAGTCGCCAGTATTGAACACACTCGTAAAGCTGTCACCCGCAGACTCGATGCGCAACTGCCCAGCTCCAGTGAAGCTTTTATTAGCTGGACTGGGCGCATCATTCAATATTACCAGCGTGCCAGCATTAATGGCTGTCGCACCCATGTAGGTATTATTGCTAGTCAGGGTGAAACTGCCAGAGCCTTGTTTTGTCAGTCCCCCGCTACCACTAATAACACCAGTGAAGGTGGTGTCATTGCTATCGCCCAGGGTTAAGGTGTTGGCACCCAAGATGACATTACCGACGCCAGCCAGTGATGCAATGGTGTCGCTTGCGCCCAGTTCATAAACGGCACCCGATGCGACTGTGACTGCAGTGCTGTCACTCAAGCTACCCGTCACCGTTAATGTGCCCGCGTTGATTATCGTGGCACCGCTGTAGGTATTTGCTCCAGCTAAGGTCAAGGTGCCTGCGCCGACTTGCGTCAAACCAGCCGTACCTGACACTTCACCTGAGATGGTTGATACCGCTGAGTTTGTTATCGTGATTAGGGTATCTGTTTTAACTGCATCAGCGGTCAAAGTGCTTGTCGTTACACTGATGTTTTTAAGGGATGTTGTGCTACCCACTGCACTATCAAAGAGGGTATCGCCCGTACCTGTTGATATGGTGAGTGATTCTGTGTTTGCTGTGGTGCCATTGAGTCTATCGCTGAATGTCACATCGGCGTCAGTGGTGGTAAATGTCGTATCCCCGATAAGCTCTACTGCACCCGTATAGGTTTGGCTTGCCGTAGTGCTGACGCTACCATGGAGCTTGGTCAGACCGGCTGTGGTAAATGAACCTGCTACAGATAAGTTATGCGTATTAGCCGCCGTGCCCATTACGAAGCCACCCGTATTACTTAGGGTCGTGTTTGCACCCAAATTCGATGTGCTTGAAGCATCAGTCTGAGCAATCTTGAATGTGAAATCTGTATCTGCGGTCTGCAGGTTAGCTACATTCAACCCACCACCAATGGTTATCGTGCCTGTTTGGTCCCCGGCATCAAATACAGTCGTCTCACTTTGTAGGATGCGCGCATAACCATGGCCAGCCTGGCCTGTTTGCGTGCCACCACCTGTTGAGGGCATCGAGGCATTACCTGCCGTCGTTCCACCATTTTCGACCCCACCTATATAGGACGAGCCGCCACCGCCGGCACCAGGAGTAGAACCACTGGA